>BQJI01000021.1 GCA_021604625.1 Hyphobacterium sp. | reverse complement strand
CTCCACCTGCACCAATGGTCATGATGCGACTTTCGCGGCCGGTTCGCGCCTGGCGCGTCGGCACCGACATCAAGGGGCCACCGTCAAAAATGTCGACATATTTATTGTAGGTGAAGCCTTCCCACTCCAGCAATGTGCGAGCCCCACCACCTTGCGCATGGGTTTTACCGAGCACTTCGCGGGCCGCTTCGGGGAGAATGTCCAGATAAATCGGGTGTTTCGGCATCAAATCGAGAATGAACTGATTGTCCGAGGCTGCGCTCAATCGATCGGCTTCTTCAAAACTCATTCGAAAAAATGGTCGCGTGACATGATCAAAAAACGGCGAGGAACCATCGTCCCGGACAACGCCCCGCAATTCAGCCAGAACATGGGGACCGAACCGGTCATAATCTGCGGCGATCAGCAAATATCTTGTCTGCGCGACAAGGCGGCCGGCCCCGCTTCCGCGTGCACCCTCTCCCACAAACAGGGTTCCGACTTCAGAACACCCCGCAAAATCATTGACCAGAATCATTACATCCATGTCAAAGCGCCGATCAGCTTCCTTTGATGATTGCGCCAGCGTGACGATCTTGAAATCATAATATGGTTTGGAGACGCCCACCGCTGACTTCACCGCAGAGCAGCCTAGAATTTTGCCGCTTTCCGTATCCTCCAGCATCATCTGATACGTTAGCTCGCCGCTTCCGGGTGACGGAGTGGCAAAAGCGGCTTTCGACTTTACCAATCGCATCGCCAGATCATCCCGTCCAACGGCAAGGCTCGTAAACCCGGCACCTGCGGCATCAGCTAACGATGCAAAAGCATCAATATCGTCCTGGCGCGCAGCGCGTACTCTCAGCATACATTATCCTCCGGACGCCAGCGCACGCGCTGCTTTTGCGTCAAATTCCCCAGAAGCGAACTTCATCAACATAATGGCAGACAGTTTCGCCCGTTCCGGCAAACTGGACAGCAAAACGATTTCGTCATGAGAGTGAATATCGGCACCGCACGCGCCCAGAGTATCGACATTCGGACAACCGGCTGCCCATAGATTGTTGCCTTCGCAAACACCCCCGGTCGCGTTCCAGCGAATATCCAGCCCCAGCGCCGACCCGGCTGTTCGCGTCCATTCGAACATTTGCGCATTGGCTGCGCTCATTGGCTTGGCGGGGCGTGTAAATCCACCAAACATTTCAGCCTGAATACCGTCGCGTGCCTGGGTGTCCTGCGTCAGTTGGGCGAGGTTATCGAGCACCCAGTGCTGATCTGCTTCATCTTTCACGCGGACATTAAATCGAACGACGGCATTGGCAGGGACGACATTCGGAGGGCCGCCACCGTCAATCCGCGCCACATTGAAGGTAACGCCTTCGCGCCGGCCATTGAGCTCGTCCAGCTCAAGCGCAAACGCGCTGGCCGCCACGATCGCATTGCGTCCGACATGATGTTCGCGTCCGGCATGAGCAGCCTTGCCTGACACTTTAAGCGACCAGTTTCCGGACCCTTTACGCGCGCCCGCCAGCGACCCATCGGCCAGTGCAGGCTCATAGGTCATGCCAATATCGGCTTTGGATCCAAGTGCATGGAGCACCGGCCCAGACCCAAGCGACCCAATCTCTTCATCCGGACTTATCAGAACATCATAGCCGATCTGTTCCTTGAAAGGACTGCGCTCCAGCGCCATCAGCGCATGAAGCATGACCAGAAGACCACCTTTCATATCCGCACCGCCAGGTGCATTCATCGTATCCGCGTCCCGCATCGACCAACTTTGAAAACTGTCATCTTGCGGGAAGACCGTATCGTGATGTCCTGTCAGGACAATCCGGATTGGCGCATCAGGTCGCTGAATCAAATGGAAAGACGGCGTATAGGCCTGCTCTGTCACATCGCCGTTTTTCTCGACGACGACGGACGGCTTCAGATCGACAGCCCGGACCTCACCGTTCAAAGGAGCAAAAGCGGTCGATATTTTGCCACGCATCGTCTCCAGACCGGCGGAATTGCGGCTACCGGAATTGATATTCACCCAGTCCCGCAAGGTCGCAATCATGCCGTCGGCCTGACCGTCAATCCAGTCGAGGGCATCAGATTCCGCGCGCGTCAGTTCGACTTTCGGTGTCATGTCGACCTCTCGTCTGCTTGCTGTCCAGAATCAGACGTTGGCAAGCGCCTGTTCAAGATCCGCGATCAGATCATTCGGGCTTTCGACCCCGACGGAAAGGCGCACCATGCCCGGCGTATAGCCCAGCCGTGCCTGTAATTCAGGGTCAACTGCGGCATGGGTCGTCGATCCTGGATGACAGATCAGACTTTCCGTACCGCCAAGGCTCACAGCCAGTTTGACCACTTTCAGCGCATTCAGGAAGCGGAACGCCCCCGCCTGCCCGCCTGCCACGTCAAATGCGAATGTTGACCCATCCGAGCTGGATTGCTGCTTGTGGACGCGCGCATCTCGCGAACCGTCGTCCAGGAAGCCGAGATAGCGGACCCGTTCCACTTGTGGGTGATTGTTCAGATACTCAGCCACTTTGGCCGCGCCTTGTGCCGCAGCATCCATGCGAAGTTTTACGGTTTCAAGGGACCGCATCAACATCCACGAGGTGTGAGGGTCCAGATTGGTTCCGATACCACTGCGCAAGGGCCGAATTTGAGCCATCAACTCGGAAGAGCCCATCGCAGCACCAGCAATCAGATCACTGTGACCGCCGACATATTTCGTAAGCGAATAAACCAGAATATCAACGCCGAGTTCCAGCGGATTCTGGCCCACCGGACCCAGAAATGTATTGTCGACCACCACGACCGGGCGATGGCCCTGTTGCTCACCAATCCGGTCAGCGAGTTTGACGCACATCTGCAGGTCGACAAGGTCATTGGTGGGATTGGTGGGGGTTTCGGTATAGATGACAGTGACACGACCCTGCTTCATTGCAGCGTCTGCTGCCGCATCGATCTCGGCATCTTCAGCCGCAGCAAAAAATTCTGCGCCGCTTATGCCATATCGAGGCAATATCTTGCGAACAAGGGTTTCTGTTCCGCCATAAAGCGGGGTGGAATGCAACACGACATCGCCTGCCCCGGCGAAGGCCATGATCACCGTCGAAATCGCCCCCATGCCGGATGAAAACACAAGTGATTCCTCAGCGCCATCGAACAAGGTCAGACGGTCTTCGAGAACTTCGACATTCGGGTTGTTAAACCGGGAATACATGAGGCCCGCTGATTCCGGATCTCCCTCTCGACGTTTTCCGCCCATGACGCGGAAGAAGGCGGCCCCGTCTTCAGCTGTGTCAAAAGAGAAGGTAGAAGTCAGGAAAACCGGGGCTTTGATGGAGTGTTCCGACAACTTCGGGTCAAAGCCATAGCTCATCATCTGTGTTTCCGGCGCGAGATCGTGATTACCGATCCGGCGTTTCCGGTACGAGGCGTCGGGCTTGCCCATGAAGGTCTCCTGAAACTGAAATTCGTTGGCTCCGTTCTATCCTTGCCCATTGTCGGGTCAAGGTCTGGAACCGGCCTTCGCCAGTGCGGGGATGGCCCGGGCATTGGCGCAAAAGAAAACGGCCCGACCAAATGGCCGGACCGCTCTCTTAGTCTTGCTAACCGTCAGCCTAGCGCAGGTCTACGAGGACCTCTGCACGACGGTTGAGCGGCTCGCGAACACCATCCGGTGTCTGAACCGCCGGGCGGCTTTCGCCCAGGGCCTGAAGCGAGATCGCGCTGGCCGGAACGCCGAGGCGAACCAGTTCGTCACGAACCGCACGAGCACGACGCTCGGACAGACCAACATTGTAAGCTGCAGCACCGGAACGGTCAGCGTGACCGTCGATCGCAACACTCGACACGCCGCAATTGCGCGCCTGGTTTACAGCCTGGTTGACCACGGCACGAGCCTGATCAGTCAGATTCGAGCGATCCCACTCGAAGTAAACCACAAAGCCAACGTCTTCACACACAGGTGGTGGTGGAGGTGGAGGCGGAGGCGGCGGAGGTGGAGGCGGAGGCGGAGGCGGAGGCGGAGGCGGCGGAGGCGGCGGAGGCGGCGGAGGAGCCGCAAACAGATACCGCATCGTGATCCAGCCTTCATGGCCACTCACATCGCTCACACCCGTTTCACCACCAACAGTCGTACCCGGGAAGCTTGTGCCGCCCTGACGGATTACGCCTGCGCCACCAACAGCAGTTGGGGTTGCGCCGGAGTAATTCGTTTCGCCGAGGCGAACATAACGATACTGCGTATCAATGATGAACTGGTCGGAGAAGCGCCAGCCAATACCCGCGATCAGGTTGGCCAGATAGGTGATGTCCGAATCATTGGTCGTCACAAAACGTGCGCCTGCAGCCGGGTTCACGATCACTCCGGGTGGACCGCTACCTGCAAATGTCGGACGTGCGCCGGTATCCCAGCCAGCGCCGGAAAACACAACTTGCGCAGCACCAACACCCGCACCAACATATGGTGAGATGAAGCCGCCTTCGTTGAAGTCACGATAGACATTCAGCATCAGGCTCCAGATGTGCATGCTGCTGGAACTGTCTTCGTGATTGCCAATTGCACCGAAATCATTGAAGCGGTGAGCCAATTCGGCTTCTGCGCGCCAACCATCGGCCCAATCGTAACCCATTGCAGCATTCTGGCGCCAATCTCCGGCACCATCAATTTCTGCGCCAAGACGATAACCCGAAGTTTCCGTGCTACCGAAGCCGCCGTTACCGACGCCCGCGCTCACATACCAACCTTCGTCAGCGTGCACTGAACCAGTGAACGCCATCGCGATGGCACCGGTCGCGGCCGCTGTTAAAAGCCACTTTTTCATTTTACCCCCTCCGGAGGCAAACTGCCTCCATCGCGTGAACTAAAGGTCTGAACAGAATCCAGACACAGGTGAAGCGCAAAAACGTTACGCGCTGCATATTGATTACAGGAAAAAATTGGGAGAGGCCAGCCCCTAGCGCCTCTCGAACCGCCTTTGTGAGCGTCTTTTTTCAGACACGAATGGCGCGACACCCGACTCGCCTGAAACACGAAAAAGGGCCGCGCAGGCTGGTTTAACGGCGTATAACCGTGATCCCGGTGGGTAAATTAGCCGCTAAGTCGTTGGAAATTCGGTGTTGCATATTCGCACCGGTCGCATGCCATTTAACAATACCGGCCCAAACGGGCCTTTTTAGTACACGACAAATTCGACCGGAAGAATGGTGAGCCCGCAGGGATTCGAACCCTGGACCTACTGATTAAAAGTCAGTTGCTCTACCAACTGAGCTACAGGCTCCCAAAAAGGAAAGGTGGACCTATAGGCAACCGGTGGCAACGTCAATAATGGTCGACTGAACTTGTTTTCATGGATGCAGTTGGCTGTAGCGGTGATATGCTGAGCTCATGGATAGGCTGCCCCTCGGAATATTGGTCATCGCTTTGACCTTCACAGGATGCTCAACTGTGCCCTCAACCAGCGCACGCATGACGGCTTCCGGGATTGGCGAAACCCAGTCAGCAGTGTCGGATGCGCTCGGCCTTCCGCAGGACCGCCCCGGAACAATCATGGTCGACGAAGGTCACGAAACTGTGCCCACGCCCTATGGCGGTGAAGGCGCGCGCCGGATCTGCTCGACAACTGCTAGGGACATCGCCCGACTGACGGCCGTGCTGGGCGCGGAGCAAATCTACATTCCCGGCGAGCAGGAAAATGAGACCGAGGAAGAGCGCAGCTGGCGGGAACGCAGCGCCATGTGGGCCGGGCGAAGCGGTGAGGCTGTGTCAGACGGCGCGCGCGATCTCTATCATTCAGCCATAGTAGGCTTGAACCCGGCGCGGCCCGTTCTACGTTTTGTAGGGCGTGCAGGCGAAATCGAACGCGAAGCCCGGGAACAAAGAATCACCGCGCTTAACCGTCGGGCATATTTACGCGGATTGTTTGATGGGTTCGGTTGCGGAGAAGAATACTTGCAGCACGCATTCGATGCGTATGATCTTTTGCCCGAATCCAACCCCGATTAATTTCGCTTTGCTTGCCCATCAGCCCATCGCGATCTGAAATCAGCTGCGAATGTGTCGAACTCGCCTGCCGAAATTGCCGCGCGCATACGCGCCATCAGATCTTCGTAATAGGCGACATTATGCCAGCTGAGCAGCATCGCAGCGAGATATTCCCCGGCTCGCACCAGGTGATGCAGATAGGCTTTCGAGTAATCACGACTGGCCGGACAATCGATTTCAGGAGCCAGCGGTTCGGCGTCTTCAGCAAATTCGGCGCGCTTCAGATTGACAGGGCCAAAATCTGACCAGGCCTGCCCATGCCGCCCGGAACGGGTTGGCATGACGCAATCAAACATATCGACGCCGCGCGCAACGGCTTCCACCAGGTCGATCGGCTTACCAACTCCCATAAGATAGTGAGGACGGTCATCCGGCAATTCGGGGATTGTGAAGTCGAGTACGTTACACATCGTTTCAAGGCCTTCACCAACCGCAAGCCCACCGATCGCATAGCCGTCATATCCGGCATCTACCAACCCCTGTGCCGACGCCTTGCGAAGGTTTTCCAACACCGAACCCTGAACGATTCCGAACAAGGCCTGGTCGGAGCGTTCGCCAAAGGCCGTCTTACAACGCTGGCCCCAGCGCAAGGACATTTCCATCGATGCACGCGCCTCGTCTTCGGTGCAGGGAAAATTGGTGCATTCGTCCAGCTGCATTGAAATGTCAGCCCCGAGCAAATCTGCCTGGATCTCAATGGCCCGTTCCGGCGTCAATTGATGTTTCGATCCGTCGATATGCGACTGGAACTCAACGCCCTCTTCCGTCAGCTTTCGCAAGCCCGCCAGAGACCAGACCTGAAAGCCGCCAGAATCGGTCAGGATCGGTCCGTCCCAACGCATGAATTCATGAAGGCCACCCAGTCGTTTGATTCGTTCAGCCCCCGGCCGCAACATCAGATGATAGGTATTGCCCAGGAGAATGTCGGCTCCGGCCTGCCGCACCTGTTCAGGATAGAGCGCCTTCACGGTAGCTGCCGTCCCTACTGGCATGAAAGCCGGTGTGCGAATATCGCCGCGCGCGGTTTTCAGCGTACCGGTTCGGGCGGCACCATCGACAGCGTGAATTTCAAACGGGAAAGCGCTCATTTTCCGGCCTCGATCAAACACGCATCGCCGTAGGAAAAAAATCGGTATCCGGTCGCGATTGCATGAGCATAGGCGGCCTGCATCCGGTCCAGCCCCGCCAGTGCGGAAACCAGCATGAACAGTGTGGATTTTGGCAGGTGAAAATTGGTCAACAACGCATCGGTCACACGGAAACAATAGCCCGGCGTAATGAAGATGTCTGTGTCCATTGTCCCTGCGCGCACCTGTTCGCCAACCGCCAGGCTTTCAATCGTCCGGAGTGCGGTCGTGCCGACAGGAATAATCCGTCGCCCCTCAGACTTCGCGCGATTGATGAGGTCGGCACTTGAATCAGAAATTTCGCACCATTCCGCATGCATTTGATGTTCTGCAATATTTTCGGATTTTACCGGCAGGAAAGTACCGGCACCGACATGAAGTGTGACCCTTGCAAATTCGACCCTGGCGGCGCGCAACTGGTTCATCAACCCGTCGGTGAAATGCAAGCCTGCTGTAGGCGCGGCCACCGATTCAGTCTTGTCTTTCGCAGCAAATGTCGTCTGGTAATCGTCTTCATCCGCTGCATCAACGTCGCGCTTCGACGCGATATAGGGCGGCAATGGCAGAGACCCGATCGACCGAATCGCCGCGTCAAGCATTGCGCCTGATTCATTGAATTGAATCAGGAAATCACCGCCTTCAGATTTTGCTTCAATCGTTGCGACCAGCTGACCAAATTCCAGTCGGTCGCCTTCGCGCAAGCGCTTGCCGGGTTTTGCAAAAACTCGCCAACGCGCGTCATCGACGCGCTTGTGAAGATTGACGGACACCGCAACATCTCCGCCGTCCGCATTCCGGGCCGGACGTATCGCCGACAGGGCCGCGCGCAAAACTTTCGTGTCGTTCAAAACCAGCACGTCGCCAGCCTGCAGCAAGTGCGGGAGATCACGAACACCCTGATCGCCAAATGGGCCGGAGGCAGGGATGTGTAGCAAGCGCGCGGCATCGCGCGGTCGGGCGGGCCGCAGGGCAATCCGGTCTTCGGGCATGTGGAAATCAAAATCGCTGAGACGCATGGCCGCGGGGTCTATATTTTGCCGCAATACTCGGCAAGCTTTATGCTGTTCAGCAATGGGAGATACGTGTGCGGTTTTGGTTCCGGCGGCAGGCAGGCCGCACGATTCTCGCTGACATCGCAGTCTGGGCTCTAGTCACCGTGGCCGTGCTCATCTGGCTGGCCCCTTTCTGGTCGATGGCTGATATATTTCGACAGGTCTGGCCGCTGTGGATGCTGATGGCGGTCATGGTCGTTGCCGGGATGATCCTGTTTCGCTTACCAAAACGACGCCTGGCGATTTTAATCGCAACATTGATTGCCGCTCCCATTGGCGGAGAGGCCTGGCGCGCGCAGACAGCAGACAGCACAATCATCGCAACAGGTCATCAACCTGTCGTTTTCGCCACCCACAATATCTGGGGTCGCAATCGCTCTCCTCAGAATGCTGCCGACTACCTGATCGAGCTGAATGCCGATGTGCTGGCGCTACAGGAAGCGGATGCGCGCACCCGTGCGATTCACGGCCCCGTGGAAGCGCATTATGCCTATTCAGCGGTCTGCAATCGCGCACCGGTCGGTCTTTATTCCAATCTGCGCATCATCGAATCCGGCTGCATGCGCGATATCCTTGATGCGCATCGCAGCGACGGCGATGCGCTATGGAGATGGGATTTTCCAGCCTCAAGCTGGGCGCGGATTGAGTTGCCGGACGGCGATACCTTTGTGGTGATTTCCGTGCATTTCACCTGGCCCAGCCCGCTCAGCCCCCAGGATCAGGAACGCATCAACTTCGCGGAGATTATTCAGGTTTTTGATCAGGACAGCCTCATCATTCTCGGCGATTTCAATGCCGCAGCGCCCTCCAAAGCATTGAGCCGGTTTGATCGAGATATTGGCTCTGTCCGGCGTACGCACGGTATCGCCACCTGGCCGTCGGAGGGAAGATTCGCGAATGAATATGGCAGAACATTGCCGTTCCCAACCATGATCACCGGGATCGACCATATTTATGCCGGACGCAGATGGGCCACGATGGATATCCATCGTGGCCCGAATACCGGATCCGATCATCGGCCGGTAATTGCTACGCTGGGATTGAACCCGGCATCGACCGATTAAGCATCCACCAGCTTGGCGGAAACGATTTTACCGGGAGCCGCCGGTGGTTCGCCTTTTGGCAGGGCATCAACATGCTCCATTCCGGAAATCACTTCACCCCAGACCGTGTACTGCCGGTCAAGAAAAGTGGCATCGTCAAAACAGATGAAAAACTGGCTGTCACCGGAATTCGGGTCCGACGACCGGGCCATCGAGCATACGCCTCTGACATGCGGTTCCGAGTTAAATTCAGCCTGCAAATTCGTGCCCGAACCACCCATGCCGGTGCCGTCCGGGCATCCGCCCTGGGCCATAAAGCCATCGATCACGCGGTGAAATGTAAGGCCATCATAATAGCCATCAGATGCCAGTTCGGATATCCGTGCGACATGTTTCGGCGCAAGATCGTCGCGCAATTTGATGACGACATCGCCGCCTTCGAGTTGAAAAACAAGATTTTGATCTGCCAATGTAATTACTCCGTGATTCGGACTGGAATTTCGATATCGCAAATATCCAGCCCTTCGCTCGCATAAGGCCCCAACCACATGGCGAAGGCTTCTGAATCTGTATCGATCACTTCGACGGTCACCTGCCCGGCAAAACTGGAATCGGATCCCACCCGCATCGACCGGATCGTGTCTGGCGCAAATCCGAGGTCCTCGCCCGCTGTCCCGACGGCAATCGCGTCAACAGCATCCTGCCCGGATCGCACACGCCCCCAGACCGTGTATTGCGCGTTCAGATGTTCGGCGTTCCCGCGCGTGATGTAGAATTGGCTACCCGCGCTGTTCGGGTCGCTCGTTCGGGCCATCGAGGCCGCGCCTTTACAGTGAAGCAGCCAGCTTTCAACCCGACCATCGGCCGTAATACTCGCCAGCGCCGAAGCCTGGGTGCCCGCCGGAAAGCCATTCCAGAAACCGGCACGCGCCGTCGATGGGTTACTTCGTGGATTTATAACTCGATCCTGCGTTTCGTAGATTGGAATTTCATTCGGATTGCGCCGAACCGTAAATTCGCCCGGCACACGATCCATTTCAGTCGAGTGGGAAGGATTGCTCCGGCTTCCACCGCCTTGCGCAACAAATCCGTCAATCACCCGGTGCCAGACCAGAAAGTCGTAAAAACGTTCATTGGCCAGCGTCGTCATGCGCTCGACATGAAGCGGAGCAAATTCCGGCGCCAGTTCGATCACGATCATGCCGTGATCGGTTTCGATATAGAGCAAGCGATTCTGCTCGACCGTGCGCCATGCATCATCCGGAAACTCGAAGACAGCGCCGGCGTCGACCTCAGCCTCGTCCTGCACCAGGGCCGCAATCTGCTGCTCACCCCCAATCTGCGATTCGGTCTCTGACGTGACGGGGATTTCAGACGCAACGGACATTTCTGCCTCGTCATTGGCGGTCACGTTCGCCGCTTCATTTTCAGCACAGGCGGTGGCGGCAATTGCCAGGGCCATCACGCCGGACATCCAGAATCGTTTCATCACGCAAACTTCTCCAACAACATGTTTTTGACCGACGGCGACACAAATGCGCTGACATCACCGCCCAACCGGGCAATTTCCTTGACCAGACGAGACGCCACCGCCTGATGACGAGGATCCGCCATAAGGAACACGGTTTCAATCCTCGGATTAAGGCGTTGATTCATGCCAACCATCTGGAATTCATATTCAAAATCAGAGACCGCCCGCAACCCGCGAATAATGCTGGTCGCCTCGATCTCTTCAGCAAAATGCATCAGCAGCCCGTCAAACGGTCTCACCTCGATCACTGTTTCGGTTTCCATGCTCCGGGCCACCGCTTCGGCCATGGCAACCCGTTCCGCCAGCGAAAATAACGGCCCCTTGTCTTCATTGATCGCCACGCCAATCACCAGTCTGTCGACCAGTTTCACCGCTCTGGCGATGATATCGACATGGCCGTTGGTGATCGGGTCAAACGTCCCGGGATAGAGCGCGATGCGCTGGGTCATACGTCAGCATCACCTTCATCGTTTGGCAATTCAACAGCCTCACCGTCCGCCTCTTCATCCTCGCCGCCATCGGCGACACGAACAACCGACACAACAGATTCTCCCGCACGCGGCTTCAAAAGCGTAACGCCTTTTGTAGCACGACCGGCAATGCGGACCGTGTCGAGAGGAAAGCGGATCAACTGGCCACCATCGGTCACGGCCATGATCTGATCAGCATCTTCCACGGTGAAGCTTGCAGCCAGCGGAATGCCGCGCGACAGGTCATGGGCGGCAACACCCTGCCCGCCACGATTCATCACACGATACTCATAGGCAGAGGACCGTTTGCCGAAGCCGTCGGATGCGACAGTGAGCACAAATTGCTCGGCCGCGCCCAGTTCAGCAATCCGCTCTGACGACAGAGCGGCATCAGCTTCGTCACCGTCCAGAGATATGTCTTCAATCTCGTCGCTATCGTCGGTTCCGGATATCGCCCGGCGCATGGCCGCCGCATGTTTGAGATAAGCGCGGGCTTCAGCGGTCTCGATGTCCATGTGATGCAGAACCGCCATCGAGATGACGTGATCGTCCTTGGCCAGTCGCACCCCTCGCACGCCCACAGAATTACGTCCGCGGAAAACCCGCACATCAGTTGTGGCAAACCGGATGGCCCGACCTTTTCGCGTGGTCAGCAACACGTCATCATTTTCGGTGCAAAGGCGAACATGCACAATCTGGTCGTCGCCTTCCAGTTTCATGGCGATTTTGCCATTGCGATTGACCTGAACGAAGTCGGAGAGCTTGTTGCGGCGGACCGTGCCGGCCGTGGTCGCAAACATGACGTCCAGTTTTTCCCATTCGGTTTCATCTTCCGGCAGGGCCATCACCGAGGTGATCGTCACGCCTTCTTCGAGCGGGAATATGTTCACCAGCGCCTTGCCGCGCGTATTCGGTGCGCCGATGGGCAGACGCCACGTCTTCGATTTGTAGACCATGCCGTCAGACGAGAAGAACAATAATGGCGCGTGAGTATTCGCCACAAACAGCGTGGCAACAAAGTCCTCATCCTTCATCGACATGCCGGACCGGCCCTTGCCGCCGCGGCGCTGCGCCCGATAGTCGGACAGCGGCGTGCGTTTGACATAGCCGCCATGCGTGACGGTCACCACCATGTCTTCGCGGGCGATCAGATCCTCGTCTTCAACTTCCAGCTCGACGTCCAGAATCTCCGTGCGGCGCGGAACCGCAAATTTCTCACGCGCTTCAAGAAGTTCGGCTTTGATGATGGCCTGAACCCGTGCCCGCGACCGCAAAATATCCAGCAAATCCTTGATTTTGTCGGCCAGGCCCTTGGCCTCTTCACCCAGTTCTTCGCGACCCAGCGCCGTCAGGCGGGACAGACGCAAATCCATGATGGCCTGGGCTTGTTCCAGCGTGAGCCGCAAGGTCTGGCCGTCCGATAGCACAGATCGCGGATCGGCCACCAGCGCAACCAGCGAAGCGACATCCTGCGCCGGCCAGTCGCGCGCCATCAATTGCTCGCGTGCCGTGGCCGGATTGGGCGCTTTGCGGATCGTGCTGATGACTTCGTCAATATTCGCCACAGCAAGTGCCAGGCCCACAATGACATGAGCTCGGTCACGCGCCTTCTTCAATTCGTGACGGGCGCGCCGCGCGACGACTTCCTGGCGGAACCGCAGGAAAGCTTCCAGATAACCGCGCATACCCATTAATTGCGGGCGTCCGCCAACCAGAGACAACATGTTGACGCCGAAACTCTGCTGCATCGGCGACCAGCGATAGAGCTGGTTCAGAATGACTTCGGCATTGGCGTCGCGTTTAAGTTCGATGACCGCCCGCATGCCATTGCGATTGGACTCGTCGCGCAGGTCGGAAATGCCTTCAATACGTTTGTCGCGCACCAGTTCGGCGATTTTCTCGATCATATTCGCCTTGTTCACCTGATAGGGAATCGCGTGAACAATGATTGCCTGACGGTCTTTGCGGATCTCTTCAATTGTGGTTTTCGCTCGCATGATCACCGAGCCGCGCCCTGTCGATAGCCCCGAGCGAGCGCCCGCGCGTCCAACAATCTGTGCTCCTGTCGGAAAATCCGGGCCGGGCACGATATCAAGCAATTCAGCATCTGTGACGTCAGGGTTTTCCAGCAAAGTCACGGTCGCGTCGATGATTTCGCCGAGATTGTGCGGTGGGATATTGGTCGCCATGCCGACAGCGATTCCGCCGCCGCCGTTAACGAGGAGGTTTGGATAGCGCGCAGGCAGTACGACGGGCTCGCTTTCAGAGCCATCATAGTTTTCAGCAAAATCAACAGTGGATTTGTCGATATCCGCGAGCAATGCCTCGGCAGGCTTGTCCATGCGAACTTCGGTGTAACGCATGGCCGCCGGAGGATCGCCATCGACCGAGCCAAAATTTCCCTGGCCATCAAGCAAGGGGACGCCCATTGAAAAGTCCTGCGCCATGCGCGCCAAAGCGTCATAAACGGCCTGGTCGCCGTGCGGGTGATACTTACCGATGACATCACCAACCACGCGGGCCGATTTTCGATACTGCTTGTCGTGCGCATAGCCCTGCTCCTGCATGGACCAGAGAATGCGGCGGTGAACCGGTTTCAGCCCGTCCCGCGCATCGGGAATCGCCCGACTGACAATCACGCTCATCGCGTAATCGAGATAGGAGGACTTCATCTCCTCTTCGATGGAAATCGGTGAAACGCCGCTCTCGGCAGGCGGGTTTTCATCGGAAATCGGCGGTTCGTTTTCGTCGCTCAAGAGAATTCTCTCCGGTTTGCCTCAGAACCACGCTCGGACGGCGATTCACAAGCAATTTGCCGATACAGGAATCACCGGCTGGATATACGCTGCAGCCTACCCTCTGAGGCCGGGTTTATCAAACGCAGAAGGCCGCAGGTTCACACCTGCGGCCGCGCGAGACTTCCATCAATTCGATCTGCAATTTACTCCGGCGTACCCAGTTCCCGCGCACCGAGTGTTACGGCCAGCAAAGCACGGTTGCGTTCGATATTACGCTCAACAACCTGTCGCGCACTTGGCCAGACACTCTCCGGCTTCAGCCATTCATTCTCCGGCATCGCCGCATTGTTCACAGCCGCAAAAAATACGCTGTCAGAGGCCGAACAAATCCACCACGGCGAAAAGCTACCGGTGAAGACTTCGCCGTTTTCCTGCAGGCGATCGAGCGCGGCCTGCATGGCGGTGATATTGGCGAAAGCCGAACCGTCATCCGAAACATTCATGAATATGGCGACGTCGCCGCCCGCCATGTCACTCACGATCGGCACCGCATTGGTCGCCGTGGAATCCAGACAACGCATCGCATCATACAGGGCACGCCCGCGCGCCAGGAAGAAAACATAGACCGCCATATCCGGATCAAAAGACGAATACCGCCGGGCGGCTTCGAACAGATAGCCTGACGGAATGACATCCCGGGATTCGTATAATTGCTCGGCGATTTCGCGATCACGGGATCGAGGCTCGCTCCGCATCACGCCCATTTCAGCCAGCACATCGCCCCAGGCACCGTCGCCGACAACGAAATGTGTCGTCTGGTCACCTTCCAGTGTGACTTCGGTCAGCACCGGGTTCCGCGTGCCGCCAATCTCTTGCGCGGTGGACATGCCGGACAGGAATGCGGCGGCCAGAAGGCCGCCAATAATAGTGGAACACTTGATCAAAATGGTATCTCGTCGTCCATATCGTCATTCCGGAAATTGTCGCGTTTGTCGGACACCTGCCCGCCGCCACCGGATTGACTGCTGGAGCGATCATAGCTTCCGCCGCCCGAATTGTCGCCCCGGCTATCCAGCATTTGCAGTTCACCGCGGAAACGCTGCAACACAACCTCGGTCGTGTATTTGTCATTGCCGTCGCGATCCTGCCATTTTCGCGTCTGAAGCTGGCCTTCGATATAAACCTTGGCCCCTTTCTTCAGATAATTCTCGGCCACCTTGGTCAAATTCTCGTTGAAAATAACGACATTGTGCCATTCGGTTTTCTCACGGCGCTCCCCGGAACTCTTGTCACGCCAGCTTTCCGAAGTTGCTATCCGCAGATTGCAAACCGCATCACCGGAATTCAAACGACGTATCTCGGGATCCGCTCCCAGATTACCTACCAGTATCACCTTGTTGACGCTGCCCGCCATTTGCCCATCTTCCCTTCTCTGCTACGTGCCTACCTGTAGGGTAGACCCGCACATGATGTTCACATAATGTTCTCGCGGTCAATTGCGCGATTCCCTGTAGTTGAACGCACCAAGAGGCCGAAGTCCATGTCCGATACCATGAAGTCAATCCGCGTCGAGGGCGCGCGCGAACACAATCTCAAAAACGTGTCGCTGCAAATCCCGCGTGACCAGTTGATTGTCTTTACTGGACTTTCCGGTTCCGGAAAATCCTCACTCGCCTTCGATACGATATATGCTGAGGGCCAGAGGCGATATGTGGAAAGTCTGTCTGCCTATGCCCGGCAATTTCTGGAACTGATGTCCAAGCCGGATGTCGATTCGATTGAAGGCCTGTCGCCCGCCATTTCCATCGAGCAGAAAACCACATCCAAAAACCCCAGATCCACGGTCGCAACCGTCACGGAAATCTACGATTACATGCGCTTGCTCTGGGCGCGCATCGGTGTGCCGTATTCACCGGCCACCGGCCTGCCCATCGAAAGCCAGACCGTCAGCCAGATGGTGGACCGCCTGATGGCACTGGAAGACGGTTCGCGGCTTTATCTTCTCGCACCCGCCGTGCGGGGCCGGAAAGGTGAATATCGCAAGGAATTCGGCGATTGGCTGAAGGCCGGGTTCCAGCGCGTAAAGGTCAATGGGGAATTCTATTCACTCGAAGAGCCGCCCAAGCTCGACAAGAAATACAAGCACGACATCGATGTTGTCGTCGATCGCGTCATCGTACGCGAAGGCATGGAACAACGTTTCGCGGAATCACTGGAAGCAGCGCTGAAAATCGCGGATGGCATCGCCGTCGCCGAATTTGCGGATAAGCCGGATGGCCAGACGGAGGCTGAACGGATCATTTTCTCGGAGAAATTCGCGTGCCCGGTCTCCGGATTCACTATCGAGGAAATCGAACCTCGCCTGTTCTCGTTCAACAACCCCTTTGGCGCGTGCCCGGCATGCGACGGCCTTGGCCAGTCCCTGAAATTCGACGAACAACTGGTTGTCCCGGATCGCGGTAAAAGCCTGTATGACGGCGCTATTGCACCCTGGAGCCGCACAACGTCAAAACTTTATCAGCAGACGCTCACTGCGCTGGCCGAACACTTCGGCGCGTCCATGTTCGAACCTTGGCGCGATGTGCTCGACGATTTCAAGAAAGTCGTTCTTTACGGAACCAGCGAGAAGATAAAATTCAAATACGAAGACGGTTTGCGCACCTTCGAAACGACCAAGAATTTCGAAGGGGTGATTCCAAATCTGGAGCGTCGCTGGCGTGAGACCGATTCCAGCTGGGTTCGCGATGACCTTGCCCGTTTTCAATCGGCACAACCATGTGAGAAATGCGGCGGCAAACGCCTGAAAGCCGAAGCACTGGCGGTAAAAGTCGGTGGCCGCGACATTTCAGAGGTGAGCGAAAAATCCATCCGCGTGGCCGCGGACTGGTTTGAATCCGTCGTCGAAGGGTTTTCGCCAAAAGAACGCGCGATTGCCGACCGGATATTGAAGGAAATACGCGACCGTCTCAGTTTTCTCGTCGATGTTGGCCTGGATTACCTCACGCTCGACCGGGCATCCGGAACGCTGTCCGGCGGCGAAAGCCAGCGGATTCGGCTGGCCTCCCAGATCGGATCCGGTCTAACCGGCGTGCTCTACGTCCTCGATGAACCGTCCATCGGCCTGCACCAGCGCGACAATTCACGGCTGCTGGAATCTCTGCGCGGCCTGCGTGACCTCGGCAATACAGTGATTGTCGTTGAACATGACGAGGAAGCCATTCTGACCGCCGATCACGTTGTTGATCTCGGCCCGGCCGCAGGTGTTCACGGCGGCGAAATTGTTGCATCCGGCAAGCCGAAGGACATTCAGGCCAACCCGAAAAGCCTGACCGGTCAGTATCTGTCCGGCGCGCGCGAAATTGAAATCCCCCAAGCCCGTCGTAAAGGCAAAAAGGGCAAGAAACTCGTCGTCAAAGGCGCGAGCGGAAATAATCTGAAAAATGTCACGGCGGAATTCCCGCTCGGTGTTTTCCTTTGTGTGACCGGCGTATCTGGCGGCGGGAAATCCACGCTGACGATTGAAACACTTTACAAGGCCGCCGCCCGCAAGCTGAACAAGGCGCAAAAGGTGCCGGCACCGTATGACCGGATCACCGGGCTCGAACATCTCGACAAGATTATCGACATCGACCAGTCGCCCATCGGTCGGACGCCACGGTCAAATCCGGCAACCTATACAGGTGCCTTCACACCGATCCGCGAATGGTTCGCCGGCCTGCCAGAATCGAAGGCGCGAGGCTACAAACCCGGCCGGTTTTCATTCAACGTCAAGGGTGGGCGATGCGAAGCCTGTCAGGGTGATGGCGTGGTGAAAATCGAGATGCACTTCCTGCCGGACGTGTTTGTGCCCTGCGATGTCTGTCACGGCGCGCGTTTCAACCGCGAAACGCTCGAAGTCACATTCAAGGACAAATCCATCGCCGACGTGCTCGACATGACGGTCGAGGAAGGTGCCAGCTTCTTCAAGGCGGTTCCATCCGTGCGCGACAAGATGGAAACGCTGAAACGGGTCGGCCTCGGTTATATCAAGATTGGCCAACCGGCGACCCAATTGTCGGGCGGTGAAGCGCAACGGGTGAAACTGTCCAAGGAACTCGCCAAACGCGCCACCGGCAAAACGCTCTACATTCTCGATGAGCCCACGACCGGCCTGCATTTCGAGGACGTTCGCAAATTGCTCGAAGTCCTGCATGAGCTGGTAGAAACCGGCAATTCCGTGGTCGTGATCGAGCACAATCTGGACGTCATCAAGACCGCGGACTGGCTGATTGATCTGGGGCCGGAAGGCGGCGATGGCGGCGGCGAGATTGTCGCCACAGGCACGCCAGAACAAGTCGCAGAAGTCGACGCCAGCTGGACGGGTCGTTATCTCAAGCCCATGCTGGAGCGCGATGCGAAACGTCAAAAATCCCGCAAGAAAAGCGCCTGATCAACTGGCGGCTGATCCCGGCGCAGCTTCATCAATCTGCAAAGCCGCATAGCAGGCAACGCCGCGCAGCAACGCGACGGGCGCAATGGCGACCACCTGCACCAACACAAAATAGGGAAATAATGTCGCCCAACCCGCCGTGTCTCCGGACGGCAATGCGCCATATTGATCGAACGGCATGGCACCCAGCAGCCCGGTCAGCAGCGCGTAAAACAGCATGTATCCGACCATCGCGACGATCAGGCTTCCAAGAAGCGGCCAGAATATTTTGCGAGCGCCGCTAAACGCTTCGGTGATGGCAAAGCTGCCGCGTAAAAGGCTGAGCGCTATGACCGGCGTCGCCAGAGTGAGGCCAACGATCGTCACACCCGTCACAACAAGAAAGCCAAGAACCGAACCGATGGCGATTCCCGCCGGGCCCAGCGCACCAAAGACCAGCATGATTACGAACATTGCGACAAA
>BQJI01000020.1 GCA_021604625.1 Hyphobacterium sp. | reverse complement strand
GAACCGGATACGGTCAGTTCGGTGCTCAATTCTCCCGCCAATTGCCGCGTGTCACCGAGAACAAGTGCGAGCAGGGGTTCAATTGCACCGCCCAGTGTAATCTGACCGCTTATCGGCGCATCGCGGCGCAATTGTTCAAGTTCGGAAACCTGCCCGACACGTTGCAGGCGTGCGGTTCCCGCCAGTTCATCACTGCGAATGTTCAGGGTGAGGCTCAACCCGTCATCCAGTCGTCCGGAAAGATCGAAATCGACAGCACTGCCAATTCTGAATTGTCGGATTCGAAGCTGCTCGGCCTCGGCGGTGACATCGCCAGTCCATAATCCGTCGCCATAACGCAGGAAAAGATCGAATCCAATTTCACCGTCCAGCGCTGGCAGGGCGCCCGCCGTCGCGAGAATGTCGGCCGGCAAATCTGTCACGGTCACACGCAGGCGATTGTCAGCAGTCCATCTCAGACGGACATTTCCACCTCCTGTCGCGAGCCGCCCGTGAAATTCCGGAATTTCGTCCGCGAAGCGGTATATGAGCGGATCAACGGTCTCAATCGGTATGCCGGCCCAATCTCCGCTCAGGCGGGCCGAAACACGTCCATCGGACAAAGTTGCCGTTGCGGAGAGCGTGTAGGGGTCGCGGATTGTACCGGTCGAATTGGCGGTAACACGTGTGCTGGTGTCATCGCGAGTGACGGTCAGTTCAAGGCTTGAAATTTCTCCCTGGTCAATTTGCCAGTCCTGGCCGGTCAAACTGGCCGTCATTTCATTCGCATCGAAGGAGGCCAAAGCCGAGAATGCGAATGCGTCGAGCCGCCCGTCATCAATAGTGAGTTCGACAGAGTCTGGTGAGCGCTCGACCGTCCCCAGTGCAAACAGGTTGCCAAAATCAGTGGCGGCTTCGAGCTGCCAATCGGCTGATTGGCGTTCGCTCGAAACCTCAAACTCCAAACCCAATTGCGGGCGCTGGAATTCCCGGTCCGAGATCGAGAAACGCGGCGTTGATAAAACTGAATTTCCGGTCGCGGACAGGCCTTCGCCTTGCGCTTCAATTGCGATTGCCGCGCCACCGCCCAGTGTTGCGTTTGCAATTACGACATCGCCATTGACTGCCGCATCCAATGTCGTCGCCCAGTTTGTGCCTTGCCCATTTGCCCGACCGCGAACCAGTGCGCCTGAACTGGCCAGTCGTATATCGGATAGACGCCAGTCGGAATAATTCGATTCAAGCCGGCCGGTGAGACGCATGTCTGCGAGCAGCGTTTGCAATTGTGCCTGAATCCATCGGAGTCGCGATCCGTTGATGGCCAGATCCATTCTCAATCCCGCTCGCGACGCCTCGGAAATCCGAATGTCTGCGGACGCAGAACCGGAGACCTGATCGGTTAGCAGGCTGGCATCATTTATCGTCAGATTCGCGTCGGTTGAGACGAACCAGCCGTCCGGATCAATACTCGCATCACCCACCAAAGCGAATGCGTCCGATTGGATGTCGAGCTCGCTGATTTCATAAGTGCTGTCGCGCAGATGCGCTTCAAATGCCAGACCCATCCAGGACAGGTTCGCAATTGGTGATGCGTCTGGAAATGTGAGCGCCGTTGCTGTGAGATCTGCAAATACTGCATTCTGGCCGTCACGCCGCGTGAACAGGAGCGCTCCACCTGCCGCGTCGATATTTGTGCCAAATGCGGTAAGCGACTGAAGCTGCAGCACACCATCGGCCGAAATTCCCGAGGTGAAATCGATCGTTCCTGACCACCGGGTTTCATCCAGGGCTATCGCTGTGCCGGCGAATGCGGTCCAAACAGGTTGACCCAAAACAATTTCAGCGCGCGTTCGCCGATTATCCAAGGGGGTTGCAATGATCTGCCATCCTGCACCGGTAGCTTCGACGGTGTCGGGCCAGAGCGGCGCAAGCATGCCGGATGCGCGAATACGGGCCTCAAGACTGATGGGCAGGCTGTGAATGGATTCCAGAAGTTGGCCGTCCGTGTCGATACGTGCCGACCAACGCCCGTCCTGCCAGTCAAATTCTGTTTCGGCGGCCTCCTGATCCGAGATTGTCAGCAATGCCGAACCAACGCCCTGATGGGATGAACCCGCCATCCGGCCGGACAGGCGCGCGTCTCGCCCGTTCAGTCGAAATAGCGTTCCGAGCGGGCCTTCCCCCGAAATAAAAGCATCTATATTGCCGTCGAGCTGGCCTTGTGGCGTCCATATCAATTCGCCCAGCAATCGATCGCCCTGGCGATCTGTGCGGACGATATTTGCTTCGAGGTGGCCGCGTTCCTGCATGCGCGCACGCCCGTGCAACGAGAACGTCGCTGCTTCGCCAATCACGTTTTCATTCAATGCCAATTCCGCGACGGTGACAGATCCGATCCGGATTGCAGGCATCGATCCGCCACTGGTCGTGGCAGCCGCCAGCACCGGTTGGCGCAACAATTCGATGCGGTTGGCCCCGATGGCTTCCACGTCAACGGCGCTGCCGAACAATGCGAGACTGTTCCACTGAACCGAAAGATTTTCGACGATCAGGAATACGCCGTCGGAATCTCTGACGGTGACTTGCGCCACGGTTGCGCGTTGCAGGACGTTGCCGCTCAATCCGTCCAGCTCGATCATCAGGCCTCGCGGCAATTCCCGCCCATCGGCAAAATGAAGAACCGCCCAACGGCCCAATGGCCCGGTGGCCACCATCACCGCAATCATCGCGATCGCGACCAAAACGCCGACTGTCCCGCATATGCGAAAAAGCCAGCGACGCAAATGCGGGCGCGTTGCCAGCATCAAAATGCCTGACCGATGCTGATATAGACATGGAGTGGATCTTCGCCGGCCCGACGGTCCAGCGGCGTGGCGACATCAAGTCGTATCGGTGCGAAATCAAGGAAATACCGGATGCCCAATCCAACGCCCGTCCGCAGACTGTCGAACTCAGGCGTTCGACTGGCGTTGGCAAAAGCCGTATCGACAAAGGCGACCGCGCCCCATCGACCTTCACCGCGCCATCGCAATTCGGCGCTGAATTCTGTAACGGACAACCCGCCGGCTGGCGCGCCGGTTAGGTCGATCGGCGAAAGCGACTGATAGACGAAGCCGCGAGCTGAGCCGCCACCGCCAGCGTAAAAACGCTGATCAGCGGACATTTCTGTGGCTGAAGCTCCGATGATTGTTCCCAGCCTCAAGCGCGCGGCAGCGACAAGTCGATCCGATACCGGATAATAGGCGCTGGTTCGAATTTCGGTCTTGAGATAGGTGGCATCGGTGTCACCAAAACTGTGACCCGGATTCATGATCAGCGTTGCGAATACACCCGATTGTGGATTCAATGGATTATCGCGCTGATCGAATGCCAATGCCGACGTCAGTCTGAGTGAATTGATGTCGCGCTCGCCTGATCCGTCTGTGACTTTGGAAATGTCCACAAAAGCGCCCAGTTGCAGATCGAGATCGTTTTCCAGTTCGCGAAAAAGATCGAGACCGGCTGACAATTCATTTTGTTGAAAAGCGTCGGTGTCCTCGGTTTTGATCCCGCCGTTCAATACCAGACGCTGATCGATGCGGCGCCAGTATGGCAGTGACAGACGCGCACCAAATGACTGAACCAGAGACGCCAATTCGGCACTGAGTGTCACCGTCTCATCCCCTCCAAACAGATTGCGGCGCGACCACGCCAGGCTGGTACCGGCACCTTCGCTGGTTGAAAGACTGATGGTTGCCTCTACGGCATGTCGGGGGGCAGGATCCAGCGCGACGATGAGTGCTCGACGTTCGCTAATCTCGTCCGGCTCGCTGAGCGTAACGCGCGCCCGACGTACGCTGTCCAGCCTTTCAAGGCGCCGCGAATAATCGTCAATCCCTGTTCTTTGCACCGGCAACCCGGTTTCTATATTAGCGAGGCGTTCGATGAAATCCCGGCGCCAGGCCGTACTTTGCAGCTCGACGCCGCCGAAACGAGCGAAGGTACCGGATTCATAGCGAAAAGTTACGTCACCCGCGTCACGCGCATGATCGATCGAGACATCTCGCGGTAAAGCCCGCGCGTCTGGCCAGCCTGCATTTTCCAATGCCGCTTGCCCCATAGCCTCGGCGGCAAGCACCCAGTCAGCCGTAAGAATATTGTCAACCGGAGCTGAGATGGCCGTTCGCGCAATCAGCCGGGCTTCGCGGTCCCCCGATTCAACGGTCAGGGTGCCAAGATGAAAAGCTGTTCCGGCGTTGATCGTCAGGCGCGGCCGTCCATCGCTCGAAATTTCACCGTTTATGGTCGCCGCATAATAGCCTTCCGACCTGAGAAAGCGCTGGGCGCGATCCCGTGCGGTTCTAAGATCTCGCCGCATGGCGATCTCATCATCCGCCGATGCTTTTGATGTACCGAGTATTTCGTGAATTCGGGCTTCCAAATCGGCGTTGGAAATGCCGCGCAAACGCGCCAATGGTTCGTCCGCCCGTACAGGCGCTGCGATCATTATCAACAAAACTAGAACCGCACGGATCATTTCAGACTTTTCAAGCCTCTCATATGCTCACAACGCGCCTTCGGGACATCGCCGGCTGAATTGGGTCGGGAGCCGGTATAGCGACTATGTGGCGGAAATTGGATGCCCGAGAATATAGTGCCGGACATCTGAATTTTGAATGTGCATTGCACGCCTCGATTCATACTTTAGGATGTTGATCAGGCCGCGCAAAGTTTATTGATGCGGCGTTGGGGAGATAAGATGTCTGATCAACTTGCCGAGGCGGGTAAGAACCCGGTCGGATCGGGTTATGCCCGCTATGTCGTTTTTTCGCTGTTTGTCGTCTACACCTTCAATTTCATCGACCGCCAAATTGTGGCTGTCATGCAGGAACCGATCAAGGCCCATTTTGATCTGTCCGATTTGCAGCTCGGCTTGCTGACCGGACCGGCGTTCGCTTTTCTCTATGCAGTCCTTGGTCTGCCGATCGCCTACCTCGCCGATCGCTGGAACCGCGTTTCGATCATCTCGATTTCGCTGGCGATCTGGAGTGCTTTCACGGCGCTGTTTGGTCTCATGAATTCCTATCTCATGCTCTTTCTGATGCGGGTGGGGGTCGGCATCGGGGAGGCGGGGTGTTCCCCGCCTGCGCACTCCCTTATTTCCGACTACATACCGCCGCGCAAACGCGCCGGTGCCATGTCGGTCTATTCGCTTGGTATCCCGATCGGATCGGTGCTCGGAATTCTGATTACCGCCATCGTCTATCGCTGGGTGGCCGACTATTATGAGGCCAATGGCGCGCCTGAATTTCTGGCCGCGATAGGGGCAGATGTCGCCTGGCGCGTGCCATTTTTACTGATCGGTATTCCGGGCGTAATGCTCGCGATATTCTTGAAACTGACCGTAAAGGAACCCGTTCGCGGGCAGTTTGATAAGGATCATATTGAGGGCGAACAGGCTTCCGTCGCTGCGGTTTTCGGCGCCTTGTTGAAAAAGCCGTCCTTCTGGTATCTGGCTTTTGCAGCGGCGATTGCCTCATTGGTGGGATATGGCCTATTTCCCTGGCTGCTGAGTTACTTTATCCGGATTTCTCTGGCTGCAGGCGTCGCGCCGCAAGATGCGCTGGCCAATGCCGCCATTCCATATTCCTTCGTCATCGGCGGCGGCGGTTTCATAGGCACACTGGCGGGCGGCTATCTGACCGACCGATTTTCGAAAAAATGGCTTGGTGCCTATGCCGCGATTCCGGGCGTCGCCTTGCTGGCGGCCCTGCCGATTTACTTCCTGTCACTTTCGATTCCACCAAACTGGCTGGCTTTCCTTCTGTTGGGGGTTTCGAGTGCATTGGGGTCGATGTGGTACGGGCCGGTCTGGGCGATCGTGCAAAACCTCGTCAAGCCAGCGATGCGCGCCATGGCGCCCGCGATTCTTCTATTCATCATTAACATCATCGGATTGTGCATCGGCCCGCCGGCCGTCGGCGCGCTCAGCGACTTCTTCCGCGAGGCTTACGGCGACCAAGCCTTGCGATATGCCATACTGGCCATTTCTTCGATGATCATTCCGGCGGCCGGACTGTTTTTACTTGCAGCTCGATCAATCGGCAAAGACTGGGAGGCGGATGAATGACGCTTCGAATACTGTTGGTTTTGATGTGTACGGTCCTGTGGAATACGCAGGCCCGTGCCGCATGGATTGATGATACGGCATTTTCCACCGGACCCGTGATTGACGCGTATGGCCCGGTTGCCGAAGTGCCGGGTGCATTACCGCTGGCGGCGGATAGTGTGTTTCGTATTGCTTTTGATACGGCAATCCCGGCGGAAGACGGCGACCCCAATCGCACCCTCGTTTCAGCGGTGCGTTTCATCAACATGCATGCGCGCGCCGGCGTAGACCCTGATAACATTCATCTGGCGATCGTCTTGCACGGGCGCGCGGTTCGCGATGTTACCGATGCCGCAGACGGCGAAGTGAATGCCTCAGCGGAAATGATCGCGATATTGCTTGAGAACAATGTGACGATCTTCGTCTGCGGTCAGTCGGCGGCCTATTATGACGTGACGGTGGATGATCTTTTGCCCGGCGTTTCAATGTCGCTGTCAGCCATGACAGCTCACGCCCGCTTGCAGCAGCAGGGATACACGCTGAATCCGTTTTGAAATGCTGTAAAAAGACCGGCATGTACGTGGCAGTTTCCGTATATGCTGTAAGTTGCTAATCTGACGGGCGTACGGGGGCCTTTTTGCTGACGATTTCGACCAAGTTATTGATCGACGTGCTGATTGCGCTCGGTGCCTATCTGGGCGGATGGCTGCTATCATCGTCGAGCTGGTTGTCGGCTGGGGGACTGTTCGAATGGATCGCACGAGCGTTGCTATTCGCGATTCTGATTGTTGTCGCACAGATGCCTGCCCGCGTTTATCGGCATTCTTGGCGGTATGTTTCGCCGCCCGATCTATTGCGAATTGTCCAAGTCTGTGTGCTCGCCACCCTAAGCCTTGTGGTCATTGATTTCGCATTTTTTAGAGATTCGATGCCAGCTGTCGAGTTCTACGGGTTTGCATGGATGCTTGCGACCGGAAGCATGATGCTCGCTCGAACTGCGGTCCGTGCCGCGCGCGAACAAAGACTTGCTGAATTGCTATCGCCGTTTCCTGCTAAAGCTGTTCATACTGGGAAGCCGCGTATGATCTTGGTCGGTACGCCTCAAGATGTTGAGTCAACACTCCGAGAGATTGTTGACCGGGCTGATTTCGGATATGAGCCGGTTGGTATAGTTCTGGATGAAGATAGCATGTCCGGCCAGGGTATTCGCGGCGTGCGCGTTCTTGGCAGTACGCGGGTTCTTGAATCCATTGCCGATGCGCAAACGGATGGCGCCGAAAGCGATCTGGCATTGGTCTTCACCGCGCCTCCCACGACGTTGAAAGGCATTAATCGCGCGGCAATGGCGCGCTTGCGAAAACGTGACTTCAGAATTCTCACCTTGCCGCGGACAGTGGATCTGGCTGAAGGCGATCATCGCAGATTACGTCTGCGCAAACTTCGCCTGGAAGATTTGCTTTCGCGTCCTCCTGTGAGCTTGCCCGTTGAGCCCCTCCGGGCTGGGTTTCGAAACCGGCGCGTTATGGTAACCGGCGCTGGTGGCACTATCGGGCGCGAGCTTTGTCGGCAGGCCGCAGCGCTCGGATGTTCCGAGCTGGTAATGCTGGACCTGGCGGAAACCCCGTTGTTCGATATCGACCGCGAGATATCTGAACGCTTCACCTCGGTCCGTCGGCGGGCGTTGCTTCGGGATGTACGCGACGGAGACTCGATCAAAGAAGCAGTTCAGGCGACCCGTCCGGATGTGATCTTCCATGCCGCAGCGCTCAAACATGTTTCGCTAATGGAAGACCACCCCCGGCAGGCTGTCGAAACCAACGTTCTCGGCACCGCCAATGTTGCGCGTGCAGCCCGTGAGTTCGGCGTTGCCCAGATGATCCTGATCTCGACCGATAAGGCAGTCGAGCCTGTGAATGTTATGGGTGCTGCAAAGCGGCTGGCTGAAGCGGTCATTCACAAACTTGCAGATGAAGCCAAGGGCGGTACGCGTTTCGGAGTTGTAAGATTCGGCAATGTTCTGGGATCAAACGGGTCGGTAGTGCCGATATTCCGGTCGCAAATCGATGCTGGCGGCCCGGTGACCATAACCCATCCCGATGTCGAGCGATTTTTCATGACGGTGCCTGAAGCGGTTCAGCTTGTGTTGCACGCAACATTGGAAGCGGCCAAAAATGGCGGTGATCCGGCGGTGTATGTGCTGGACATGGGCGAACCGGTGAAAATTCTCGATCTGGCCCAGAGATTAATCGAATTCTGCGCCCCTGCGGGCATGGAATCGGAGATAGAAATCGAGATAACCGGGCTCAAGCCAGGTGAAAAACTGAAAGAAGCTCTGGTTGATTCCGGTGAAACGCTGGTTTCTGCCCTTGATGGACTGCAGAAAGTTCAACCGAATCCGGCAAGTCGCCTGTCCTGGCTGGAAGTCAAAGAGCTTGTGGCGTTCTCGCGAAAACACAGTGCTATTGAACTATTTGATCACATTCATTCCGAGGTCAGACGAATGCGCGAAGGTTGAGGCGGGCGATACCGCATGCATTGATTGTTAAAATCATAAGCGCTCCGTTTACGGATTATTGATAGGCACTTGCCAATGCGTTTGAAACCGGGAATGCCTGATGCCAATTCCTGAGCCTTTCGTGCACAGCGACGGGCCGGTCAAGAAGGTAAATTGAATGACTCCTGATGAATCCATAATTGCGCGATCGGAAGCGATATTGAAAAACTGGCGAACCCTCGACTGGGCGAGCGTATTTTCGGCGATTGCATATCCGGCACTGGGCCTTGCGGCGCTGCTGACAGCGATCATTCTCGGGCTCGCCCTCGAAAGTATCAGCCTGCACTGGTGGTATGCGCCGTTGGCTGTCGGAACGGTTTGCCTCGCCATATTCATTTGTAATATGGGCATCGGACCGCTTCACCGCGTGCTGCAGCACCGCGCTGGGCAATTGGCTGTTCCGGCGCAAATCATGGTGATGATCAATTGCATTATCGCTATGCAGGGCCGCATGAAAGACTGGGTGAATTATCACACCCAACACCATCACTGGTCCGATCGTGCTGGCGATCCTCATAACCCACATGAGAGCAAGCTCTGGGCCTGGGTAGGCTGGCTTATGTGGCGTGATGAAGCCGATCTCGAACGACCGACGGCTCGCTGGCTTGAACGCTATGCGATCGTGCGGTTTCATGACCGGCATTTTCTCTGGCTCTACCTTGTCGCTCACCTGTTGGTACCGCTGACAGCCTACGCGATTACCTGGATGCTTGGCGGCCCATTAATCCTGATCGCCATCCTGCACGCATCTCTCGTGCTCGGGCGTGCTATCCAGTTTCATGCAACGACGCTGGGCGTGAATGTCTTCGGCCATCTAAAAACACCCAAATGGTTCGATTATTTTCTGGCCTTCCTCACGGGTGGTGAAGCGCTCCATGGGCATCACCACGATTTTCCGCGCAGCGCGCTTCATTTGCCAAAACGAGGAATCTGGAATCGCATCGTTGATTACAATGGAACAGCGTTGCTTGTCCTGAACAAGATGAAACTGGTCAAGGACTTGAAGATTGCACCACAATTCTTGCCTGCGCCGGTTGCGATCAAAAGCTAGGCAACACGCCATTGCGATGCAATGTCAGGCGCAGTTATGATGAAGCTGGAACCTTCGCCCGGCCGGGTTTCGACTGAAATCCGGCCGTTATGGCGATCAACGGCTTGGCGCACAATAGCCAAGCCAATGCCTGCGCCCTCGAATTCTCCGCGCGCATGAAGTCGACGGAAAGGTTCGAAAACCTGTTCGGCAAATTTTGGATCGAATCCCATACCGTTGTCAGTCACGCGAATTGACCATTCATTCTGATGGGTGGTCATGGAAATTCTAATTTCTGGTGGCCTACCTGACCGGTATTTGATCGCATTGGAAATCAGATTCTGAAGTATCTGATTCAGAAAGAAGCGATCCGCATGGAATGTATCATCGCCTTCAACGATTATGCTGGCCTTGCTTTGCGCGATGCGCGGTGAAAACCCTGTTTCGATCTCGTCGACCAGGGCTTTCAACGACAGCTCTTCCGAGCGTAGAGGCCGAGATTCCATTTGTGAGTATTCCAGTAGATCATTGATAAGATTTCGCATGCGAGCAGCGGCATCTACCAGAAAATCAAAACATCGATCTGCATCAGCATCGATCTGTTCGCTGTAACGAGCCCGCAGCATGCCAGCGAAGGCCGAAATTTTTCGCAAAGGTTCCTGCAAATCGTGGGATGCGATCGTCGCAAACCGGTCCAGCTCCCGATTAGACCGCTCAAGGTCGCGGTAGGCTCGTCGCAACTGGGTCACATCGGTTATCACGCCGTACGCCGTTCTCTGCCCGGTCGAGGTATTGTCGTCCATCACGGCATTCATCAGGCAATCAAGAACATCGCCGGATTTGTTTACATATTTCAAGGGGACATTTCGCGCCTGGCCAGTTACGCGAAATTCCTGGAATCCGTGATTCTGGATAAATAATCGCGATTCTTCGGTAAGAAAGTCGGTTGATTTCCGGCCCACGACTTCGTCACGTGAATACTCCAGATGGCTCAGCCAGAAATCGCTGACATCGAGTATGATTCCGGTCTCGCTGACCTGGTGCATCATGGCGGGTGTGCTTCGGAAAATCGCTTCGAATCGATTACGCTCGATCGTCAATTGTTCCTGTATCGCAATCGTTTCCGTCACGTCGTTGATGATGCCGTTCGCAACAAGACCCCGCCCGTTCGCATCCTTCCGGGTTACGCCGCCAGTTGAGTGAATCCAGCGCCATTTCCCGTCTCTGTCCTTCAGGCGGTAGAGCGCATTGGCCTTGTCGGTTTCGCCGCTTGCCATGGCCATTGTGGTGCGAATAATGTCGCCGCGTTCATCCCGGTGGACCAGAGCGCACCAATCTGCACCGGTAATGCAGCCTGAAGGTTCGTCAAAATCCACGAGGCGTGTCAGCGGGCCTTCGAGCCGCGCTGTGTTGTTCACGAGATCAAACCGCCAAGCGGCCAGATCAGCGGCTTCCAGTGCTGATTGCAAATAGGCATCAGCTTCAACGCGGTGGAACTCCAGCGCCTTGCGTTGCGAAATATCGCTCAACAAGCCAGCTGCTATCAGGGGGATTCCGTCGGAATCACGGCGAATGATCTGACCGGAATCGGCCACAAATACGTGGGTGCCATCCAGGGCTCGTAAAACAAGCTCAGCATGCGCCCTTCCTGATTTTATCATGCCGCTGATGAGTTGGTCGCACGCCAGTTTGCTATCGCCGACAAGGCGATTTTTCCAATCGTCAACCGAAGTCGATATGCTGTCGCCACTTGCGCCGAATACCGTTCGTGCGATCGGGCCCGCAATTTCAACCTCGGATGTTTTGAGATTCAACCGCCATGCTGTCTCGGAGCTTGATTCGAGTGCATCAAGATAAATTCGATCCGTTTCCGAGGTTACCGTCTGACTGATCTGCTCGCGGGTGACGTCCCGAACGATGCCCATGAACCCGGTGATCCGTCCGTCAGCATCCCTTGTCGGCATCGCAACCGTTTCACAGATGATCTCTCGACCATTCTTGTGCTGATACGATAAAGTAAAGGGTTGAAACGCAAATTTCTGCGCAGCGTCGTGGCGTGCCGCCCATATTCGCTGAAAATCAGATTTGTCAAGAAACAGGACTTCAGCTGACTGACCGGCCAATTCGATCGCAGTATAGCCCAACAATTGTTCGAAGGCGGGATTGACGTCGAGAATCTCCGTCTCATCGCCTGCAACCACAACAGCGTCGGGAGATGCTTCAAACAGTGCTTCCAGATGGGTACGAGCGGGCCGATTGCTTGTCATTTGATTCCTCACGAATCGCAGTGAAGCATACCTATTGCCTACGAATTCGTAACATTCTTCGAGTTGCTGTTACCCGGGTGAGGCGAGGGGTAGTCAAAACAGCCTTGCGCACTATTCTCCCGCCCTCGACGAAACCAAGGATGCCCGTGTGACCAAGCCTTCCAAAAATGGCTCCAAACCAATTCTGTCGGTTGAAGACCTGGCCGTGACGTTTTCGACGCCGGACGGCGATGTCGAAGCTGTGCGCGGCATCAATCTTCATATCAATCCGGGCGAATGTCTCGCTGTCGTTGGCGAATCCGGCTCGGGCAAGAGCCAGACTTTCCTTTCAGCCATGGGGTTGCTGGCATCGAACGGAAAAGCTAACGGATCGATCAAATACCGCGGCACTGAAATTCTGAATCTCAAGCCTGGAAAGTTGAACCGGATTCGTGGGCGTTCCATGACGATGATCTTTCAGGACCCATTGACGTCACTGACGCCACACATGCGCGTCGGCGATCAGATGCGCGAAGTCCTGAAGAAGCACATGAAACTGCAAGGCGATGCAGCCAGCAAGCGGGCGCTTGACTGGCTCGAACGCGTTCGGATTCCGGAAGCAAAAAGCCGACTCAATCAATACCCGCATGAATTGTCCGGTGGCATGCGCCAGCGCGTCATGATCGCAATGTCGATGCTGTGCGAACCCGATCTGTTGATCGCTGATGAGCCGACCACGGCGCTGGACGTCACCGTGCAGGCACAGGTTTTGGACATCATGGATGATCTGAAGCGCGAAACCGGCGCCGCAATCGCCCTGATCACCCATGATATGGGTGTGGTGGCGCGTATGGCGGACCGCGTCGAAGTGATGCGAAACGGTGTCTATGTTGAAAGCGGTGACGCCAATACCATTTTCCACAATCCGTCGAATGAATATACGCGCATGCTTCTGGATGCGATGCCGCGCATCGATCAGCCGGACAAGATCGGTCACATCGCGCTGCCAACCTATGAAGACAGAGAAGGTGCTGAACCGCTTCTTGAGGTGGACGATGTTAAAGTACATTTCCCGATCACTGTCGGCGGCGGTCTGTTTCCAAAAAGCAAGCCCTTGAAGGCCGTAGACGGCGTGAGTTTTGACCTGAGGAAAGGCGAAACTCTCGGTGTCGTGGGCGAATCGGGCTGCGGAAAATCAACGCTGGCGCGGGCCGTCCTGCAACTGGTTCCGGCGACCGCCGGCAGTGTATCCTGGCTGGGGCGTGATCTGACCTCGATCAATAAACGCCGCTTGCGTGATGCCCGAAAAGATTTGCAGATTGTGTTTCAGGACCCGCTTGCCTCGCTTGACCCTCGCATGACGGTCGGTGCGTCAATAGCCGAGCCGATGCTGACCTATCAGAAGCGGCTGAACCGGGCGCAACGACAGGCATGTGTGCGGGAGATGATGAAGAAAGTCGGGCTCGACCCGAATATGATCAACCGTTATCCGCACGAATTGTCGGGTGGCCAGAATCAGCGTGTCGGGATTGCCCGCGCCATGATACTGCGGCCCAAACTGGTGATTTGTGATGAGGCTGTTTCTGCGCTTGATGTTTCAATCCAGGCCCAGATCATCGAGTTGCTGATCAATCTCCAGAAAGAGATGGATCTGTCGATGATTTTCATCTCGCACGATCTGTCCGTTGTCCGTGAAGTCTCGCACCGCGTTATGGTGCTCTATCTCGGACGTGTCGTTGAATTTGCGGATCGTCAGGCGATTTATGATGATGCACGTCATCCGTATACAAAGGCGCTGATCTCGGCAGTTCCAATTCCCGACCCTGTGATCGAAAAGGCCCGCAAGCGGTTGCAGCTTGAAGGCGATTTGCCGTCGCCCATGGACCCGCGCGCTCAATTGCGGTTCCTTAAATCCAAGCTGGTGGACGATCCGAATGCAGAGCAATACCGGCCGCAACTGGAAGAAGTGACGCCCGGACATTTTGTCGCTGAACACGATCCGATCGAGACGGTTCTGGCAATCGACTAGGCGTCTCACCAACCTGACCCATTATTCACTTATTGATTTGTGCCGGCGCCGTTAGGGTCTGGCTAAATTCAGCCTGTTCCGGAAGGATCCGCCATGTTTGTAAACATTCCTCGCCGTATTCGCCGATCGACCATTACGGCGGTTGTCGGCCTGTTGATTGCCGCCTTGCCGATTGCTGGTGCTCAGGCCTGGCAAGGTGCGGGGTTTGAGCAGGATCGCAGCGACATTGAAGCCGATCCCGCGATTGTCTACGGGCAGCTTGATAACGGTCTTCGCTATGCCATCCTGGAAAACCAGACGCCGCCAAATACAGCCTCAATACGCATGGCGTTCAATGTCGGCTCGATGGTCGAGGACGATGATCAGCGTGGACTGGCCCACTTCATCGAACATATGGCCTTCAACGGGTCGGAAAATGTTGCGGAAGGCGACATGGTTGCGCTGCTGGAACGTTTTGGTCTGCAATTCGGACCGGATACGAATGCCGGGACCAATCGCGAATACGTCGTCTATCAACTTGATATGCCGGAAACCGACGACGAGACCATTGATACGGGTCTTTTCCTCATGCGGGAAACGGCATCCAATCTGACTCTGGACATCGATGCTATTGATCGCGAACGTGACATTATCCTGTCGGAAGAGCGCGTACGAAATACGCCGATCCGGCGTTGGGGTAATGCGATGATGGAATTCCGCTATCCCGGCTCTCTGGTGGCTCAAAGAGATGCGATCGGTACGCCGGAGGTGATATCGACGGCGCCACAAGACGCTTTCGCGCTCTATTATGAGACGTATTATACGGCTGACCGTGCGATGCTTGTCATCGTCGGCGACATTGATGCGGCGTCCATTGAGGCTCGCATTGCGGAGACTTTTGGCGACTGGGCTGCTGGTGACGGCAATCTTGATGCGCCGATTGCCGGAAACGTCGATACCGAACGCGGATTCGAAACCGGTTATTTCCATGATCCGGAATTCTTCACCGTCCTGACCGTAGAATCTGTACAGCCGGACCAGATCGAAGCCGACACAGCGGCGAGCCGGTTTGAGGGATTGCTGGATTCACTCGCGACCTCAATCGTTTCGCGACGGATGACGACTATTATCAATTCCGGAACATCGCCGCTTTTGCAAGCCGGCGCAGGATATACAACGGATGAGTACGGTTTTGCGTCGCGGGCGAATTTTCTGGCGGTATCTCAGCCGGAGCGATGGGAAGAAGCCCTGGGTATCGTTGAACAGGAATTACGCCGCGCGATTGACTTTGGCTTCACCCAATCGGAACTGGACGAACAGCTGACCAATCTTCGTACCGGTCTGGAAACTGCGGTGGAAGGCGCAGACACCCGGAGTTCTGCGGGTTTGTCGAATGCGCTGTGGAGCAGCTGGAGATATAATCAGGTTTTCAATCACCCCACTGATGCGTTGGCGCGGTACAATTCGATGGAAGCCGACATCACAGTCGAAGCCGTGACTGCGGCCTTCCGCGACCAATGGTCTGGTAATGGCCCACTGGTGTTTCTTGCGACCTCGCTGGACATAGAAAATGCCGAAGATCGGGTGGCAGAGGTCTGGACGCAAAGCCAGCAGACTGACGTCGAGGCGATGGAGGAAATCGAGCTTGCTGACTGGGCGTATGAAGACTTTGGAACGCCGGGTGAAGTTGTTGAACGTCGCGAGATCGAAGACCTCGATGTAACGCGGCTTGTATTTGACAACGGCGTACGCGTTTCGCTGAAGCAGACTGATTTCGAGAATGACATTATCCGTATCAACATGACGTTCGGCCGCGGCGACATAGAGCCGCTGAACGAAGCCGTGGTAGACAACGTCGCCAGTAGTGTGTTTACCGCCGGTGGGCTGGAAGCGCATTCGCTTGACGACCTATCGCGCATTCTGGCTGGTCGTAATGTCGGTGGCAGCTTCAGTGTGAATTCCGGTTCGTTCAGCATGTCAGGCGTTACGACACCCGATGATCTGGCGCTGCAATTCCAATTGTTCGCGGCCTACATGACCGCGCCGGGATACCGGCCTGAAAGTCTGGCACAATACCGTGCGTCTCGACCCGAGCTTCGTCGCAGTATGGGATCGACGCCAGCTGGCGTACGAAATCGCGATGTGTCTCGGATGTTGCGATCCGGCGACGCGCGCTATGGCTTTCCGACGCCGGACGAAATCGAACAGGTTGACCTGGATGACGTACGCGACTTTCTGACGCCAGCGCTGGAACAGGCGCCCATCGAAGTCACGGTGGTCGGTGATTTTGACGAAACATCCATCATCGAGGCCATTGCTGCTACACTCGGCGCCTTGCCGGACCGGTCCGAAGACTGGCCCGAATATCCGGAAAACCGCACCCTACAATTTCCTGATGCGACCGATGAGCCTATCGTTCTCATGCATAATGGCGGTGCTGATCAGGCTCTCGTAAACGTTTATTGGCCCACGACGGATGACAGTGATATTCGCCGTTCGCGTATCATTCGCCTGATGCGCGCGGTCATGGCTTTGAAGCTGACCGAAAGGCTGCGCGAGGGTGAGGCTTTCACCTATTCGGCGTCGTCATCGAATGTTGAGAGCTTCTATCACCCTGATTTTGGCTATCTTTATGTTGGTGCAGATATCCGGGTCGAGAATATCGGTGCGGTCTATGACTCGATTGGATTGATCGCGGCTGACATGGCGAATGGCGAAATCGAGGATGACGAGTTGTTGCGCGCACGTCGCCCGCTCATCGAACAAATCCAGAATGCGTTTGAAAGCAACCCGGCCTGGCTTGGCTGGCTTAGCCAGTCGTTCGAATACCCCGAACGGCTGGACCGGATACGAACGATTACTGACGATTATTCCGATATTACGCTGGAGGAGATTGTTGACGTGGCGAGAACCTATTTGTCCGCCGACATGGCCTATCGGGTCTCGATTATATCCGCCAACAGCGAATAGAAAATCAGGCGGGCGGTATGCATGTGTGCCGCCCGCCTGCCTTACTTCGATCAATCACGAATTGGCCGTGCGTTGTTTTGAGTCGCGGGAATGGACGGGTTCGATTAGGGTAATCGCATAATTACCCTTTTCAGAATGGTGTCATATGCGTTCCTTGCTTGCCTTGTGTATCGGATTTGCCTGTCTGGTTGCGTCTGCAGAGGCGACCGACCGGATTATTGTAACTTCGGTTGAAGTTGAAGCCCGCCCGACCGAGATCTGGGATCTTTGGACAACCGAGGCCGGACTGTCTTTCTTTGCGCCAGCCTCGCAAATCGATTTGCGTCCGGGTGGGATCTACGAAGTCTATTTTGCGCTGGACGCGCCGGTCGGACAGCGCGGCTCTGAAGGCACGACCGTATTGGGTTTTCAGACACATCGAATGTTGACCATTACCTGGGCGCTGCCACCCTACATGCCGGATGTTCGTCCTCATCTGACGCCTTTGACAATTGAAATCATTCCCGTTTCGGATACAGCAACGCGAGTCACGCTGACACATTCCGGCTGGGGCGAAGGCGGAGAGTGGGATGAGGCTTATGCCTATTTTCAACAGAATTGGCCGGCGGTATTGACGCTGATGTCAGAGGCATTGACCACGCCGCCGGAATAAGCTGGCATTGGCGACAAACTTGGCCTTACAATTTGCGGAGATTCTCATGCGCCTTATCGCCCTTTCGAGCGTTGTATTACTTTCAGCGTGTACCAGTGCTCCGGCTGAGCGTCCTATACCAACAGATCCGACAAGTCCGGCATCGATTGTTGAAGCGGCGCGTCAGTGCAATGTTGCCGATTTCGAAACGGTGGACATTCCCGATATCGGCCGGCCGGAATTTTCCGGCGATCCGAGCGAAGCCGACCGTAATCAGCTCGAAGGCGATATTTATCTGGAACGGACGAGTTTTCAGCCTTGTGTCTATGTGATGCCGTCGGGCTTGCATTTCCGCGTATTGCGGGCAGCGGACGACGCAGCATTGACGCCGGAGGGCGGTGAATATGTGCGGGTTCACTATGACGGTCAGAGCCTTGAAGGCGAAACCTTTGATTCCTCATATGATCGCGGCGCGCCTGCGGAATTTCCATCTGACCGTCTGATCCGCGGCTGGGTCGAGGCCCTCGGTCACATGCGTACGGGCGAGGAATGGGAATTGTTTATCCCGGCGGATCTGGCGTATGGCGCCCGCGGAACGCCGGGCGGCCCGATCGGTCCCAATCAGGCGCTCTATTTCCGGATGGAATTAATTTGTCTGCCGGGCCGCGAAGACGGTGGCTGCGAGGACTAGCGCGCCAGTCGCAGGTTGGTCAGATCTCCGGCGATCAGTTCGAAGGCATTGCGCAAGGCTTCATTTGACGGGCTGTTGAAATAGAGGCTGGGATGCGATGCGCAGTCCTGCATCATCTCCCGGGTTGAACTCGAATTGACCTGAAAGGTAATTGTATAAACGCGGATGCCCTGAGCACGGGCATAGGCGCATGCCGCTTCGGTGCGATCATCAAGCGCATTTCGCAATGCCCAGGAACTGGACGTGATGACGCCCAGCCGACCTTCGCGGATATAGCCATAGCCCGAATAGTCGGAATAATTGATATTGCTGCGCCCGTTGATGACATTCTGACCGTCGGTGAGAATGACCATGGCCTTGATGGTCTCGTCATCATCCCATGCATTGCCCTGGGTGAAAGGCTCCTGCGGGGACAGCACACGTACGCCCCAGCTGATGCCAATCGGAATATTGGTTGTTCCGCTGGCGATCATATCGTCAATCGCGTCATCAATTTCGGTGCGGCTCTGGGTCAGCGGCGTGATCGGGCGGGCGGTGCAGCCTCTGTTCGAAGCGGCGCCTGACGGGTTCACACCGGCATATTTGTTTGAATTGCGCAGCCGGAACAGCAAGTTTGATGAGCTCGTACCATCACTCATATAGCTGTTGTTGAAACCGGAGTAGTAACTCGGCTCGTCCGGCGAGAAATACGGAAGAAACAACGTATCCGGATTGGCCGGGTCCGGCTCG
>BQJI01000019.1 GCA_021604625.1 Hyphobacterium sp. | reverse complement strand
CTTTGTGGGGCGGTTGGAATACAGGCTTCAGGTCTCAAAACCTGCAAGTTGAGAGTTTCTTGGTGCCTCATCGACGGGAATTTGCGGGTACAATTGGTTTCCGCATTCAGGGGTCGGAACTGTCCGTGGCCTTCATTCCGGATATCGACAGCTGGGAGGAATGGGCTGAGCAGGGAACGCGTATTGAGGATGTCGTGATGGAAAATGACGTCGTCTATGTCGATGCGACTTTTTTCGACAACAATGAACTTCCGGACCGGAATATGAGCGCCATTCCCCATCCGCGCGTCAGCGAAACGATGGATATGTTCCAGGATTATCCTGACGAAATTCGTCAACGGATTCGCTTTATCCATTACAATCACACCAACCCGATCCGGTTCGAGGGCAGTGCGGAAACGCTGGAGGTGCTGGAGCGGGGATACCGCATTGCTCGTGAAGGCGAGCGGATCTGCCTCTAACCGATCTGGGTGGCAATCCAGACGGCAATCGGCAGGGTAATCAGGGATAAAAGCGTGGTCGCCGTGACGTCCCCCGCAGATAGCCGTCGATCGCCGCCAAGCTGCTGGGCCAGTACGTAGGCCGAAGCAGCGCCGGGTGAAGCTCCGACCAGCACAACGATTGCCAGTGCTTCGCCGCGGACACCGAGTACCCAGGCGATGCCACCAAAGACCAATGGCGCAATAATCAGCTTGTTGACGGCAGTGAGAGCCAGAAGGCCGCGACGACCATTGAGTGCGGTGAAATCGAGCGCTGCTCCGACGGCCAGCAGAATAAGCGGCAAGGCCGCGCGTCCCATTAGCGCCAGAACTTCCGCGAACGCTCCGGTTTGAAAAACGCCAAGCAGGTTGGCAATGGCGCCGGCAATGCATCCAAGAATCAGGGGATTGGACACAATGCGCCAGACAACCGCTTTCAAATCCGGAGTTTTGTCGGTTGCACCCCAGATGGTGAGCACGGTTACAGCCATGACATTCACGATGGGAATGGTGGCGACCATGATCAGCGAAACCAGCACTTCGCCATCGAGCCCGTAAGACAGTGTTGCGAGCGCCAGAATGACGAGCCCGTTCCAACGCACCGAGCCCTGAAAAACACTGGTGAAGGCGGGACCATCCGTGATGATGAGTGGTTTGAGCGCGATCACCAGTGCGCCCATTGAAACAAATCCCAACACCGCCGCGAGCACGGCGGGTGCCACTGACATCTGGTCGAAATTGGCCCGCGAAATCACGGAAAACAGCAGGGCCGGTGACAGGCCGACATATGCCAGACGTGAAATGGGAGGCCACATTTCAGAGGGCATCAGCCTGGACCGGCGCAAGGCCCATCCAACGCCGATGACCGCAAAAATCGGCAGGAGTGCGCCCAGAATGGTTGTCATGCCGACATCGTCTCGATCGCATCCTCAAGAATGACGACCGCCGCATGGGCATCGATGATGCGTTTGATTTCATCGCGGGTCTTGCCAGCTGTGCGAAGTCGGTCTTCGGCCTTGTCGGTTGACAGGCGTTCATCCTGAAAATGCAGATGCAATTTGCGGAGATGTTTCAGGTTTGAACCGAGTGCGCGCGCCGATTGGGCCCGTGGGCCGACTGAATTATCCATGTTGAGCGGCAGGCCAATGACCAGGCCGACACAGGCAAATTCGTCAAACAAGGCAAAGACGCGATCCGCGTCTGCCGTGAACTTGGTACGGCGAATGGTTTCGACCGGCGTCACGACAGTGCGATCTGCGTTGCACACGGCTACGCCAATCGTCTTTTCGCCGGGATCAAGGGCGAGCAGAGGGCCACCTGATGGAAATTCGGACATATCAGTCATTTCGCTTGGGTGCGCTGACGGCGAATTTCAGTCAAGCTTTCTTGCGCTGCAGCATGGGCGTTGCTAGTCAGAGTTCATCTGGATGAATTCCACCAAAGAGGGCGAATTTCATGGCCGTCACCGAAGACGATGTCCGCCGTATTGCGCGGCTGGCCCGCATTGCCGAACCAACCGACCGCCTCACGACGCTGACCGGTGAACTGAATGGTATTCTCGACTGGATCGAGCAATTGAACGAGGTGGATGTCGACGGCGTCGAGCCGATGACGACACCCGTCAAATTTCCTTTGCCTCAGCGTGACGATGTCGTTTCTGATGGCGGTGTTCGTGACAAGGTGCTGGCCAATGCGCCGCGCACCGAAGAAGGCTTCTTTGTCGTACCGAAGAGTGTCGAGTAGTGAGCGTCATTGTCCGATATGCCGACCCGTTGAGTGCGGAAGCGCGCGAATTGATCGCTGCGCTGGATGCCGGATTGTCGGATCATTATGAAGCGGAAAACAATTTTCCGATGTCTCCCGAAGAGCTGGTCGATGACAAAATCGATTTCTTCATGGCAGAGACATTCGCCGGTGAAAAAATCGGGACGATCGCGTTGCGCCACGCGAAAGATTACGCCGAGATCAAGCGCATGTTTGTGACGCCGGAGGCGCGCGGACAAGGCGCGGCGCAGGCCTTGCTCAAGGCCGCGCATGAAAGTGCGATCCAGCATGGCTACGACATTGTGCGGCTGGAAACCGGATCCTATCAATCCGCAGCTATCGCGCTCTATGAGCGAGCCGGGTATGCGCGCTGCCCAGCCTTTGGTGATTACCCCGCTGAGAGCGACCAGAACATCTATTTTGAATACCGGCTGGAGCCGGAAGAGGAAATGGCATGACTGATTTTCTTTCTTTTTCGCTGGCGGACATCACCGCAAAATTGAAAGCGCGCGAAGTATCTGCAACCGACGTCGCAACGGCTGCGCTGGATGCGGCTGAAGCTTCGCAAGGTGCCTTGAATGCCTTCACGGCGTTTGACCGCGACAAGACGCTGGCGATGGCAAAAGCCTCAGATGAGCGTCTGGCCAAAGGTGAAGGCGGTCTGATCGAGGGTGCGCCGATTGCGATCAAGGATCTGTTTGCCGTCGAAGGTGTGCAGACGACAGCCTGTTCGCACATTCTGGACGGCTTCAAGCCGCCTTATGAGTCTACCGTAACCACCAAACTATGGAATGCAGGCGGCGTTTTTCTGGGCAAGACGAATATGGACGAATTTGCCATGGGGTCGTCGAACGAGACGTCCTATTATGGCAACGTCATCAATCCGTGGCGGGCCAAGGGCTCCGACGCCAAGCTGACGCCCGGTGGTTCATCTGGCGGGTCTGCGGCTGCCGTGGCGGCCGACCTCTGCTTTGGTGCGACGGGCACGGATACGGGCGGGTCGATCCGCCAGCCGGCCGCCTTTACCGGCACTGTCGGCGTCAAGGGCACATATGGCAGGGCGTCGCGCTGGGGCGCGGTGGCGTTTGCTTCATCACTTGATCATCCGGGTCCATTTGCCAAGACGGTGAAAGATGCGGCCATGTTGATGCAGGCCATGTCCGGGCATGACCCAAAGGAATCGACCTCTCTGCCGCTGGACGTTCCGGATTTTGTGTCGGCTGCCGCAGCCTCGATCAAAGGCAAGAAAATCGGCGTGCCGAAAGAATACCGCATGGACGGCATGCCCGAGGAGATCGAAACGCTGTGGCAACGCGGCGTGGAATGGCTGAAGGCAGCCGGTTGCGAGATCGTCGATGTGTCTCTGCCGCATACGAAATATGCGCTGCCGACCTATTATATCATCAATCCGGCAGAAGCCTCGTCCAACCTCGCGCGCTATGATGGCATGCGTTACGGCTTGCGAGTGGATGGCAAGGACCTGACCGAAACCTATGAGAAGAGCCGCGCCGAAGGCTTTGGCCCGGAAGTGCAGCGCCGGATCCTGATGGGCACCTATGTGCTGTCTGCGGGCTATTATGATGCCTATTATCTGAAAGCTCTGAAAGTCCGTCGCCGAATTCTGGAAGACTTCGACAAGGTCTTCGAGACCTGTGATGCGCTGCTGACGCCATCGACGCCATCTGGAGCGTTTGAGCTGGGGTCGAAAGCGGGCGATCCGATTTCGATGTATCTCAATGACATTTTTACGGTGACGGCCAATATCGCCGGGGTGCCGGCATTGTCGGTTCCAGCAGGACTGGATTCGTCAGGTCTGCCGCTGGGATTGCAGGTTATCACACCGGCCCTGGATGAAGAGACGATGTTCTCTGTTGGCGCGGCGCTGGAAGATGCCGCAGGCTTCAATCACAAGCCGGGGAAATGGTGGTGACACCGCATCCAATCCTCCGCTTTACGGGGCCAGCCTTGTTGATCGGCGCGGCGGCGACGCTGCTCGGTTCGCTGCTGGTGACGGAGGCTGTCACGCTTCCAAATGGTTTGCTGATTGGCATTATCAGCCTTTGCTTGGGCATCGGCTTGGTGATTTTCGGAATGATGACGCGGGCTGCCTGGCGAATTGTCATGGCAGCGAATGATACCAACAACACGGCTCAAACTGGGGAACAGGAATGAGCAATCATAGCTATGTATTGCAAGGCGCCACCGGCGACTGGGAAATCGTTGTCGGGTTGGAAGTCCATGCCCAGGTGGCCTCGAATTCGAAACTGTTTTCGGGATCGGCAACCGAATATGGCGCGGAGCCAAATACGCAGGTCAGCCTGATTGACGCGGCCATGCCTGGAATGTTGCCGGTGATCAATGCGTATTGCGTTGAACAGGCTGTTCGCACCGGGCTGGGCCTGAATGCGCAGATCAATACCTATTCGCGCTTTGACCGGAAGAATTATTTCTATCCCGATCTGCCGCAAGGCTATCAGATCAGCCAGTTCGAATTCCCGATCGTCGGCGAGGGAGAAATTGAATGCGAACGCGATGATGGTTCGCTGTTCACCGTCGGGATTGAACGCCTGCACCTTGAACAGGATGCTGGCAAGTCGATTCATGATCTTGATCCCAATGCCACCTATGTGGATCTCAACCGGTCCGGCGTCTGCCTGATGGAGATTGTGTCGCGTCCGCATATCCGCACGCCGGAAGAGGCGGCGGCTTATGTGAAAACATTGCGGACAATCGTGCGCTATCTCGGCACGTGTGGCGGCGATATGGAAAAAGGCCAGATGCGGGCCGATGTGAACGTCTCGATCTGTCGACCCGGCCAGTATGAAAAATTCCGTGCGGACGGTGATTTCAAACATCTTGGAACGCGATGCGAGATCAAGAACGTCAATTCGATGCGCTTTATCCAGCAGGCCATAGAGTATGAAGCCCGTCGCCAGATCGAGCTGGTGGAAGAGGGCGGCGCCGTTCAACAGCAAACCCGCCTGTTCGATGCGAATAAAGGCGTGACGCGATCCATGCGCTCGAAGGAAGAGGCGCATGATTATCGCTATTTCCCGTGCCCGGATCTGTTGCCGCTGGAAATCCCGCAAACCCGTATCGATGAAATCAAAGCCGAATTGCCGGAATTGCCTGCTGGCAAGCGCAAGCGCTTCGTCACCGAAATGGGCTTGTCGGAATATGACGCGTCGGTTCTGGCAGCTGACAAGGATCGAGCAGATTATTACGAAGCCGTTGCGGCAGGCCGCGATGCCAAGATTGCAGCCAACTGGGTCAATAACGAGCTTTTTGGCCGCTTGAACAAGGAAGGCCTCGCGATTACCGAGAGCCCGGTTTCAGCGGATCAGCTCGGTCAATTGGTCGAGATGATCTCGACCGATGTCATTTCCGGCAAGATTGGCAAGGATGTGTTTGAAATTGTGTGGTCCGAAGGCGGCGAGCCCAAAGAGATCGTTGAGGCACGCGGCTTGAAGCAGGTGACCGACACTGGTGCGATCGAAACCGTGGTGGATCAGCTGATTGCGGATAATCCGGATCAGGTCGCGTCGATTGCGAAAAATCCGCGTGCGGTGGGCTGGTTTGTCGGGCAGGTGATGAAGGCGATGCAAGGCAAGGCCAATCCGAAAGCCGTGAACGAGATATTGAAAGCGAAACTGAATATTGAGTGAGCCCGAAAAACTCGACGAAACAATTCGAACCGGCGGTTGCCAATGCGGCGCTGTTCGTTTTCGCGCCAAAGGACTGCGCGACAACCCACATATTTGTCATTGCCGGATGTGTCAGAAAGCCTACGGCAATTTCTTTGCCGCGCTGGTCGGCGTCTATCGGGATGATTTTTCGTGGACGCGGGGTGAGCCGTCCAGCTTTGAAAGCTCACAAGGCATAAAGCGAGGGTTTTGCGCGGACTGTGGGACGCCGCTCTACTTTCTGCGTGACGGCAGCGAAAATATCTCCTTGTCGATTGGTGCTTTCGATGATCCGGCGTCTATTCCGCTGGCATTTGAGCTCAGTATGGAAAGCAAGCTGCCGCAAATGGCAACACTGCCCGACCTTCCCAATTTCGGAACGACCGAGGACGACGACCCGGAGGGCGCAGCATTGGCGAAAGCGACCAGCCGTCAGCACCCTGATCACGATTGGAACACCGATAAAACGACCGGAATTTTCCGGAAGGCTTTTCACTTTTAAAAAGACTGGCCATGATGCGGGTATGTGGAAACCGGTACTGATCTATGCGGTATTGCTGGGCCTTGGCGTATTTGCGCTGGAATGGCTGCAGTATGAATTTCTCGCACGTCGGTTCGGCCTTGAAATCCTGTTGACGCTCATTGCGTTGGCCTTCGCTGGTTTAGGCGTGTGGCTCGGTGTCACGCTGACGCGTCGAAAGCCCGAGGCTGCGTTTCAGGTCAATACAGCCGCTCAACAATCGCTCGGCATTACAAGGCGAGAGCTGGAAATTCTGGGTGAACTTTGCAGTGGCGGAACCAATAAAGACATTGCGCGCAAGCTCGGTCTGTCGCCGAATACGGTCAAAAGTCATATTGCCAGCCTGTTTTCAAAACTTGACGTTTCCGGCCGTGTGTCAGCGATTGAAAAGGCGCGGTTTCTGTCGCTGGTGCCGTAGGGTCGTATAAGTGGTCAAAAAGGTCGATTCCACCCGTTCGGGTGATGCGCTTGACCGCAATCGATGGTCAGAACACAGACTTCGAAAAAGTGGGGTCCCGAAAAGGGGTAATTCAAATGATGAAATATGTTCTGATTTTCGGCGGCATTGGCGGCGCAATTGTCGGCGGCGCGATGCTGATCAGTTTCGCCGTACTTGCTGCGCAAGGCAGTGCGGGATCACAAATGTTTGGCTATCTGACCATGCTGGTCGGTCTGTCGATGGTTTTTGTGGCGATCAAGCGTTATCGCGATGACGAAAAGGGCGGCGTGATCAAATTCTGGCCCGCTTTGTGGCTTGGCATTCAGGTCTCGCTTGTGGCGGGGCTGATCTATGTCGTGGCGTGGGAAATCTACTACGCGATGAATGGCGAGGAATGGATGGCGACTTACCTCGCCGAACAAACCGAGGCGCGTGAAGCCGGCGGCGCGTCGCAGGATGAAATCGATGATTTTGTCGCGCAGAGCCGGTCCATGGCCGATCTCTATTCAAACTGGTGGTTCCGGATGCCGCTGACGCTGTCGGAAATCCTGCCCGTTGGATTGCTGGTTTCTCTGATCTCTGCCGGGATTCTGAGAAATCCGAAAATCCTTCCCAAACGCGCCGTCGGCTAACAGTTCGCTAGAGCAGTGGCTCCATGTGCGTTGACAGGATCGCGTCGTTTGCCACCCAGTCCTTCAACCAGCTGATAGCGTCGCGAATGGCGCGCTCGTGCTGGACAGACGATTTCGCCACCAGTTGATCGCGGACATTCGTGCTGTATCCGTGTTCCGGCGCTTTGGAATAGCGCGACATCACCGGACCGTTGATGGCCGTGGAAATCTGCTCTGATGTAGCGTTCAGGTCGAAATGCGATGCGATGCGTCCCAGGACGTCTGCCGGGGCATCAAGAAATTCGTCAAAATCGATATGCAAGACGCGCTGGGCGTCGGTTGCCTGTAATTGCCGGGCGACAAGGGTCTCTGTGAGCCATGCCAAAGCTGCATATTGCGGGGTTTCCAGTGAATGGGCGGAGGGCAGCCCGTTTACGCCCAGGCGGGCCAGGCGTTTCAGACGCAATGGCGCGGCGGCACGAAATTCGAAAGGCGCATACTGACCGGCCAGAACCGTCGCCAGAAAACGCTCGGGTTTCAGGCCAAGCGTCAGAGCCCGGCTGGAAACGGATTGCCCCAGAATTCGGGATGCCAGGCCGGAACACTGGCTCGTCGCTTTCACGATCGGTTGACCAGCGGATGGCGGGCGGCGGTCCCACAGTCCATTCAGCCTGGCGAGCGCAGCGTCGAAGGCGGCCGGGCTGAATAGTGACCACGGCGCGTCAAGTTCTGCTTCGGCTTCAGCCATCGAGCGAAGGGGAAGCGGTTCGCGCAAGCCGAAACCACCAACTTCATCCAGAAGACGCGAAATCAGGGTCGAACCGCAATGACCGATATGGAAAATATAGTGCGGCGAGGCATTCGTGTTTATTGACCGCCAGATATCATCGAGACTGGCCCATTGGCCGGGTGGATTGTGTGCCAATGCCCGCTGGTCGAGAAAACTTGCATTCCGATAGGCGTTTTCATCCAGCAGGACCAGCAATCCGCGATTGGTCGCGACGTCCATTTGCTGCAGGCATATCTGATAGTCTGTGGATAGCCGTTGCAGCCATTGATCACCAGTGGGGGTCATATCAGGCGAATTTCCTTGAGGCGTTCCATCAAATATTCCTGTGCCGTGATCGGTTCGGAGTAATGGTTCGGATTTTCCGGTGTGATGCAGGACTCCAATGTCCGGATTTCATAGTCCGGCCGGAAATGCAGGAAGAAGGGCATTGAATAACGCGCAAATTTCTGCCGTTCCGGCTCAGGGTTGATGACGCGATGGGTGGTCGATGGCAGGACGTTATTTGTCAGACGCTGCAACATGTCTCCGACATTGATCACCAGGCAATCAGCCGGCGGATTGATATCGATCCATTCTCCGGATCGCCGGTCGATAACCTGCAATCCGGCTTCCTCGGCACCCAATAATAGCGTGATCGTGTTTATATCTTCATGGGCGGCGGCGCGGATGGAACCCGCTGGCAATGTGTTTTCCTGTGCCGGATAGTGCAGCAAGCGAAGGATCGAATTTCCGTCTTTCACCGTGTCATCAAAAAATGTCTCGTTCTGGCCAAGGTCGCGCGCGATTGCACGGAGCAGACGAACACCCAATTCGTCGAGGTCGCTATAAAGCCGGGAAACGACATTCCATCCTTCGATTTCTACGGGCACGAGATTTTGCGGCATCTTGCCTTCGTGCGGATGTCCGGCGGGCAATTCGCGGCCGACATGCCAGAACTCCTTGAGGTCGATCTGCTCGACGCCTTTTGCGGCCTCCCGACCAAATGGCGTATAGCCGCGTTGACCGCCAGCGCCCTCCATGTGGTACCGGGTTTTCACTTCGGTCGGCAGGTTGAAGAAGTCCCTGGTTTTATCGAGCGCGGATCTGATGAGTTGTTGATCGAGGCCATGATCGGAAATAACGGCAAATCCAAATCGACGGAATTCCTCGCCCAGTTCGGCCGCGAATACATCCGGGTTTGTGTCATCGAGAGTCAGAGACACCGGTGGAATGTTTTGATCAGGCATAGGCGGGACCTGCATTGATTTCGGGTTTCATACGCGCTGGATAACTGAGTGCAAGCCTTTACGCGCCGCACGGACGGTGGCGCGCGCGTACAAATCCGGCATTTCAAAAGGTTTTGTAGAGAAGTCCTAATCAGATCGCCGCTTCTGGTAAGGTCTCGATTGGACGATTCAGACCTGATTCAGTTGGCTTAACCGATATCAATAATCCCTAACGAAAATAAACCACTTATTTCGATTAACCCTGATTTTTCTTAACCTTATAGCAAACCCCTGCGGTGAATCTCGATCTTGTCCGGGGCCAGAAGACTCAGGGCATTGGGTGGAACGCTCTCATAGCTAATCCGGCAACAAGTCGGGCATGAGAGCCAGATAACGGGGGCCAAAATGGCTTTCACTGATGTGGAAACTGCGCAGGCGCACGATGTGGTCAATACAGATCCGACGGGCGACGATCTCTGTAAATTGGGACTTCTGTATTCGACGGGCCAGGGCGGCACGGTCGATTATGTGGAAGCGCACAAATGGTTCAACCTGGCGACTTTGCTCGGCTGCGATGCTGCGAAATATTATCGCCAGGAAATCTCCGACGAGATGGACGGTTTGCAGATTTCAGCCGCACAGCGCGCCGCGCGCGAATGGCTGAGCACCCGTCACTGATCCGAACAGCGTTAGTTACTGTTGATTGCGTCTGCGATGGCGAATGAGAATGCCTGATCCAGAGGCAGGACACCGTATACATATTGTTCAACGAACAGTGTGACCTCGGCAACGGTCGAGCGCGGCACGAAGACGATGTCATAGCGCTGGAGCGGGAAAGGGTCGGCTTCGCCATTCCCTCTCAGGGCGCGGTGAAGATTCACGGTTCGCATCATGAGTCCGTCGCCACTTGGCGAGCGACGGAGAATGACGACATCACCGCGTGCTGCAGAATCTCGGAAACCGCCCGCAAGCATGACCGCCTCCAGCGCGCCGATACGCGACGGCATCTCGAACATGCCCGGCGTGGCGACCTGGCCACCTACAATGATATTCTGCGGCGCGAAACTGGTCGCCGTTACCTCCACAATCGGATTTCGGAGCATTGATGTATAAGCGTCGGCGATCGTTGCCGCTGCTTGTGAATCGGTTCGTCCCGCCACCATAACCCTGCCGGCAAGCGGCAGGTTTACGCGGCCATCCGGACCGACAGTTACGGTGCGATTTAACTCGCTCGCCGTATGGACCGTCACATCGACAGCATCACCTGGATAGAGACGAAAGGACGGATCTTCCTGTCGCCACTCCACAAATTCGATCGTACCCCATCCTGTCGCGGCGACAGACCCGTCCGGCCGAGCCTCCTGATAGGCCCAATAGTCAGGTTCCCGATCACCGCTGAATGGAGATGTGACGACGTTCGAGACCGTTCGGGCGGTTCCGCAGCCACAAAGGATCAGTGCCAAAAACAAGACGAATATGCGCATGGTCAGCGACTCACTGTTGAATTCTTACTTGAAAGCGAACCTTTCGCGCTTCGGATAATGAAAAATTAAACCGGACACCGTTTTTCTCGGTTTCATGAGTCGTACCTACACCGGACCCGGTCAGAATTCACATGTTCGCTCCGTCCCTGCGGATGGCGAACAGCGTGAATTGGACCTTTATGATCTGATCGAGATGATCTGGTCTCAAAGGGCTATGGTCATTGGTATTTTTCTGTTGTTGTTCGTCGCGGGCGCGGCTGCTTCAGTTCTGATGCTCAATAAAACCTATGAGGCGAGGGCCCGACTGCTGGTCTTGCTGGACGATGAAGATTTGACACCCGGCGCGGCGGGGTCTGGTGACGGGTTTATTCTCGAACAGGTATTGCAGTCGGAAGCGGAGATCCTGAATTCCGAGACGGTGCGGCGAATGGCGCTAGAGACGATCGGCCCGGCAGCTGTCCTTCCGACGGGCGGAACCGAATCGTTGGCATTGCGAACCCTTCGCCAGAGCTTTTCCGTCGTTCGCGCGCCGAATGCGTCTGTACTGATTCCCGTTCTCGAAGGCGCCGACCCTGATCGCAGTGAGCGTGCGCTGAATGCGATCGTCGATGCCTATATCGAATATCGGCAGGTTGTTCTGGCCGGGGTCGGGACAAGCGGTGTTTCGGACAGGCGTTTGCAATCCGATCAGGCTTACGCGACAGCGTTGGCAGCGCTCGATCTGTTTCTAAATGAGAACGATATTGCAAATTACGATGCGGATATGGCTGCATTGGTAACGCAGGCGACAACATTGCGGACAAATCTGGCGCTGGCACAATCAGATAGGCAGGCAGCTGCAGCGGCTGCAGCGGCGATTGCCGCCCGGGTCGCTGAAATGCCTGAAAATATAGACCTGTATGTGGATAGCAGTGCCGAGAACCTGCTGATCGAGAAGCGACTGGAGCGGGAAAGCCTGTTGGCCCGTTATCTTGAGACGGCACCACCAGTCGTGGCCATCGATCGTGAAATCGGGGAATTGGAAGAGTTTATCGCTGGCGGCGGAGTTGAAGGGCTGGGTCAACGGCGAACGGGTGTGAATGCGGTACGCCAAGCGTTGCTTCAAGAACAATTGCGACTGGAATCCGTTGCGGCTGGCGAAAACCGGCGCGCGGGCGCACTGGCAGCGCAACTTACGGCAGCTGAAGCCGAAATTGTCCGGCTGCGCGGATTGGCGCCTGAATATGAAAGACTTGCCCAGGATGTTGCAGCGACATCTGCCGCAGCCACAGCTCTGGCAACGCAGCAAGCTGAAGCTGAAGCGCGGCAATCGCTGGCTCCCGGCAGTGCCGACGCCGTACGAATTGTCGAGCGAGCCTATGCGCCGCCCGAGGGAAGTTCGCTTAAAAAACTCGGGATTGCGGCTGCATTCATATTTGCAGCCGGCACCGCCGTGTTGACGGGATTGTTGCGCGGGTACTGGACCCGGCATGTCAGTCCAAGCGCGCCGCGAAGTGCGCAGAATTCCCGGGGGCAGGAAGCTGGACATACAACTGGCGGACCGATGCCTGCGCGGGTGGCAGGTGTTCCAGTGCTGGCAAGAATGCCTGATCGGGGTGCTGCGTTGGTTCGCCGTTAACCGATGCGGTGAATGCTGCGATTCTGAATAATGATTCGTGGCGGTTCGATGGTTGATCTTTCATTTGAAATGCAGGCGCTGGTTGACCAGCTGGAACCTATTGCACGGCCGGGCGGCAAAGGGCGCGTGCTGGTGTTCCTGGGTGCCAGCAAAAAGGCCGGCACATCAACGATCGCAAGAGAATTCGCACGCGCAGCGGCGGCCCGTTCGCGCCGCGGTGTATGGTTGTTTGATCTGGATTTCGCCCGCAATTTACATTCGAAAGCCTTGGCGGATACGAAAGCTCCGGTCTTTGATGCGTCATTTGGTCGGCAACCGTTCTGGCGTGCGGCACCAGAGGGAGCTCGGGCCCGCCTTGTCGCCAGGCAATGCGATACACATCTATATGTAACCGAATTCCAGCGTGCTCGGTCGAGCATTGAACGCCTCGAATTTGGCAAATCCCGGGAATACTGGAATGCCGTTCGCGGCAGTATTGATCTTGCCGTCATTGACGCTCCGGGAGCCAGCCGTTCAGCGCTTCCCATTGCCGCGGAAGCAGACGGTGTCATTCTTGTTGCCGACGAAGCCGGTTGGAATGAAAGATCCATTGCTGCGCGGCGTGAAGCGATAGAACGACAGGGCGGCGTTGTCGCCGGGATCGTTTGTAACAGGGCGCAGCACGCCGCGCGTCGAGCGGCTTGACGGACGTCGGCGCACATATCCTTTCAATACGGGCGGCGCCTCGCCTGAACCTTTTGCGGCCGTTCGAATTTTTTCTCGCGGGCGTAATTCTGTTTCTGGTCTCGCAGGGTTTACTCGGTCCGTTACTCGCAGATTCCCAGCATAGCGATGGCGCAGACATCCTTCGGGTTATGTGGTTGCCCGTTTATGCGATCACCTTGCTGTGGATGATGATCACGCCGATGCGCACAATCGATGTGCTTTGGCGTACGCCTATCATTCTGACGCTGTCGGTTCTTTGCCTGGCCTCTTTTCTCTGGTCTGTGGATCCCGGACTATCGCAACGGCGGGGTTTCGCACTGTTTATGACAACGCTATTCGGCCTCTTGCTGGCGACCCGGTTCAACTGGCGGGAGTTGATTACGCTGTTTGCTGTCGTGTTCGTGATTCTGGGGGTTATGAGCGCAGTTATGTCTCTGGCGTTCCCAGCAACTGCGGTTCACCACGATATTCATGTCGGTGCCTGGAAAGGAATATGGTGGGAGAAAAACACACTGGGCGCAATGATGGCATTCGGTACAACAGCGGCGCTTGCTGCATCCGTGTGCCAACCGCGGCATAAAATAATCTGGTGGGGGCTCGCGGCTTTTCAGGCCGGTCTGGTTCTGATGTCGACATCCAAAACCGCACTTCTGGCATTGCTGTTGGCGCTGGCGGGCATTGCCGCCATTCATTTGTTGCGAAGAGGGTTCGGGTTCGCAGCCTTGATATTGATCGGCGGCGGATTGATTTCATTCATTGTGGCCTTGGTGCTGGGGATCGCTCCCGTCGCCGTGCTGGAAGCTTTGGGACGGGATCCGACACTGACCGGACGCACCGACATATGGGTCATTCTCGCAGAACAGGTCGAGGTGCGTCCCTGGACGGGATATGGCTATGGCGCGTTCTGGGACGGCGTGTATGGCCCGGCATTCTGGGTCCGGCAACGCACGCAATGGCCGGTGCCGACAGCGCATAATGGCTGGCTTGAAATTGCCCTGGCCATTGGCTTGCCGGGAGCCATTTTGATGTTCGTGTCCTTGGTATTATCGATTTTCAGAGCAGCAGGGCGATTGTTTAGGGGGCCAGAGGTATTCTGGGCGTTGATTTTTCTGATATTGGTCGCACTGATCAGCATTTCAGAAAGCAATCTGCTTCAACGAAATGCGATTACCTGGGTCCTGTTTGTCGCCACTGCCGCGCGATTGGCGATGCCGCGTCGTTATGATGAGATCAGCGTGCGGTAAGCTTCTGTCACCGGCATGACATCAGCGCCCGTTTCCCGGACGTGATCCAGCACGTCGATGAATTGGGTCGGCGTACACCCCCATTCGGTCGGGTTGTCCTGGATATCGTGCGCGTAGAATATCAGCCAACCCGGCTTGGCGGCAGCTTGATCGATAAAGGCATGCGCCTTTGTTAGCCCCTCAATGCCGCCATCGATTCCCACGGCTTTGAGAAGATTTCGGTCGTCGCCCGCCCGGTTTATTCCCGGACGTACCCCTCGTAGGGTTTCGTGACGGCTTGACAGGACCAGCTTGTTCCCAGGCGCTGCTTCGCCATACGGATAGGCGAACGCCGGAAGCCCCCCCTTCAAACCCAGTTTTTTCAAGGCATCACGATTTGCATCAGATTGTGCTTCGGTCGTTGCGCTGTCGGCCTGACCCAAATCAACGTGGTTCAGGGTGTGACAGGCAATTTCATGTCCGGCCTTTTGCAATCTTGAAATATCGTCGGCGTCAAACATGGCTCCGTGATGTGTATTGGTGCATGCAAATCCCGCCGCAGCATAATAGGTCCCGCGCCAATTGCGTTGTTCAAGCTCCCGGGCTCCGACCGCAACGGCGGATTTGGGGAAATCATCGAAGGAAATCGAAACCATCAACCTGACCGGATTGATCTGAATGGAATCGCGCGCCAAGAATCTCGCCTGCAAGCGTTTGATTTTACCTGGTAAACCACCCGACGGAATGTAAGCGTTTTCAGTCATTTCAGATCACATCCGCTGCCCAGCTGGCGCGCCAGAGCTTGAGCGCAGTAGTGCGGGCTTTCATCGGCGCCAGCGGTGTGCGGGCCATCAATGACCACATGCCTCGTAGCAAAGCCTGACCAGGAACAGATTTTAAAATCCGTGCTGCCTTGGCGCTGGGCAGGCTTGCCAGTTCGGGATGCTTTTCGAGCAAGCGCGAATAATTGTGGGCTGCATCCCGGAATTTACCAAGAAGGACATCCGCCGATTGCCAACCGGAATGGCCGGCGAGGTTGTCGAAATGGGCAAGTGTCGCGATCTGTTCCGCGCGTACGGCCCAGTCGACATCTTCCCATCCCCAGCTCGTGAAGTGTTCGTCAAAACCGACTTTGCGCATGATGTCCGACCGTACGAGCAGATTGCTGGTGCAAAAGGCGGTCGCACCCAGTTTATTTCTGTGGCTGGCTGGGTTTTCGTCGCTCGTTCTTGCGAGGGCCGCATGGAGGTGGTGCGCGCGATCCGTGACCGGGTCAGCGGTATAGCCACCAAAAGCCGCGTCAAATTCGAACGCATCGACCAGGTGCAGCCAAGTGCGCAAAAAACCGTCCTTCACCGTCATGTCTGCATCGAGAAAGAGCAACCACTGGCCGATTGCCGCTGACGCGAGCCGGTTCCGTCCCGCGGCGCGTCCGACATTTTTACGGGATGTCAGCAGCCGGGCCGGCGTTGATGTGGTGAATACTGCTGTTTCAACGCGGCCATTCAATTCAGGGTCGGGCTCGCCATCATCGAACAGAACAATTTCGACGGGAAGCCGGTTTCGCTCCACCTGTTCCGCCAGGCTCGACAGGAGCGGTGCAGGATCATCCTTGAAGAAAGGGATCAGCACCGAGAGACGGGTACTTGATGTGCGCGTCGCGGGGAGATTAGAAAAATCAGCATAGGTGCTCATGACGTTGCCTCCGCGGGCCGAAGCCAGCTTTGCGCAACACCCACCCAGCTACGGCAGTTCGCGGTATTCAGAACAAGCGAGGCAATGACGAAAATTATACCGCCCAGCCCAGCCTTCACGAACAAGACAATGGCGGCTGGCCCTGCCACCGGAACAAACTGGACGACCATTGCCATCAGGGAGGCCGCGGCCACGGATTTACCCCAATCGAGCCAGGGAAGTGGAAGCGGGAAAAGTTGCCGACCGATGGCAGCACACGCAATCAGGCTGACGGCATAAGCAATCAGAGTGGCTGCCGCCGCTCCGGCAATTCCAAACATTGGCAAGAAGATCATGTTCAGGCCAAGATTGAGCAATGCGGCAGCTCCCATTATAGCGGCCATCCAGCGCGTTTTGCGCTTCAGAATGAAGCTTTCATGGAAATAATAGGTCATCAGGCCTTTCATGAGCCCGGCGAGGGCAATCCAGGGCAAAATCAGGGCGGCGCCGGACCGGTATTCTTCGCCAACCATGACCACTGAAAGTGGTTCTGCAACCAATGCCAGCCCGGCTGCCGCGGGAATGCCGACCAAACCCATGATCCGGGCTGACTGGGCTGCGACGACGCGGGCTGCGTCCGGGCCTTTTTGTTCCAGCGCGCGGATCATCAACGGTGTGGCCGCTGTTCCCAACCAGATGAAAAGAATGTCCAGCGTTCGATCCGCTAGCCCATATCCCGCAGCGTAAATTCCGACAGCGGCTTCGTTGAGATAGCCGACGATCAGGAAACGGTCACCCGCCGACAGCAAATGTTCGAACACCAGCGATACAGAAACCGGCAAACCATATGCAAAATAGACAAATGCGCGCTTCTTTCGTGGCGCACCGCTTTTGGCTTTGCGGGCCTGTGCCGGAAATTCGAAAAACAAGGTGATAAGGCTGGCGAGCGCCATGCCGGCAATCGGACCAGCCGCACCCAACGGCGTTGCCATAAGCAATGCGATGCCGAGTGCGAATCCGCCGAGCAAATTCATGGTTTCAAAGAAGGAATACGCAGCGATTTCGCCGGCGGCACGACGTGTTTCAATACCAATGGCGATCGTAGACCGGAGCGTCAGCGCGACGAGGCCGAAGCCCAGCGCTGTTTTCATCTCCACGCCAAACGGCGCGATCCACAATGCCAGCCCGCCCACCAGCACTACCAGCACTGCTACCACCGCATAGCTCGAATAGATTGTTGCCAGATGACTTGCGAGTTGCCCGCGTTGGGTCGCGCGTTCGTGGAATCGGGCGACAGCGGCATCCAGCCAAGTGTGAAATGCCATCGCCGTAATGTGCATGGCTGCAAGCGCCAGCGCGTATTGTCCGTACATTTCCGCGGGCATCAGGCGAGTGAGAATCGCCACACCGCCAAACCCGACGACGGCGCGTGCGATCTGTACGGGCAGGTATCCCAATATGTGCTTGCCGAGCATTTTTGCGCACAACTCCCTGAATAGCCGGAGTAGTATCTCTCAATTCGCCTAAGATGCCGTGAACACGATGGAATTGATTGAAACGAAGCGGAAACCCTGTTGCGTTAGGGTATAGCGATCAAATCACGGGATTCTCCATGACAGTCGTTCTTGATGCCAAGCTGAAGAAGCCAAGCGAACTTTCCCTCGCTGAAAAACAGGCATGGGGTTCTTTTACTGACGCAGATCCGGCGTTGGCGAGTCCCTACTTTCGCTTTGAATTTGCCGAATGTTGTGAGGCCGTGCGCAGCGACACCCGGGTTCTCGTCGTCCGCTGTGGTGGGCAGATTGCCGGATTTCTTCCAATGCAGATGGGGAAGATAGGTTATGCGCGTCCGCTCGGGGGGCCGTTGTCCGATGTTCATGGCATCATCGCTGAACCCGGATGTCCAGTCGACCTTCATGCATGGCTACAGGCGGGAGGCGTCCCTCTGTTCGAGTTTAAAAGCGCGCTGGGTTTGCAATCCTGTTGGGATGATTTTTCGACCATGCAAGATGGGTCCTGGATTGTTGATATTGCCGAAGGGTATCAAGCCTTCGAAGATGCGAGATCCACCGCCGAGCCAAAGGCTTTCCGAAATATCAGATCGCGCTGGCGCAAGTTAGAAAGCTGCGAAGGCGGCTTCGAATTCCGGATGAATGACGACAGGCCCGAAGTGCTTGAAACCATGCTTGCATGGAAAAGCGAACAATATCGCCGCACGAATGTGTTCGACGTTTTTTCGGTTGGCTGGACGCGTGATTTGCTGACCGCGTTGCTGAAACACAAATCGGATGCTTTTTCCGGCTTGTGTTCCACCTTGAATATTGGCGGAAAAATTGCAGCCGTGCATGTCGGTATGAACAGTTCGAGCCGCTGTCATTACTGGTTTCCGGCATACGATCCGGCATTTGGCAAAGTTAGCCCGGGCCTGCTTTTGCTTATGCAAACTGTGAAACATGCGGCTGAACAAGGTCGGGACAGTGTTGAGTTGGGGCCCGGTGATTACGATTTCAAACGCAACCTTGGCGGCTGGCAGGTGCCATTGGGGCAGGGGTGCATAATGACGGCTTCCGCCCCCACTGTGTTGCGCAATGCGGCGAGAGCGCTCGCCGGTGCGGCCGAACGGGTGCCTGCGGGCAAACTGTCCGAGCTGCCACGTCGCGCATTACGCAAAGCGGACAAGCTGGCGTCTTTTTACGCATGGTAATTCAGCCCGATCGTCGAGCGGTGTTGTTGGCAGGCGGGGCGACGATCATTCTGGGTGGTCAGCGCCGACCAGCGACACCAAAGATCGCACTTTGGGACAATACGACCGGGCCACATCTTCGCGGTGCGGTATTCCCACAGCGGCGTGTATATCCAGACATCGACGGCGATACATTCCTGGGGCCAGGTCCTGTGGGAACACCGATAAGTTCGCGGGCGCTTGCGAGCCTGGCCGAAGCGGGCGGCAATCTGGCGCTCCTTTCACACCCCGGCATTTTCAGCGAAACGGCGCCCTATCGTCTCGATGC
>BQJI01000018.1 GCA_021604625.1 Hyphobacterium sp. | reverse complement strand
TCCAATACCTGGTGAATCTCTATGATACCGCATTGGTCGACAGCGATACCGGCATGCGCGCCCGTCTCGCCTATGCAGGGCCGGTTCCTGTGCCATGGAATGAGTTGACGACGACATCCCAGACGCTCGATGATCTGTTTGCCGGTGCCAGTTTTGGCGAGGCGGGAACATCCGAAGACGCCACCGGAACCTGCCTTCTAGATAGCGAAGCCTGCGTAAATGACGGTGATCTTTCCAGCCTGTACGGAATCAGAAATGCGCGCGCCATCGACACATTCGTTTTCATCCGCAGATATCACCGCATCAATTCCGGAGGTTGCGGCATTGCCCGCATCGGCGGTGAAGGCAATCTCGGCGTCATGGACCCGGCGGTCGAGCACGTGAACGGTGTTGTAGTGCTCAGTGACGGCATCGATTTTGACGGCACCGGTACTGCCTGCGCAGACGTCATTATGGCCCACGAGATCGGCCACAATATGGGTTTGCTGCACAATATCGAATGGTCGGGCGGCCGTCTGGGCGTCCATGATTTCAGCTATGGTTATCAGGCAACTTGCCAGTTCAAGACCATCCAGTCTTATGATTCCGGCGGCAGTGTTGTCTGCGCCGACAATAATCCGCCGACGCGTGCCAATGAGTTGCGCCTCGTTCGATATTCCAATCCCGATCAGGCCAATTGCCAGGATCAGGCGTGCGGTGAAAACCTGCCAGACGGCGCCGTCGCCGACCCGATAAATGGTCCCGTCTCGACAGATAGTGCACGCTCGTTGCGCCTCGCCGGACGAAATATTTCTCTTTTCCGCGATCCCCCGGCACCGGCTGTGCGCAGCGCTGTCCTGCCATTCGCCCGGGCCGTTGGCATCGGCCAGACGGCGACAGCGTTCGCCAGCATTATCAACCCGGCATCATCCGGCGGGACGGCCACCGATTGCCAGATTGTGATGCATGGCGCTTCGCCGGGTGAGTTTGCCTACCAGACGACAGATGCGGCGACGAACGCGCCCACGGGTACCGCCAATACACCGGTCGACATCGCGGCAGGCGCATCCCAGAGTTTTGTTTTCTCCTTCACCCGTAATTTTGCCTTTTCTCAGGCCGATATTCCAATTGATGCCCAATGTGGCAACCGGCGCAGTGCGGCATCGGTTTCCGGCGTCAACACATTCCGTTTCACGTCTACATCGCTGAATGTGGCTGACGTTGTCGCGCTGGCAGCGACCGCCGGCAATTCCGGCTTTGTTGATCTGTCCGGACCCAATCAGGCCGGCGCATTCGCAGTGGCGACCGCAAATGTCGGTTCATTGTCGACCGTAGTTGTGTCTGCAAACTCGACTGTGTCGGCGGATCAGGCAGGGCTGACGATAGAAATCTGCAGGACCAATTCTGTGTCCGGTCTTTGCGAAACGCCACGCGCCCACTCATTCATTCAACTCATGCAGGTGGGCCAGACGCTGACATTTGCGGTTTTCGTAAGAGCCGATGCCCATGTGCCGTCAGACCCTGCGGCGAACCGAGTGGTCGTCAATTTTCGCACCCCGTCCGGTATTTCACTTGGGGCCACAACCGTGGCCGTTCGTTCGGTGCAATAAACCGGCAGTCCGTCGGGTTTGCAGGCCGCTATCCATCGCCTAGCCTCGATGAAGCGAGGGGATGACATGACGAATTGGGCATTGGAAATCGACAGGTCGAATATTAGCCGGGCCGAATTGATACAAACCGAGCGGCGTGCGCTGGTCGATGACGAAGCACGACTGACAATCAATCGGTTCGCGCTGACCGCGAACAACATCACCTATGCCGCTTTCGGCGATGTAATGCGCTATTGGGACTTTTTTCCGTCGTCGAGAGACGGAAAGGGACAATTGCCGGTCTGGGGCTTTGCCGACGTGACCGAGAGTCGCTGCCCGGACATACCGGTCGGTGATCGTGTGTACGGTTATTTTCCGGCCGCATCCGAGCTGGTCACAAAACCGGAAAAAGTCTCGAAAGCGGGCTTTGTCGACGCTAGCGATCATCGTGCCCATCTGCCGCCAGCCTATAACCGGTATATTCGGTGTGCAGGAGATGCCGGATATGATCCCGCACGGGAAGCCGAGCAAATGGTGTTGCAGCCGCTCTACCTGACAGGCTGGCTGCTGGCGCGGTTCCTGCGTGAAGAACACGCTTTCGGCACCGGCCGGGTCTATTTGACGAGCGCCTCCAGCAAGACCGCGATCGGCATGGCAAAAAGTCTGAACAATGATCCCGTTTCCGGCGTCGAAATTTGTGCGCTCACCTCCGCCGTGTCCCGAGAGTTCGTGAATGGCCTTGGTATTTATGAAGATATCCAGATTTATTCCGACATTGGCGATCTGCCGACCGATATGTCGGCAATGGTTGTCGATTTTGCGGGTGATGCCGAGGTCAATCGGGCCCTGCACACGCACTTTGGCGATGAACTGAAAGCCAATATCCGGGTTGGCGGCGCACACTGGCAGCAAAGCGCTCCCGCACAGGGTCTGCCGGGGCCGAAACCTGTCTTCTTTTTCGCGCCGGACCATTTTGAGCAGGCGCGCGAGACGCTTGGGGCGGGCGGATTCCAGGCGGCGTATGGACGCGACTGGTTGGAATTCGCAGCATCAGCTCATCAATGGCTGACCTTCCGTCAGTTCGACGGTGCAACTGCATGCCTAGAGATCTATCGAAAACTGATCGACGGTGACGCTATCGCCCGTGATGGTTTGACGATCACGGTGTGACTGCATTTCAGTCATCTGTAGCAGGGGCGCGACAGAGCCAGCGGCTCGGATTCTGCTGGGTCGGATTGGCTGTCCATCCGACGATATCCGGGCGTACCAGGTCAAAATTCAGCGGTCGGTAAAGTGGCATATGCGGCATCTCGCGCAGCAGAATGCGTTCCGCATCACCGAGGGTGCTGGTGCGTATCGTCGAGTCAACTGTTCTTAAAGCCGTATCAACAAGCCGGTCATAGTCCGCATTCGTCCATCGGCTATAATTGAGGTCACCTGCGCGGGTTTCCCAGATCAACAATGCCCCGTAAGGGTCTGGATATTCCGGCATCCATGCATTGTTGCCAAACATGAAGTCCCCCGCGCGCATTGCCGCATAATGCAATTGCGAATCGCTGACCTGCATTTCCACGCTGACCCAGGGTGCAATCAGGGAAATGTCTTGCTGGATAACCGGCGCGGAACGACCAAACGCGGTTACATAACTGAACATAACGTCGAGCGGGTTATCGGGGCCATACCCCGCCTCAACCAGCAGTGTTCGCGCACGAGCGCGGCGGACATCCATGTCAGTGTCTGCATAATCAAGCCCGACATTCTGGTCTGTACCGGGCAGGGCCGGAGCAATCATGCGCCAACTCGGTTCAACCGCACCTCCCAGCACATTTTCTGCCAGAAACCGACGATCTACCGCCAGTGAAAAAGCCTGACGCACTCGCGCGTCATCAAATGGCGGACGAGTTGTGTTGAACAAGAAGTCGTCAGCCCTGAAACTGCCGGATTCGTGCAGTAATTCAGGATGGTTGGCGCGAAGGAAGCCGATATTTGACGGCTCAATATCCACATTCAAATCCAGTTCCCCACTTCGCACGCGTCGCTCCGCTGCGCCCCTGTCGGTCGTTGGATAGACAAACACCGTATCAAAACACAGCGTTTCGGCTGCGTGAAAATTGGGATTTGCGGACAGCTCGATAAAGTTCACCGAACGCCACTCCGTCAGCGTGTACGGCCCATTTGTCACCATATGCTCGGGCCTAACCCAGGCATCACCAACAACGTCAAAAACATGGCGGGGCAATGGGTAGCTATTATAGGCCAGAAAATCGCTTACATAGGGCACCGGATAATCGAGCCGGATTTCGAGCGTGAGATCGTCAATCACGATTACGCCCAACCTGTCAGGAGGCAGGTCTCCGGCGATGACTTCCATCGCATTTTCGATGAAAAAATACTTTGAGGCCGTTTCGTTCAATGTGGCTGGGTCCACGGCACGTTGCATGCCGGCCGCGACGTCGCCGGCGGTTAGCGGATGGCCATCCGACCAGACTGTCTCGCGCAAATGGAAACGCCAGATGAGACCGTCATCAGAGACGTCGGCAGTCAACGCCAGTCCGGGGATGGCGCGGCCATTAGCCGATAAAGTATAGAGCCCTTCGAACAAGTCATTGATCACGGTTGTTTCAATGAGCATTGCAACTTTATGCGGATCCAGCGTCAGCGGCTCATCGGAGTTTCCACGATGCAGCGTCCGCGCGTTATCCGGCGCGTCACTACAGGCGGTAATCGAAAACGCACAAGCGAGTATAGCGGCCAGTATCACAGGTCGAATTGTCATGATGAGCTCCCCGACTGAACTCTTGCCGAACCGGTCGGCCCGGTCAATCAATTCGAAGAAAACCGCATTCATCAACAAAAAAGCCGCCAGCATGGCTGACGGCTCTTCTGATATTCGAATGTGAAGTTCGGCTTAGCCGCCAAATCCCTGATCAGAGGAAGGCGGGCGTTCACCGGGCTCGCCCAGACGGTCATGGGCTTCCTGCGCTTCCTGTTCGCGCAATTCCCATTCCTCGTCAGTCAGGCAGACACGGCTGTTCACGCGCGATCCGGTCTGGCGAATGGTGCGGCAACGAAGCCCTGTGCCTTGCTCGGCCAACTCGGCATTGCGAGCGCGTTCTTCTTGGAGGGCCGTGCCACCAGGGCCGGCGACGATATTGGCACACCCGGTCAGGGTGAGGGGAAGTGCGGCAAACAGCAAAGCGGTACGGAACATGACAATCCTCGAAACAAATTAATTCAGTCGCGGGAAGCTAACGGGGAATCCGTACATGTCCATTCAACGGCGCATGAATTATTTTTAACGATTGTCACAGATAGCAAAACGCACCCGCCGGATGGCGGGTGCGCTGTATAAAGGTGGGCGGCGACTAGTAGTGGTCGCCCTGGATGATCAGCGTGGTATTGCCGCTGCCGCGTTGACGCAGCGTGCCGCTATTGCCATTCCCGACCTGAATAACGGCTCCGGTATTGTTATTGCCGGCCTGATCGGTAACAGCGGAATTGTTATTGCCCATCTGGTAGACGCCCGACAGGTTGTTATTGCCGGTCTGAACAGATGTCGCGCCATTATTATAGCCTTGCTGGCCGATGACGGCTTCGTTGCGACGACCGTACTGGTCGACATAGGCGTCGTTATATGAACCTTCCTGGGCGACGGTCGTACCGTTACGGGCACCATCCTGCATGATCAGGATGTGTTGCCGATAGCCATTCTGGCGAAGCGATGCACTGTTGCGATAGCCATACTGACGGCCGGCCACTTCATTTTGCACACCATACTGGTTCACGCGCACTTCATTGCGGCGTGACTGGGCGTCAGCAGCACCGGCAAAGCTGGCGATGGAAGCGACGGCAACGGCACTTGCGAGGATCATACGAAGTTTCATTTTAAGTCTCCTGTCAAACGGCCGGAGCGGTATTGCTTGACCGGCTATGTGATGGGTTTACTGGACGCGATATGAGGCAATGCTGATCGTGCTATTCATAATCAATTCAGGTATTTGAACGGTGGTGGCAAAAGAAAACGCCCGGCATTTGCCGGGCGTGAGTCACTCAGGAGGGAAAGACAGGCTCAGTAATCAAAACGGCTGAATGTCAGGCGTCGCGGATTGAGCGGCAGATAGGCCGAGCGGCGCGGCGGATTTTGCGGCATCGCATGGGCATTGACGGCATCGCTGCACACCAGGCGACCGCGGTCGTCATAGACACGCAATTCGGCGGCAACACTGACATCGACGCCATACCGGCCTTCATTCAGGCGTTGATCCTGCGGGCGCACACCAAACGGGGCTTCCGGACCATAAGCAGCCGGACCGCGATACATCGTCGTCAGATAGGATCGTGTCAGCGTCGTCCAGCGCCCATTATACGAACGCAACGGGCCGGATTGCGACATGTCCATATCCCCGGTCGGCGTGATCTGGTACGCGGTCAGTTCGTAATGGCCGGGCGAGTACGGTGCTGCGGTCGCTGTCAGGAAACCGCTGCCATCACCGGAATCACGCACGTCGAGCGCGCACTGGCTGGCATCATAGCGAGCTTCGGCAGCGCCAGCGGACAGAGCCGCTACGGCCGCCACAGAGAGTAGAAGTTTTGTGGTTATGCGGGACATGACAGGCTCCTTTTGTTTCGGCGTGATCAAGTCAGCCGCAAACATGCCTGTCATCACCTGACCCTTGTCTGAGGGCTGTGTTCATTTTCGGTTTAGCCGATCGCCAGGCTCAGGCATTCAGGACCGCATCCAGCCAGGAACGTGCATGCACACCGGCCATCCGGCCTTCGGGCAAAAGCGGCTGGAAAAGCGGAAAGACATGCCACATCCCCGTCCATAATTGGCAATGAACGTTGACCCCGGCGGCTTCCATCCGTTCGGCCAGTCGTGTTGTATCGTCCAGCAGGACTTCATCCGTACCGGTCTGAATCAATGTTGGAGGAAAACCCGAAAAGTCACCAAACAGCGGCGAACACAGGGGATCATTGAGCCCGAGGTCACCGCCATACATGTCAGCCGCAATCCCCAGCCAATGGGATTTCAACATCGGATCTGTCGCATCTTTCGCCGCGACATTCGGACCGCTGACGGTGAGGTCTGTCCATGGCGAATAAAGGATGAGTGCATCGGGCAAGGCTTCGCCCAGCTCTTTCAGTTTCAGCGTCAGTGCCAGAACCAGCCCGCCGCCGGCCGAATCTCCCGCGACGATGAGCGGACCCTCCATCCCCTTGCGCATATCGCGATAGGCCGCCAGCGCATCCTCGATGGCAGCCGGGCAGGGGTGTTCGGGGGCCAGTCGATAATCGGGCGCCCGCGTCTTCATGTTCAAGACCGCAGCCAGTCGCGAAACAAAGGGGCGATGGCTATAGGCCGACCCGCGACAATAACCGCCGCCATGCAGATAGAGGAGCTGCCCTTTGCGCGGGTGTTTTGGACCAAAGACCAGTGTCCGCAGCCCGGCCAGACGGACATCGGCATAGACAACGGATTTGTCCATCGGAATGCGGTCGCCCGCCGCATCCATGATTTTCCGCCCGGTCTCCATTTCGACATCCGGGCTGAGCCCTTGTGCGACCTTGCGCGCCATGCGTCGGGCAAGCCAGGTACGCAATTTCAGGCCGAAGCGCGGTGGAATGGTCTCGATGGTCATATAATCCCCCTGTCTCGAAACGCAGAGTGAAGCGCCGGGCGCGAAGGTCAATATTCCAGCAACACCGCGCTCTGGCATTCAGCCCCTCTCGCGACTATATCGGCAGGCCTTGCTTGCCTGCGCTCGCGAAGAGTGGAAGAAGCAAACCCTGTCCAATTCACGCCTATGGTAGCGCCTATGACCCGGAAATTTCCCTCTCTCCCGTCGCCCATGTCCATCCCGGCGATCGACACGGAAATTCTCGGCTTCTGGGATGCGGACAAAACCTTCGAAGCCTCGGTCGAGAGCCGTCCGGAAGACGATCAATTCGTGTTTTATGATGGTCCGCCCTTCGCCAATGGCCTGCCGCATTATGGCCACCTGCTGACGGGTTTTGTGAAGGACGTCATTCCGCGCTTTCAAACCATGAAGGGCAAACGCGTCGAGCGCCGCTTTGGCTGGGATACGCACGGCCTGCCGGCAGAACTGGCAGCCGAAAAGGAAATCGGTGTCTCCGGTCGCAAAGCCGTGCTGGACCTTGGGATCGACAAATTCAACGACGCCTGCCGCACCGCCGTTTTGCGTTACACCGAGGACTGGGAAGAATATATCCGTCGCTCGGCCCGCTGGGTCGACATGGAAAATGATTACAAGACGCTGGATGTCTCCTTCATGGAGAGCTGCATCTGGGCGTTCAAACAGCTCTACGATAAGGGGCTGGTCTATAAGAGTTATCGCGTCGTACCGTATAGCTGGGCGGTGGAATCGCCGCTCTCCAATTTCGAGACCCGGCTGGATAATTCCTATCGCATGCGCACCGATCCGGCGGTTACAGTCGCTTTCCCGCTGACCGATGGCACGGGATTGCTGGAGAATGCGCGCGTTCTGATCTGGACGACGACGCCCTGGACCCTGCCGTCCAACCTCGCCATCGCTGTGGGCGAAGACATTTCCTATGCGGTGATGGGCAATGGTTCGGACAAGCTCGTCCTGTCAGCGAACGGTCTTGAAAAATACAAGAAAGAACTCGAAGGCTATGCAAAGCTTGGCGAGGTCAAAGGCACCCAGTTGAAAGGCCTGCACTACACCCCGCCCTTCGATTATTTCATCAATCAGGAAAATGCCTTTCAGGTCTTGTCCGGCGATTTTGTCGTTGACGAGGATGGCACGGCGATTGTGCATATGGCACCGGGTTTTGGTGAGGACGATCTCGCTGCCTGCCGCGAAGCGGGTATCGGTGTCGTGGTGCCGGTGGATCACACAGGCAAATACACCAGCGCCGTATCCGACTATGAAGGCATGCTGGTCTTCGATGCCAACAAGCCGATCACCCAGCGATTGAAGGATGAGGGCAAACTCATCCGTCACGACACGATCGACCACAATTATCCGCATTGCTGGCGCACCGACGAACCGCTCATCTACAAGGCGGTCGAGAGCTGGTATCTGGAAGTCTCGAAATTCCGCGAACGCATGGTCGAATTGAATCAACAGATCGACTGGACGCCTGGCCATGTAAAGGATGGCGTGTTCGGTAACTGGCTCGCCAATGCGCAGGACTGGAATATCTCCCGGTCGCGCTTCTGGGGCACACCGATTCCGGTCTGGGTGTCTGACGATGCCAATTACCCGCGCGTCGATGTCTATGGTTCGATCGAGGAATTGCAGGCTGACTTCGGCACAGAGGTCACTGATCTGCACCGGCCCTATGTCGATGAACTAGTGCGCCCCAATCCGGACGATCCAACCGGCAAGTCCATGATGCGCCGCGTCGAGGACGTCTTCGATTGCTGGTTTGAATCCGGCTCCATGCCTTATGCAGCAGTCCATTACCCGTTTGAAAACAAGGACTGGTTTGAAGGCAATTTCCCGGCTGATTTCATCGTGGAATATGTCGCCCAGACGCGCGGCTGGTTCTATACGCTAATGGTGCTGGGCACGATGTTGTTCGATAGCCCGCCCTTCAAATCCGCGATCTGTCATGGCGTCGTTCTGGACGAAAATCGCCAGAAACTCTCCAAGCGTTTGCGCAATTATCCTGACCCGCTCGAATTCTTCGACGAATACGGCTCGGACGTGATGCGCTGGTTCCTGATCTCTTCACCGGTTCTGACCGGCGGTGATTTGCTGGTCCCGAAAGAGGGGCGCGAAGTTGCAGCCGTTCAACGCGAGGCGATCTCTCCACTTTTGAACGCCTATTCCTTCTTCTCGCTCTATGCGAATCTGGAGGAACGCACGCCGCAACTCGTCACCAAAGCCGACGATGCGCTGGATAAATATATCCTGACCAAGACGGGCGAACTTGCGGTTGTCGTGGCTGAGCGCCTCGACGCCTATGATGTGCCAGGGGCGTGCCGCGAAACCAAGGCCTTCACCGACGCGCTGACCAACTGGTATATCCGTCGTTCGCGCGCCCGTTTCTGGGGAAGCGATAATCCGGACGCGCAAGCTGCGGCTTTCGATACGCTCTATACGGTTCTGGTGCGCGTTTCGCAGATTGTCGCCCCTCTCATGCCAATCATTGCGGAAAAGCTCTACAAGAGTCTGACCGGTGAGCGCTCGGTACATCTGACAACTTGGCCCGGCGCCGATCTCTTCCCGCAGGACCATGACATGGTCGCGGCAATGGACCGGGTTCGCGAAGCCTGTTCGGCCACCTTGGCCGTGCGCGAACGCTTCCGCCTGCGGGTGCGGCTGCCGTTGAAATCTTTGGTCGTCGCTCACCCGGAAGCGATGAGCCTGAAACCCTATGCCGGTCTGATCGCCGATGAAGTCAATGTCCGTGATGTCATTTTTGCGGAAGACCTGTCTAAATATGGCGAGCTTCAGATGAAGGTGAACCCGGTCATCGGTCGCCGTCTCGGCAAGAAAATGAAGGACGTCATGGCCGCTTCTCGTCAGGGTGAATTTACGCTCAATGACGACGGCACGGCCGAAGTCGCGGGTGAAACACTGAGCGTCGATGATTTCGAGATGCGCCTTGAAAGCGCGGAAGGGACCGCCGCCGAACCCTTCGATAAAATCGGCGCGGCCGTTCTGGATGTCTCCGTCGATGCAGATCAGGAAAGCGAAGGCCTGGCCCGCGATCTCATTCGCGCTGTTCAGACCGCGCGCAAGGAAGCTGATCTGGATGTTTCCGACCGGATTGTTCTGGGCGTCCAAGGCGATGCGGACGTTGTCGCCGCCATTAAAACCCATGGCGAGATGATCAAATCTGAAACGCTGGCGGTTGAGCTGAGCGCGACGCTGGGCGACGGCTTCACCACCGAAGCCAAGCTGACCGGCAAAACCGCGAAATTGTCGGTGAAGAAGGCGGGCTAGACCTTTCTTACCTACCTCATGCTGAAGTGCTTTTCGTAGAAAAGCCTCGAAGCAGGCTGAATACGTCATTCCGGGGCGCGCCGGAGGCGTGAACCCGGGACCCATTCCGTGACGGCTATGTTCCCGCATGGGTCCCGGATCAACCGCGGGCGCGATTGTCCGGTATGACGCTAGGTTTTGGGCGTCGTCAATTCTCGTATCGCCAGTAGCCCCTCAACAGACGCTTCACCCTTCTCGGCGGAAAGATCAGCCGTGGCTCGGGCGAGGGCGGCATAGAGCGCGCCCAGATCACCGTCGATGGCGTTCAGGCTTTCCAGATGCCGCGACACGGTTTCGGCATCGCCGCGCGCAACAGGGCCGGTGAGTGCCGCCGCCGGGCCTCTCTCCAGTACAGCTTCCAGCGTGTCGCGTAGAATGGGACCGGAGATGGCGAGGCCGTCTTCGCGAGAAAGGCCGACTTGTTCAAACGTTTCCAGACCCGCCTGCACCAGTGTCGGCAAATGATTGGCCATGAAGACAATCGCGGCGTGATAGAGCGTCCGGTCCGTATCATCGGCCAAAACCAGCGTCTTGCCGCCAATAGCCGCAAACGCTTCGCGCAATTCATCGCATGCCGGGGTTACGCCCTGCAACGTAGTCATCGTGCCGGCAAAGGTGCCTACAGATCGGGCCGGGTCGGAAAAGGCTTTCACCGGATGAGCGCAGGCGCAACGCACGGGCAGCCCGGCCAGGGGCGCAAACACCTCCGGTCCCAGCGCGCCGGATGTGTGGGCGATGATCGTGCCCGGTTTGAGATCGCACAGGGCAAGGCGGGCCAATGCTTGCGCCAGCTCAGGATCCGGAACGGCCATCAGAATGATATCGGCGTCTGCCGGATCACCATTCACCTGGCCCGCTCCGATGAAGGCGGCCGCCTCAGCCGCCGTCTCGGCGCTTCGCGAAACCAGCGCCCTAATCTCGAACACGCCTGCATCATGAAACAATCGCGCCAGCGTCCGCCCGACCTTGCCGGGTCCGATGATGGCGAGGCGTTTCATCAGGTTTTCAGTCGTGCGGGCAGCCAGCTTGCGGGGTCTGCCTCTGCCTGCGCACCCGCGCCGAGGTCTTTGACCTCATTTGTGTCGCCAGCAAACCAGAGATAGGGAATAGCCTTGCGTTCGGCGTAGCGGAACTGGTTCTTCAGTTTCGTTGCCTCGTGATAAACCTCGACATTGATGCCGCGTCCGCGCAGGGCATTGGCAATTGCATCCAGCTCCAGCACGTCATTTTCGGGAAAGCGGGCAATCAGGACATCCGTCGGCGAAGCGCGCTCAGGCTTGATCTCGCCCTCTTTCAAAAGCTTGGCAAAAAGCCGCGTCAAACCGATGGAAATACCGACGCCGGGCAGATCACGCTTGATATAGGCACCCACCAGATCGGCGTAGCGCCCGCCCGCGCAGATCGTCGAATATTCCGGATAATCAATAAGCTGAGCCTCATAGACAACACCGGTATAATAATCGAGGCCGCGCGCTATGGCGAGATTGGCTTCAACCACGCTGTCGCCGATATCCGCCGCATTCAGCCGGTCCATGACTGTGGTGAGTTCGCTGAGACCTTCTTCAAACAATGTGTTTTCAACGCCCAGTTTTCGGGCATCGTTAGCAAAGCTGTTATCGGTCGACCGGATTTGCGCCAGCGCCAGACAGGCCCTTGCTGCGTCAGCGGGCAAACCCAATTCTTCGACCAGGATTCGCTCGATTTCTTCCACCGGAAGCTTGTCGATCTTGTCGACCACCCGAATGACGTCTCCGGCCTTCTCGATGCCGAGGCCTTCATAAAAACCGATCAAAATCTTACGATTATTCATCATGAAGCGAATGGGGCCAGCGCCAACCGCATTCAGGGCCTGCAAGGCAATCAAGGGGATTTCAGCGTCGAAATCATGCGAAATTCCGTCCTGATCGATGACATCGACATCGCATTGCAGAAATTCGCGAAAGCGGCCCTCTTGCGGGCGCTCACCGCGCCAGACGCGCTGGATCTGATAACGTTTGAACGGGAAGGTCAGCTCATTGAAATGCTGGGCGACATAGCGTGCCGTCGGCACTGTCAGGTCAAAGTGGAGCGCCAGTCGAGCGCCTTTATCCTCGCCTTCGGCATTGAGGCGTTGCAGACCATAAATTTCCTTATCGACATCGCCGCCCTTGGCAGCGAGCGTCTCGACCTCTTCGACGGACGGGGTTTCAATATTCACATAGCCATAGCGCTCGAATGTCTCGCGAATCGCATCAATCCAGCGCAATTCGGCGCGGCGAATCTCCGGTGTGTATTCAGGAAATCCGCTGATGGCGCGGGCTTTGGCGACGGGTTTTGATTTGTCGGACAAGGCGATAAGCTCTCTTCTTGTGGGCGCGGAACAGGCGATAGCGCTGCAAGGGCCTGCCTGTCCATACTCGCACGTGCTTGACGCGGCATATAGGCCTTCTATAACCCGCCTCCTTAACTTTGTGGCGGCTGTAGCTCAGCTGGTAGAGCACTCGGTTGTGATCCGAGCGGTCGCGGGTTCAAACCCCGTCAGTCGCCCCAGTTACCTTTCTGCAGTTTCGGCTTCGATTTCTTCACGCAGGGCTTCCAGCTCCAGCCATTGTGTTTCCTTGTCATCCAGCGCGGCTTGGGCGTCGGCAAGGTGTTTCGAGGCTGAGTTGAACCGGTCCGGGTCCCTGGTGAACAAATCCGGTGAGGCCAGTTCGGATTCCAGCTCCCCGATTTTCTTGGTCAGCGCGTCGATTTCGCGGGGAAGTTTTTCCAGCGCGTACTTGTCCTTGTTCGCCATTTTCCGCTTGCCGGTTTTCGATGCGGTGGAAGAGCCTGACTTTTGTGAAGTTGAAGTTCTGACCGCCTTGCGGGCGGCCACGTCTTCGCCGCGCTGGGCGAGCATGTCGGAATAGCCGCCGGCATAAATCTGCCATTTCCCCTCCCCTTCCGGGGCAATGGTGCGGCGGGCGATCCGGTCCAGAAAATCCCGGTCGTGGGTAATCAGGATGACGGTACCAACATAGTTGGCAATGAAATCTTCCAGAAGATCCAGCGTTTCCAGGTCGAGATCATTGGTCGGCTCGTCTAGCACCATCAGATTGGAGGGCAGAGCCAGCGTTCGCGCCAGCAACAGGCGGGCCTTTTCACCGCCTGACAGGGCGTGGACAGGCGTGCCCGCCTGTTCCGGGCGGAACAGGAAATCCTTCATATAGGCAACAACATGTTTGGACGACTTGCCGACAATCACATGGTCGCCGCCGGGCGAGAGCGCATCTTTTACGGTCCAGTCGGGATGCAGCACGGCGCGATGCTGATCGAGCGTGGCCAGGTCGAGATTTGTGCCGAAACGCACTTCGCCGCTATCCGGCTCCAGATTGCCGATCAGCAGATTGAGGAGGGTGGTTTTCCCCGCTCCGTTCGGGCCGACAAGCCCGATACGATCGCCGCGATCAATACGGATGGAAAAATCCCGCACAATCGGCGTTTCGCCCCAGCTCTTGTTGAGGCCTTTGGCTTCAATGACACGTTTTCCGGATTTTCCACTCTCCGCCTGTTCGATGGAAATCAGACCTTGTGATTTCTCGTGATTTTCATGCCGGCTTTTCAACGCTGACAATTCGCGCATCCGGCGCACATTTCGCTTGCGGCGGGCGGTCACGCCATAGCGGACCCAGTGTTCCTCGCGCGCGATTTCACGTGACAGCTTGTGCTGTTCTTCGACTTCTTTCTCCAGCAGATCGTCGCGCCAGTCCTCGAAAAAGGCAAAACCCTTGTTCAATTCCTGTGTGGTGCCGCGATCCAGCCATAGCGTCTTGCGCGACAGGTTTGACAGGAAACGCCGGTCGTGACTGATCAACACGAGTGCAGAGCCACAGGACTTCAATTCGCCCTCCAGCCACTCAATAGCGGGCAGATCCAGATGGTTGGTGGGTTCATCTAGCAATAACAGGTCCGGTGCGGGTGCCAGCGCGCGGGCCAGAGCCGCACGTCGTCGCTCTCCGCCCGACAGTGTGCCGGTTGTCTCTTCGCCGGTCAGCCCCAGAGAATTCAGATAATACAGCGCCCGATGCTCGTCATCGCCGGGCGCCAGGCCGGACTGGATATAATCAAACACTGTTGGCCAGCTGGAGAGATCCGGGTCCTGTTCCAGATACCGCACCGTGGCGCCGGGATGCAGAAAGCGATCACCGCTATCGGCTTCGGCCAGCCCGGCGGCGATTTTCAGGAAGGTGGATTTGCCCGAGCCATTGCGTCCGACAAGGCAGATGCGATCGCCTTCGGAAACCGACAGGCTGGCGTCACGCAATAGCGGCGTGACGCCGAAAGTCAGCGCCATGTTTTGCAGGGTCAGGAGCGGCGGTATGGTCATGTCCGCTAGACGCCTTCTCCGGCGAAGGCTTTTTCGATGACAAATTGCGCCGGCGCGGCGTTCGACCCTTCGGTGAAAGTCTTGTCCAGCATGATCTGTTTCAAATCCCGCAGCATTGCATCCGAGCCGCAAATCATCACCCGGTCGGTGGTCGGATCAATGTCAGGCCGGCCAATAACCGCTGCCAGTTCGCCATTATGAATCAGATCGGTGATCCGCCCGCGCTTGTTCTGTGTGGCATCGCGCGTGGTCGAGGTGAAATGGATCAGCCGGTCACCGACCAGGTCTCCGACCAGTGGATCGTTGCGAATATCTGCAACGAGTTGCTTGCCATATTCCAGCTCGGCCCCGGTGCGACAGGTATGGGTCAGGATGACTTCCTTGAACTTTTCATAGGTTTCCGGCTCACGAATAATACTGGCAAACGGGGCCAGCCCGGTTCCGGTTGAAAACAGATAAAGATGGTCACCGGGGACCAGTGCGTCATGAACCAGCGTGCCGGTGGGTTTACGCCCGAGCAAAACCCCGTCGCCCACTTTGATATGCTGGAGCTCGGTCGTCAGCTTTCCGCCCGGCGCCTTGATCGAATAGAATTCCAGTTCTGCATCCCATGTCGGGCTGCAGATGGAATAGGCACGCAAGACCGGCTTTCCGCCAATCATCAAGCCGATCATGACGAACTCACCGGCGCGGAAACGGAAGGCGTCAGGCCGCGTAATCCGGAAGGAAAACAACGTGTCTGTCCAGTGTGTCACGGCGGTAACGCGCTCGACCGTACAGGTCTTGGGCGGCGTATAGTCGTCGGTCAGGATATTATCGAACATTAGGGGAAGTCCGGCGGGTCGGTTGAACGTGCCGGTCTCTTAGCCCGCCTCGACGCGAATTGCACGAGGGTAGCTGCCGCGGCAGTGTCGGCAGGTCGGATCGGAATAACCAGTTGTCGATCAAGGCGGGACGAACCGCAAACAAGTCCCTCTTCCACCCGATCATGGAGTCTTGTTCATTGGCGTTCAGGCGGGGAAATCCCCTATGGTCGATTGAACAAAGCAGGCGAGGGGTGCCATACGGGAGTATGGTAGGCAAACCATGTTGAAAATCAAAAACTTATCTAAAACCTATGGCAATGGCGTGCGGGCGCTGGACGACGTGTCGCTCGAAATTCCCAAGGGTATGTACGGCCTGCTCGGCCCGAATGGCGCCGGTAAATCCACATTGATGCGTACCATCGCCACGCTTCAGAATGCCGATAAGGGCTCGATTGATTTCAACGGTATTGATGTCCTCAAAGACCCTGCAAAGCTACGCGCACAGCTCGGTTATTTGCCTCAGGATTTCGGCGTCTATCCGCGCATGTCGGCTCGCGCCATGCTCGACCACCTCGCGGTGCTGAAGGGTATTTCCAACAATAAGGACCGTAAGCGTGTTGTAGACGGCCTGCTCGAACAGACCAACCTCACTAAAGTCGCCAAGAAAGCCGTCGCCTCATATTCCGGCGGCATGCGCCAACGTTTTGGGATTGCGCAAGCCCTGATAGGTGACCCCCAGCTGATCATCGTCGACGAGCCCACGGCCGGCCTCGACCCGGAAGAACGCAATCGTTTCCACAATCTCCTCTCTGAGATTGGCGAGAATGTCGTCGTCATTCTCTCAACCCATATCGTGGAAGATGTGGCGGACCTCTGCCCGCAAATGGCAATTCTGAATCAAGGAAAAATCGTTGCCGAAGGCGCACCAGCAGCTCTGATTTCCGGCCTTGAAGGAAAGGTCTGGATGAAGCGAATTTCCAAGGCAGAACTGCCGGAGCACCGCACGCGTTACCGTGTCATCTCTACCCGCCTGACCCAGGGCCAGGTGCTGATTCATGTTCAAGCTGATGCCGCGCCTGATGAGGGTTTCGAGCCCGTCGCGCCTGATCTCGAAGATGTCTATTTCTCGACGATTTCCGCGGGTCAGAACGCCACGGAAGCGGCTTAGGCCGGGCAGGGGGAGAGACATCATGCTCGGAAAAATCGCAAAATTCGAATTTAGCTATCAGATAAAATCACCGGCATTTTACTGGATTTTTGCAATATTCTTTCTGTTTGTGTTTGGCGCCGCGGCCTCTGATCAGATCCAGATCGGCGATAGTGCAACCGTTCATGCCAATTCACCCTTCGCCATCTCATTGAACATTCTGGTGTTCACCCTGTTCGGGATGATCATCCCCATTGTTTTTCTGGCGAGTGGAATTCTGCGCGACCGCAGCTTCAATACTTTCGAGCTGTTTTACTCGACGCCGGTACGCGAGCGGGATTATTTGTTAGGTCGATTTATCGGTGGGTTCGCCGTTACAGCACTGGTGATCACCAGCCTGCCGCTGGGCAATCTGGTCGGCTCCCTCATGCCGTGGGTGGATTCCGAGTCCATCGGTCCGTTCCGGCTGGAATACTATCTCTATCCTTATCTGGTGATCGGCGTTGCCAACATGTTCATCGTTGGCATGATCCTGTTTACGTTGGCCAACCTCAGCCGCTCGCTGGTCATCACCTGGGTCGGCTTGCTGGGTCTATTCGTTTTCAATGTAGTTGGAGGATTTCTCGATTCGCAGCCGGAATGGAGAACCCTTGCAGCGCTGAGTGATCCCTTTGGAGGCAATGCGCTTGGTGATGTCACGCGATACTGGACCGCGACAGAGCAGAATACGCGCCTTATTCCGATGGAAGGCGTATTTTTGCAAAACCGGTTGATCTGGCTGGGCGTCTCCATTCTCCTCTTCATATTCAACGTTCTGATATTTTCGTTCCGCAGCGGAAATGCGCGCCTTGGTGGAAAGAAAGTCCGGCGCGCAGAAGCACCCTTTGTTCCGGCGGAAATCGAATTGCCGAAAGCGACTCCAACGCCAGAGCGAGGGGTATTCCAGCAATTCCGGGCGCGGATTGGTTTTGAGGTCAAAGGCGTTGTTTTCAACATTGCATTCTGGGTCTTGCTGGCGCTTGGCGTCCTGCTCGTCAGCGTTAATCTGATCTTCCTGTCGCCGGTCTATGGAACGCCGAGCTACCCGCTTACGACGATTGTGCTTTCAAACATGATCGGGGGCTTTGTTTTGATCCCGATCGTTGTGGTTATCTACTACGCGTCGGAGTTGATCTGGCGCGAACGCACGGTCCGCTTTTCGGAGATTGTTGACGCCTCTCCGACCCCGAGCTGGGTTTTCATGGCTGCGAAACTGGTCGGCATGTTTGTCGTTATCGGCGGGCTGTTATCCGTTGCGGTGTTGATCACAATCGGGTCGCAGTTATTGCGCGGCTACACCCATCTGGAGCTGGATCAATATTTAACCCGAACCGTCATTGATCTGGTGATCCCGCTGACCTTCCTGTCCATGCTGGCGATGTTCTTTCAGGTCATCAGCAACAATAAATGGATTGGCATAGCCGCAGTTGGGGTGGTGTTTATTGTCACGGCCTTTGTGCTGCCGAATATCGGCCTCGCCCATAACCTCTATCTCTTCCCCTTCGTGTCCCTCAACCCGTATTCGGACATGAACACCTATGGGCATTTCCTGGGAATTCAGACTTGGTACCATCTCTATTGGGGCGGAATATCGCTCTTCCTTTTCCTGGTGGCCGCCGTCATGTTCAATCGCGGCGCACTCGCGCCGATTTGGCAACGCGTTCGCGCGCTTCCGGGCGCCTTCAATGCGCCGACAGCATCGGTTGCTCTGCTTTCTCTGGTGATTGCCGGCGGGACCGGCAGCTGGATTTATTACAACACTGTTGTCTTGAACGACTACACGACCGGCCCGCAAACCGAACGGCAGACGGCCGCGTACGAGCGCGAATGGCGCGAGCAGCTCGAAAACCTCCCGCAACCGACCATTACCGAGGTGGAATACACCGTTGATATCTATAATGCCGAGCGCCGGTATGCGGTGTCCGGCACCAATATTCTGCAAAATCAGACAGGGGCCGCCATTCCAGTGGTCTGGGTGAGCTACGGATCGGCGGATGTAATGTCGCAATCGCTCGACGGTGACGAGGCTGAATTGCAAAGCGAGTTCGGCAATCTCTATTCAATCGAACTCGCAACGCCGATGCAGCCGGGCGAACAAAGAACGCTCAGCTTCGAGGTGGAAGTCACCAATCCGGGTTTCCGCAATTCCGGCAATGTGGCGTCGGTCAATTACAATGGCACGTTCTTTAATAATGGCGAGTTTGCGCCTGCGGTCGGATTCAGCCGTGGTGCCCTGATACAGAATCCGGCAGCACGTCGCCGACAGGATTTGCCACCAATTGATCGTGCTTTCCCGCTCGAAGACGAAAGTCGCTGGAATGACAATTATATCCGTCAGGACAGTGATTACGTCTCCTTCAGAACGATTGTTTCGACCGATGAAGGCCAGACGGTCATTGCGCCGGGTTATCTCCAGCGTGATTGGGTCGAAAGCGGCCGCCATTATTTCGAATATGTCATGGAAGATCGCAGCCTGAATTTCTTCAACTGGATGTCGGCAGAATATGCTCTGCTGGAAGAGCAGGTCGATAACATCAATTATCAGGTTTTCTACCACCCGGACCATGACTGGAATATCGAACGCATG
>BQJI01000017.1 GCA_021604625.1 Hyphobacterium sp. | reverse complement strand
TGATAAGCTCGAATACGCCGCATCGCAGAATAGCACGCAGCGTGGCATCAATTCGCTCAAGCTTCCATTTATCGCTCAGGGCAAGCGCGATTTGCGGATCAACCAAACTGATCGCTCCGTGAGTACCGGTTAGCAATTTTTCGAACAATTCAACATCGGCGGTTTCAGAAAGGCGATAATCGATGAACTGCCTTTTCACCCAATCGACTGAACCACCACCCTGCTCGACCTGAAACAAAGCCTGTACGGTCGCCAGTCGGGCTTCCGGCTTGGGTTTCAGTTGACGTTCGAAATCGTCTACGACTTCCATTACGCGGCACCAAAACGTTCACGCAGCGAAATCATCGCCAGACAGGCCCGCGCGGCATCACCGCCTTTGTCTTTGTCGGCGGCGCGTTTCATCGCTTGATCACGGTTTTCGACGGTCAGAATGCCATTTCCGACGGCAATGCCTTCCAGAGATAAATCCATCAGGGCGCGCGCCGACTCGCCGGCAACATAATCATAATGACTGGTCTCACCACGAATGACGCATCCCAGTGCGACATACCCGTCAAAACGGGTTCGGCTTTTGACCGCAGAGGCGATTGCACCCGGAATTTCCAACGCGCCCGGAACTTCCACGGTCTCTAAATCCGCTTCAGGCAACGCCGCGACGGCACCGCTCAATAACGCATCGCTGACCTCGCGATAATAGGGCGCGACAATAATCAATATCCGGGGCTGGCCGTTCATTCCTGAAAGTCTCCTAGCGGGATGGTATCACGTATGGATAGTCCATACCCTTCCAGCCCGACGATTGTTTGCGGTGCGGTTGTCAGCAAATCCATTTCGCTGACACCAATATCCGTCAATATTTGCGCGCCAATTCCGTATTCGCGAAGACGTCTTTCCTCACGTTTATCATCTGGTTCTGTGGGTTTCGCGCCAAACCGTTCGCGAATGGCGTTCAAATTGCTCTCACGAATGAAAACCATCACCGCCGGACCATCATGTTGGGCCAGCGTTTGCATTGCGACCTCCACTAGCGCCGAGCGCGGGCCAGTCGCTGCAATCACGTCATCGACAAAGCTGACCTTGTGCATCCGCACGAGGGTCGGGTGATCCGCTTCCGGCGCGCCCTTGATCAATGCCACATGTTCGAAACCATCCACCAGGCTTCTATAGACAACCAGATTGAACACGCCGCCCCAATGGCTCTCGAACGGAACTGTTGCGCGACGCTCGATAAACAAATCATTGCGTCGGCGATAGGCAATGAGATCGGCTATGGTTCCGATTTTCAGGCCGTGAAGCTGGGCAAAAGCGACAAGGTCTGGCATGCGCGCCATCGTCCCGTCTTCATTCATGATTTCACAAATGACGCCAGACGGGTTGAGCCCCGCCATGCGCGATACGTCAACCGCCGCCTCTGTGTGACCCGCCCGAACCAGCACACCACCATCACGCGCAACAAGCGGGAAAACATGCCCGGGCGTGACGATATCATCCTTGTCTTTTGCCGGATGAATGGCTGTGGCGATCGTCAGGGCGCGATCATGCGCGGAAATCCCGGTGGTCACGCCTTCCCTGGCTTCTATGGAAACGGTGAACGCCGTTTGGTGGCGTGTCCTGTTATTGGAGGACATCATTTCAAGCCCGAGCGCCCGGGCTCTTTCCTCCGCAAGCGACAGGCAGATCAGGCCGCGACCATAGCGCGCCATGAAATTGACCGCATCAGGGGAAGCAAATTCGGCCGGAATAACGAGATCGCCTTCATTCTCCCGATCGTCAGCATCGACGAGAATGAACATCCGTCCGTTGCGGGCGTCCTCAATAATGTCTTCAATGGGGGAAAGCGGTGTATCGCTGGACATGCCTCAATCTTCCGCCTGCGTCAGACGTGCGGCGTATCGCGCCATGAGATCAACTTCAAGATTGACGTGTGCGCCAATTTGCAGCGCTCCCAGAGTTGTGGCTGCCGCAGTGTGCGGAATAATCGTCAGGTCAAAATCGCATCCATCGACCGAATTTACTGTCAGTGACACGCCGTCGATAGTAATTGAACCCTTTTCAGCAATGAATTTTGCCAGTGGTTTCGGTGCCCGGATCGTCAGTTTCTTCCAGTTTTTTTCGTCAATGCGTTCAACGACCTCTCCCAAGCCATCCACGTGCCCGGTCACAAGATGACCGCCCAATTCATCACCGATTTTCAGAGACCGTTCGAGATTGACCTTGTCGCCTTCCGACCAGCGTCCAAGCGTCGTACGGGACAGTGTTTCGGGCGACACCTCGACTACATGAATGCCGCCGCCTTCAAGCTTCTTTGTTTCGATCACTGTGAGGCATACACCGTCGTGTGCGATTGAGGCACCGATAGCGATGGCATCCGGATCATACGCACTCTCGATGAGAATGCGGCGGTCATGTCGTCCGCTCAACTCCCGCACACGTCCAACAGCCGTGACAATTCCGGTAAACATTCAGTCCCGCCTTCTTTCGTAGCGCTCATGCAGATCAACGCCGCATTCCGACACACCGACCCGCCTGAAAGTGGGCACTTCATCCAGCCGCTCAAGACCAAGCGCTGCAAATACCGGTAATCCGTCACCACCCAACACGATCGGCGCGCGAAACCATTCAATTGCATCTACCAATCCATGTGAGAGTGCGCTGGCGGCGATTTTGCTCCCCGCCTCGATCATGACGCTGTCTCCGTCCAGCTCTCGCACCCGGTCCAATACTGATCGTATGCTCACACTCGGACCATCATACCGGCTGATCGATTCCACAGTGACGCCACGGTTTTCAATCGCAGTCCTTGAGTGGGCAGGAATGTCATGACCACAAAAAACTATCGTTGGCGCAGCATTGTCCAGAATCAGCGCGTTTGCCGGCATTCGTAACCGCGTATCGAGGACCACCCGCCCGGGCTGCCGTCCATCATGGTCAGGCAAGCGCACTGTAAAGGCCGGATCGTCCGCCAGAATGGTTCCAATACCTGTCAGAACGACATCATGCGCCGCACGCAAGCGGTGAACGCTTTCGCGCGCTTCAGGCCCCGTAATCCACTTTGATACGCCGTTGGACAGTGCGATGCGTCCGTCCAATGATGTCGCGAGCTTCAACGTAACGCACCGGGTCGAAGACACGGTCATTTTTTCGGAACAATCTTGCCGTCTTTGGCCGGCCCCAATTGTTCGCCCTTGATGAAATCGCGAAAATCATCGGCTTCCCGAAAATCCTTGTAAACAGAGGCATATCGAACATAGGCAACCGGATCGAGATTTTTCAAAGCATCCATCACCAGTTCGCCGATCGCATCTGATGTCACATCAGAATCGCCGGAGCTTTCAAGTCGCCGTACAATTCCGGAGACCATCTGATCCACGCGATCGGGATCAATATTTCTTTTCTGGCAAGCCAGAGCGACCGAACGTGCCAGTTTGTCCCGGTCGAAAATCACCCGGCGGTTATTCCTTTTAACCACAGATAATTCCCGCAATTGCACCCGCTCGAACGTTGTAAAACGTGCGGAGCAACTGGGACAGGACCGCCGACGCCGAATGGCACCGCCATCTTCGGCCGGTCGGGAATCTTTCACCTGAGTGTCTGGATGACTGCAGAAGGGACAACGCATGAAGCTAGTCTATGACAGCTCGGGGTAAATCGGAAAGCGCGACGTCAGTTCGAGAACTCTTTCACGCACCGATTCTTCCACCTGCTTGTTTCCAGACCGGTTTTCCGCCAATGCATCCAGAACTTCGATCATCATCTCAGCGACCTGTTTGAACTCCTCTTCGCCGAACCCGCGCGTCGTTGCTGCCGGTGATCCGATTCGCAATCCGGATGTCACCATCGGTTTTTCGGGGTCAAACGGGACGCCATTCTTGTTGCAGGTCATGAAGGCCCGCTCCAATGCCTTCTCGGAGATATCACCGGTCAACGATTTCGGGCGCAAATCGACCAACGCCAAATGGCAATCGGTACCGCCCGAGACGATCTCGTAACCACCTTCTGTCAGCGTCTCCGCTATCACCCGGCAGTTTTTAACAACCGACTGGATATAGGATTTGAACTCGGGACGCAGGGCTTCTCCGAATGCGACAGCTTTCGCGGCTACCACATGCATGAGCGGACCGCCCTGCATGCCCGGGAAAATGGCCGAATTGAATTTCTTGCCCAAGGCTTCGTCACGCGACAAAATCATGCCCCCGCGCGGCCCGCGAAGCGTTTTATGCGTGGTCGTGGTTACAACATCGGCATGCGGCAATGGATTGGGGAATTCTCCCGCAGCGACCAGTCCGGCAAAATGCGCCATATCCACCATCAGATAGGCACCGACTTCATCGGCAATCGCCCGAAAACGTTCAAAATCAATGGTCCGGGGGTAGGCAGATCCACCGGCAATAATCAGTTTTGGCTTCACTTCCTTTGCTTGCGCTTCGAGCGCGTCGTAATCGATCCGTGCATCTTCCTGGCGGACACCATAATGATGGGCATCAAACCACTTTCCGGAAACGTTGGGCTTCGCACCATGCGTCAGGTGACCACCTGCATCCAGGCTCATTCCAAGAATGGGGTCACCGGGTTGCAGCAAGGCCAGAAAGACGCCCTGATTGGCCTGACTGCCGGAACTCGGTTGAACATTGGCATAGGCCGCGCCAAACAATTCTCTCGCCCGGTCACGTGCCAGGTCTTCCGCGATGTCAACATATTCGCATCCGCCATAATAGCGTTTTCCGGGGAAGCCTTCCGCATACTTGTTGGTGAGCGGAGATCCTTGCACTTCAAGAACAGCGCGTGACACGATGTTTTCCGACGCAATCAACTCGATTTGTTGTTGCTGGCGCCGAATTTCCTTGCCGATAGCGACAGCGATATCGGGATCGGATGAGGCTAATGGCTGGTTGAAAAATTCTGATTGCACGACCTGAGCTCCTGAAACGCAACGCAATGACATCTCAGTGTTAGGTCGCATTCTTGTCCATGACAACGAAACTCGCCTGACGAGTTACATGTCATGCAGCGTTTCGAGTTGAAGTATTGGGTGCGCTTTTTTCATACATTCTATTGCAACATGAATATTAGTATTTAAATACACGCTATCGACTATTTTGGGTCAAACACAATACAAGTTAACTGGAGCCATTATGACAGAAGAAGCCCTCCCCGCGATCGATCAGGAAGAAATTCTCAGAATGACGACAGACATCGTCGCATCCTTCCTGACCCACAATTCTGTTCCGGCCGACAGCATCCCCGATTTAATTCGCTCCATCCATGGCACGATGGGCGAAATCAGCGGTTCCAGCGCCAAGGCCGAACCGAAATCCAAACCCGCCGTACCGGTTTCGCGGTCCGTCACCGATGATTACATTATCTGTCTCGAGGACGGCAAAAAACTGAAAATGCTTAAGCGTTACCTTCGCTCCCAGTTTGATATGTCTCCGGATGAATATCGCCGGAAATGGGGCCTGCCGTCGGATTACCCGATGGTCGCACCCGCTTACTCGCGCAAACGCTCGGCATTCGCCAAAGATATTGGCCTCGGACGCGGTGGCCGCAAGCGCAAATAAATCTGCCTCAAATTTTTTTACCACGGCCGGGCGTTCCATCGTCCGGCCGTTTCTTTTGCGGCACCAAGCCAAGTTTTCGCGCCAGCTTTGCACCCGCCACGCGTTTCATTTCGAGCTGGCTGGCTGTACGTGGCGACTGAATCACAACCTCGGCGCCGGTTGCGACATCGATAGCGGCCACCCGAACAATTTTATCAATTTCCACGAATTCGTAGATAACCTCGCGACCCGCAAGGGCGGCAATCGGGTTGGTTAACAAAGTCAGGCGACGCGCCGCGCTTTGAACCGCACCCAGACTTCCTGAAGTGCATCGATGAGCTCATCGAACATCTCATCTGTGTGCGCCGGCGACGGGGTGAATCGAAGGCGTTCTGTACCACGCGGCACTGTCGGATAATTGATTGGTTGAACGTAAATACCATGATCGTCGAGCAACGCATCGGTGATCCGTTTACACAATACCGGATCGCCAACCCATAAAGGTACAATATGGGTGACACTGTCCATGACCGGTAAATCGGCGTCGCGCATCCTTTGTTTCAGCGTTGCAGCACGTTCCTGATGTTTTTCGCGCAATTCATGCGCCGATTTCAAATACTCAACGCTTGCCCGAGCTCCGGCAGCCAGCGCAGGTGACAAGGATGTGGTGAATATAAAACCGGGCGCCCACGAACGAATGGCATCGACCACGTTTGAATCTGCGGCGATATACCCCCCCATGACCCCAAACGCTTTCCCGAGGGTTCCCTCAACAATATCAATGCGGTCAAGAAGGCCATCGCGTTCAGCAATGCCGCCGCCGCGCAACCCGTACAGTCCGACAGCGTGGACTTCATCAAGATAAGTCAGGGCATTATATTTTTCTGCCAGATCACAAACCGCTTCAAGCGGACCAATATCTCCGTCCATCGAATAGACCGATTCAAAGGCAATCAGTTTTGGCGCATCCGCAGGCACGGTCCGCAGCAATTCCTCCAGATGGGCAACATCATTGTGGCGCCAAACATGCTTTTCACATTTCGCACCTTTGACGCCTTCAATCATCGACGCGTGATTTAACGCATCCGAAAAAATGATGAGGCCCGGTAAAATTTTTCCGAGTGTCGCAATCGTGGCTTCATTGGCGATGTAGCCGGACGTGAAAAGCAGCGCCGATTCCTTGTTGTGCAAGTCCGCCAGCGACCGTTCCAGCTCGACATGATAATTGGTTGTGCCTGAAATATTCCGCGTTCCACCGGCGCCGGCGCCAACGTCATCAATCGCGTTTTTCATGGATTCTGTAACGCAGGGTTTTTGCCCCATACCCAGATAGTCATTTGAGCACCAGACCGTCACATCGCGAATATCACCATCATCAGTCCGCCAGCGCGCGAGTGGAAACTGGCCTTTATATCGGCGAAGATTGGCGAAGACGCGATAGCGACCCTCTGCGCGAACACGTGAAACCGCGGAATTGAAAGCGTTTTGATAATCAGTCATTGGCCTGCTGCTTTGGTGCACGTCTGTAACTACGGCACTAATGCAGCAATTCAGTCAATTTGGCGAGTTGGACCAAAGGACGCAGGCGAAAAAATTACAGCCGGAAACGGATATGATCGCTCCAGAACGTCTCCAGACGCCCAAGTGCAACATTGGTTGCCTCAACGGTGTCGGTATTCAAACCACCCGACGGCTCGAGTGCGGATGATTGCCGCGCAAACAATCCGACAAGGCGGTCCCAGACCTCCTGACCGGATTCCGTCAGGCTGATACGCACCGTCCGTCGATCATCGCTGGATCGTTGCTGGTTCACAAAACCAAGATCGACCAGTTTTTTCAGATTATAGGAAACATTTGAACCCAGATAATGACCGCGTGATTTCAACTCGCCTGCTGTCAACACCTGATCACCGATATTATAGATCAAAAGCGCCTGTACGCTCGTCAGATCGCGAAGGTGCTCGCGATCGAGTTCGTCTTTGACCACATCGAGAAGCTGCCGATGAAGGCGCTCCACACGTTGCAATAATTCCAGATAATCCGCGCGCATTTCTGCGGCCGGCGTCAGGCTTTCAGCCAGTGCCATGTCGGTTCTCCAATCCACCCAGATACGTTTTTATATTTTGGGTGACGGTAAACCAAACAGGTTAAAAAACCGGTTATGCCTTGCTCCAGCTACCCTGGAGCAGTTTGTAGATGGCGGAAAAATCCTTGTCTCGCCCACCCAGACCGTCAAACATCGCGTACAACGCCTCCGCTTGGGCTCCCAAAGGCGTGGTCGCTCCGGATGTTGCCGCGGCGTCCATTGCCAGCTTCAAGTCCTTGAGCATCATCGCTGTCGCAAAACCGGGATTGTAATCACGATTGGCGGGAGAAGCCTCAAGCGGGCCGGGTACAGGGCAATAGCTGGTCATTGACCAGGACTGCCCGGACGCTTTGGACGAAATGTCAAAGAAGCGCTGTTGGTCCAGACCCAGTTTTTCGGCCAGTGCGAAAGCTTCACACGTTCCGATCATGGTAATGCCCAACAGCATGTTGTTGCAGATTTTAGCGGCCTGCCCGGTTCCAGGGTCGCCGGCATGAATCACCGCCTTGCCCATGATGGACAGGAATTCCTCAGCTTGTTCGAAAGCCGCTTCTGGTCCGCCGACCATGAAGGTCAGCGTGCCGGCATCCGCTGCAGCAACGCCGCCCGATACCGGTGCATCAACAAACAGAAAACCCTTGGCCGCCGCCGCCTCACCCACTGATTTGGCGGTTGCGACATCAATGGTGGAACAATCCATCATCAACACGCCTTCAGAGGCATTAGGGAAAATAGCAGTTTCATAAACCGCCCGCACATGTTTGCCGGCGGGTAGCATCGTGACTATGGCGTCCGCCCCAGAAACCGCCTCAGCGGCGCTTGGCGCACCTTTGGCGCCTGCCGCTTCAGCGCGTTTCACCGCATCAGCGCTGAGATCAAAAGCGCGCACATCATGACCGGCTTTCACTAGATTGGCGCACATGCCCGAGCCCATATTGCCCAGTCCGATAAATGCAATCATGGTCATGTCTCATCTCCCAGAAACGTCAGCTCTTGTTCGGCGGCCAACGGTTTGAAATACGCCTCAATCATGGCGTCATCAACGCCGTCCAGTGTCGCAGGTGACCAGTTGGGTGTATTGTCCTTGTCGATGATCACGGCGCGGACGCCTTCATAAAAATCGACACCGCCGAGACAACGTGTAGACAGGCGCAATTCCTGCCGCATCACCTCTTTGAAGGATTTGTCCGCCCCGCTACGGATCGCGGCGCAAGTCAATTTCAGCGCCGTTGGTGATTTTGTAGCAATGATTTTGGCCTGTTTTTGAGACCAGACGTCTCCGGCATCCGAAATACGCGCGACCATCGCCGCGACATCATTTCCGGTGAATGCCGCATCAATCAATCCCCGCGTCATCGCCAGATCGGAATCACCCGGATCACCTGAATGTTCTTCCAGAATAATCTCCAGCCGCTCGCCATCGCTCAGATCAGCACTTTCCAGAGCCGTGATCAGTGCAGGCAGTTCTGCCGAAGGTGTGTAATGGGTCGCAATTCCGGTCGCGACACAATCAGGCGCTTTCAACCGCGCGCCGGTCAGGCCCATCCACATACCGATTTCTCCGGCAAGGCGCGGCAGGAAATACGTGCCGCCAACATCCGGGAAAAATCCAATGCCGGTTTCGGGCATGGCCAACATGGTGCGATCCCCCGCCACACGGTGCGAGCCGTGAACGGAAATCCCCACGCCGCCGCCCATCGTGATGCCATCAATCAGCGCCACATAGGGTTTGGGGTAATGTTTGATCAGCGTGTTGAGCTGGTACTCGTCATGCCAGAAGCGCCAGGCTTCGGCTCCGCCCGCCTTGCCGCTATCATGCAGCATGCGGATATCACCGCCCGCACAAAACCCTTTGTCACCCTCACCATCAACGACGATTGCCTTGACGCTATCATCATCTTTCCAGGCGAGCAGCGCCGAGGTCATCGCTGTCACCATGTCCATCGAAAGCGCATTGAGCGCCTTAGGCCTGTTCAGCGTAATACGGCCGATCTGGCCAACCTTGCGGGCAATGATTTCATCACTCATGCGATAGCATCCTGATTGCGTTCAAAAGGGGTATGCGAAGCGAAGCGAGATGCATACCCCGATGGGTGGTAAAGCGGAATTTGAACTCCCATTCCGCTTCGAGCGCTCGGCCCGCATCGTTAAACGCTTCAACCCTGCAAAAATCGCACGCCGGATGGTGGATATCGACCCAAGGATCAACGCCGGGCATGGCCAGCTCGCCCAGAGTTGCGAAACGATCCTCCAACACTGAAAAATCGGGTTCCGCGAATGGCGGCACGTCTTCTCGGTCTTCGAGCAAGTCCGGCAAATTGATTACGCGCGCGATACGGCAAATCTCATCGGCCGATGCTTTTAGTGTTCGTAAATCGTCGACACCCGCCACGCCCGGCGCCATGACACAGGAAAGATACGCCTGCACGGCGGCAAGCGCAGCGTCGAAGTCAGCGGGACTGCCGCCAGTCATTACTTCATCACATCCTTGGCGATGATCACGCGCATGATTTCGTTCGTACCTTCCAGGATCTGGTGAACCCGCAAATCCCGCAAAATCCGCTCGATCGGATAATCCTTCAGATAGCCATAACCACCGTGCAGTTGCAGCGCCTGATTGACGATATCAAAACAGGCATCAGTCGCAAAACGCTTGGCCATTGCGCAATGTTTTGGCGTGGATGGATCTTTGGCATCAATCGCGGCGGCCGCGCGATAAAGCATGAGGCGCGAAGCTTCCAGATCAGTTGCCATGTCGGCGAGTTTGAATTGGGTGACCTGAAAACCGGCAATCGGTTTTCCGAACTGTTGACGCGACTGAACATAGTCCGACGCAACGTCCAGCGCTTCCGCCGCCCCGCCAAGTGAACACGCGCCAATATTCACGCGGCCGCCATTCAGGCCATTCATGGCGATCTTGAAGCCGATACCTTCTTCACCCAGTCGATTGGCCGCGGGAATACGGCAGTCTTCGAAATTCACAACAGTTGTCGGCTGCGAATTCCAGCCGAGTTTTTTCTCATTCGCGCCGAACGAAAGCCCCGGCGTACCTTTTTCGACCACGAAGGTGGAAATCCCCGATGGCCCCTCACCGCCCGTGCGCGCCATCACAACATAGATATCAGAGCGCCCACCGCCGGAAATGAAGGCTTTCGAGCCATTGAGGATGTAATCATCACCATCGCGTTTGGCCTTGGTGCGGAGCGATCCGGCATCGGATCCCGCGCCCGGCTCAGTCAGGCAATAGCTGGCGAAATGCTCCATCGACATCAGTGACGGCAGGAATTTGGCGCGCTGTGCATCATCGCCCCACGTGTCGATCATCCAGGCACACATATTGTGGATGGAAATATAAGCTGCCGTTGAAACACAGCCACGCGATAATTGCTCGAAGGTCAGACAGGCATCCAGACGGGACATGCCCATTCCGCCATGCGCATCGCCGGTATAGATTCCAGCAAAGCCCATTTCGGCCGCTTCGCGAAGGATATCTTCCGGGAAATGCTTGGTCTCATCCCACTCCGCCGCAAATGGCTTCATGCGATCTTCAGCGAATTTGCGAGCCGCATCCTGTATCAGGCTCTGGTCTTCATTGAGCGAGAAGTGCAAATCAGGCTCCATCCGGATTATGAAAAAGTCCCGGAAGCCCTAACGTGGACCACACGTTTCGGCAAGTTGCGAGGGTAGATCATTATGAGTACTTTTTCGGCCACCCGGCTGCGTCGGTTACGTCAGACAGATTGGTCCCGCCGACTGGTGCAGGAAAATGTGGTGACGGTGAATGATCTGATCTGGGCTGTGGTTGTCTCTGATACAGCTGATCCGACCGAGCCTGTTACCGCCATGCCGGGCGTGGAACGCCTCGGTCTGAAAGCGCTGGCTGAAGCCGCAAAACGGGCCGAGCAACTTGGTATTCCGGCAATGGCAATTTTCCCGCATATCGACCCTGCCAAGAAAGACGTTGACGGCTCCGAAGCGCTCAATCCGGACGGGCTCGTCCCGCAAGCCATTCGCACTATCAAGGATGCGGCCCCGAATGTCGGCGTTATCTGCGATGTCGCACTCGACCCGTTCACGACTCACGGCCATGACGGCGTCTTGCATGATGGCGTGGTGTTGAATGATGAAACACTGGATCGACTCGTGGAACAGGCGCTGGTTCAGGCACGAGCAGGATGCGATGTGATTGCCCCGTCGGACATGATGGATGGACGCATTGGCGCCATACGCGAAGCACTGGAAAGCGAAGGATTTACCGACACAATGATCCTGTCTTACGCCGCCAAATATGCCTCCGGCTTTTATGGCCCCTACCGGGACGCCATCGGATCCGGTGCTGTGCTGCAGGGCGACAAGAAGACCTACCAGATGGACCCGGCCAATACCGAAGAGGCGTTGCGCGAAGTCGCCATGGATCTTGATGAAGGCGCCGACATGGTGATGGTCAAACCCGGCCTTCCCTATCTCGATATTGTCCAACGTGTTTCAGAAACATTCGGCGTACCGACCTTCGCCTTCCAGGTCTCCGGCGAATACGCCATGATCCAGGCCGCAGCGGCGAATGGCTGGATTGATGGCGACCGGGTAATGATGGAAAGCCTGATGGCGTTCAAACGCGCTGGCGCCGCGGGGATCGTGACCTATTTTGCACCTAAAGCGGCGGAAACGCTGCGCTAACCCACCTTGCCCAATGGCGGTAAAGTCCAGTTGAATTGAATAGCACAACCGCGAATGATAAAGGCCAGCAAGGCCGCCCCCACAGCGGCTGTACCGGTGCCGACATTCATCGCAATGGCCAACACATACGCGCCCGCCCCCGCCATCGCCGCTAATCCGTAGATGTCCGCACGAAGGACAAGCGGCACATCGTTGACGATAATGTCGCGGAGCAATCCGCCAAAGGCCGCGCTCATTATCCCGGTCAGCATCGCGATCGACCAGTGAGACCCGGCGGCCAATCCGGCTTTGGCACCAAGGACACAAAACACCGCCATGCCCACAGCATCGGCCCAAGCCAGCGCGGCGCGGCGCGTCGCAAGCGATTGAGCCCAAGGAGATGTGTAATAACCGACCAGCGCTCCGATCAATGCCAGCCAGAGATACTCCGGTGCATCCACCCAATAGACCGGCAATTGCCCCAGCAGAACATCCCGCAAGGTGCCGCCGCCCATCCCCGTGACCGCGCCAAGTATCGCCGCGCCAAACGGGTCAAGTTGTTTACGCGCAGCCAGCATTCCGCCAGAATAGGCGAACAAGGCGACGCCGCTATAATCAAGCACTAGAAAGAGTAATTCCACGTTCAATGCGATCTGCCTTTTTTAAAATAAGAGCGTTCGGCGTAATACAATTTGTTTTTTTCTTGATCAATTACTCGATTCAAGAACTAATCTCGCCCTGCAGCGGGTGACGATTACGTCATCTGACAAGCAAAACAAAAAGGGGAGATTCATGTCACTCGACAAAATCATCTGGGCAGTCGCATTCCTTGCAGCCATCGTCTTGGCATTCGTGGACATCAGTACCTATGACGCACTTATTCTTGCGATCCTTGGTCTGGCAAGCGGATATTTCGTGAAGGGCGACCATCGCAAATCCTTGCTGATGGGAGCCATTTTCCTGCATGTCGGGGCCGGAGCGCTCGGCAGCATTCCAATGGCAGGCGAGCATCTCACGAACATCTTCGGCAATTACGGTGCCGTGCTGAATGCAGCCGGATTGCTCGTGGTCGTCATGGCGACAATTGAGCGTCTGATGCCCGGCGGCGAGTAATCGCCCGTTAAATTCGAGTTACAGCGTAAAGGCCCCGTCAACGTAAGTGTTGGCGGGGCTTTCCTATCCACGACGCAATACGGCGGCGAGATTCGCATCATAAATTGCGACTTGCCACGCGGCGATTGTCAGCGCGACGATCAACACTGCCCAGACGGCATAATTCACGAAAACAGATCGCTTGGCAGATTTTCGCTCCAGCCATGTCCGCGGCCGCACACCTTTTACCCGATAGGTGAAGAGCGCGGCCAGGTTCACACTGACAACATTGATCGACAACATCAGCCCGGCGCGAGCCGCAAGCGTCCACTCGCCCTCGCCTGCATAAAGGCCCATTGCTGCAGAGGGCGGCAACAAGGCCACCGCAACCATCACACCGACCAGAGCGCTGGCAACGCCGGTCGAAATCGACAACGCAGCAGCCGCACCGGACACCAACGCCAACGCCGTGGTGTCGACACCGACAATGGTGCGTGAAACCAGCTCTCCGCTCAACGTATTCACCGACAGCGCCATCCCCAGGGCAAAACTGATGGCCAGGCCGAGCGTCAGCCCTACGATGGCTGTTCTGGCGGATTTGACCATCAGATCCAGATCGCCGAGCGCAGACGCAAAAGAAAAAGCCAGAATTGGGCCAAGCAAGGGCGCAATCACCATAGCGCCAATAACGGCAGCGACATTGTTGGCATTCAGACCAAGCGCCGCAACAACAGCGGACAATGCCGTCAGAACCAGAAAATCCCGATTCAGTTGAGCGCCGGAAGCAATGTCCTCAAACAACTCTTCCCGCAACGCCAGCGTCTTGCGCTTTTTTCGGGCTTCCGGATCTTCTTCCTCGACTTCCTTGGGCAGTGTGGCTTCAATCGGAATGACCACGAGACGCCAATCGACCGTATCAGCCATCAAGCCCTGTATGGCGTCAATGGCTTCCTGGCCATCACCGCTTTTGAAATAAAGGCGAAGCACTCTGCGGCCACGGTCATCCGGCGGCTCCAACCGGTGGTCCAGCGGTCCCGCACGCAAACACGACTTCAACAATGGTTGGGTATCAACAGATTCTGGAAATGAGAGCTCGATTAGACGCATCTAGCGTTTATCCGCGATATTCAGACGTGCAATCAAGCTGGACGTGTCCCAACGCCCGCCGCCCATGGCCTGAACCTCGGCGTAAAACTGATCCACCAGCGCCGCGACAGGCAAGCGAGCACCATTCTCGCGCGCTTCATCCAGCGAAATTCGCAGGTCCTTGCGCATCCAGTCTGCCGCAAATCCATGCTCGAAATTGCCCTCGACCATGGTCTGCCAGCGATTTTCCATCTGCCAGGACTGGGCCGCACCTTTTGAAATCGCACCAATGACTAATTCAGCGTCCAATCCGGCCTGCTCTGCAAAATGCAATCCTTCGGACAAACCCTGGACTACACCGGCAATGCAAATCTGGTTGACCATTTTCGCTAATTGTCCGGAACCCGCTTCACCAATCAGTGTGACTGCTTTGGCATAGACGTCCATGATCGGCTTTACATAGGCGAATACATCCGCATCACCGCCACACATGATGGCGAGTTGGCCGTTCTCTGCGCCCGCCTGACCACCAGAAACCGGCGCGTCAATAAACCCCGCATCGCGCGCCTTGCATTCAGAATACAAAGTCCGCGCCAGCGCGGCCGATGCCGTTGTGTGGTCAACCAGAACTGCCCCCCTTTTCAGAGCTGGAAATATTTTATCGGCGACAGCGCGCACATCGGGATCATCACCGAGACAAAGAAACACAAAATCAGCGTGCGCGACGGCATCTTCGGGTGTAACGGCAACAACGCCGTTATGCGTCTTTCCCCATTTCCGGGACTTTTCGGTGGTCCGGTTCCAGACCGAAACCACATGCCCGCTGGCCGCGAGGTGTCCGGCCATTGGAAAACCCATCACACCGAGGCCCAGAAACGCGCATTTTGCCATGTTCAATCCTGCCCCAGCTTCCCATAAGCACTTTTATAGAATGTCAGTGCATCCGCGTTGTCAGCAACTGATATACCCACGACTTCGCCGACGATGATGTCATGATCTCCGCCGGGATAAACCGCAAATTGCCGACAGTCGAGTATCGTGTTGGCACCATCAATGATTGGAAATCCGTTGCCGTTTTCCGACCATTTCCCCGCAGGCAATTCGTCATTCTCTGCGCAGAACTGCGCAATGTCAGCCTGATCATGCTTTAGGAAAGATATCGAATAGCGCTTTGCAGCGAGAAACGCCGGCGCACGTTCAGCATCTCGCGCAACAGACCACAAGACCAGTGGAGGTTCGAGCGAGACCGAGGCAAAGGAATTGGCGGTAATACCAACAGCACGCCCCTGATGATAAGCGGCGACGACGGTTACGCCCGTTGGATAACGCGACATCGCATCACGAAATTTGGTCGATGCAGACAATTTACAATCTCCGAATCGCCTCGAAACCGGACCTTAACCGTGTTCGGACATACTCCACCGATAAAGAACAACAAGCAGGGTGGAGTTGAGATGGCTTCGGATCAACCGATCATCATCAAGAAAATCAAAAAAAGCGCTGGCCATGGGCACCATGGCGGTGCCTGGAAGGTTGCTTATGCGGACTTCGTGACGGCAATGATGGCGTTCTTTTTGCTGATGTGGCTGATCAGCACAACCACGCCGGAGCAACGTCGCGGCATTGCCGATTATTTTGCACCGGCCAGCGTCAGCCCGTCAACCTCCGGTAATGGAGGCATATTAAGCGGCACTGCACTTGGTGAAGACGGCGGCAGCGCGAACGGCGCCTCGTCAGTGATAGAACGCCTTTCGCCGGATGCCGTGCGTGATGACCCGGAAACACCCGAGGAAACATCAGAAGCCCAATCCAGATCGGTCAGCGCCGATGCCATGGCGCAAGCGATGGAGCGTCGCGAAAGATCACAATTTCAGTCAGCCGAAATGTCATTGCGTCAATCGCTTCAAAACATGCCAGAACTGGCAGAATTGACGCGTCAATTGATCATTGAGGAAACGCCCGAGGGTTTGCGAATTCAGCTTGTCGACGAAGAAGGTCGGCCGATGTTCGACCCTGGCTCTGTCCAACCCAATGAACGCGCAGTGGTTTTGCTTCGTGCCGTTGCAGAAATTGCCCAGCAATTACCAAACCGGATCGCGGTTTCAGGACACACGGACTCAGGCCCGGCACCAAGCGCAAGCTTTTCCAACTGGGATTTGTCCGCGGACAGAGCAAATGCCGCTCGCGCAATCCTGCAGGAAGGTGGATTGGGCGATGATCGTATCGCTGAAGTCGTCGGTCGCGCAGGATCCGAACCGCTCTATCCAGACGATCCCTACATGGCTGGCAATCGCCGGATTTCAATCTTGTTGCTTCGAGAAGCACCTGTGATTGCGCCCGACCACGGTCTCAACAGGTAATCCACAACTCACCGTAAAAAGGGCTCGCCTCACCCACCGAACATCATGCTAGTCTGGTTAGACCGCACTTTGGCGGGCGAGAACGACAAGGCGTGAGGGATGCTCGAAACTGTCGTCGAGACGTGGCAAATGTGGGCTGCGATGGCTTTCGTTGCCATCGCCATTGTTTTTTATGTTTGGGAAAAATTTGCCATCGAGGTTGTCTCGGCGGCAATCGTGGCCGTCATCCTGGTCTTTTTCCAATTTTTCCCGCTGCAATCCAACAACCCCGGTGCTGCAGATATTCTGGCCGGATTTGCCAACCCGGCCTTGCTGACGATCATGGCGTTATTGGTGGTTGGGCAAGGTATTTTCCAGACCGGCGCAATGGAAGGCACCACGCAGAAACTGCTGACCTCTTATGATCGTCGTCCGATCATCACACTGCTTTCGATATTCATATTTGCGTTTGTGGTCAGCGCTTTCATTAACAATACGCCGGTCGTTGTGATGTTCATTCCAATTCTTGTCGCTGTTGCCGGCCGCATGGGGGCGTCACCCTCCAAAATCATGATTCCGCTGAGTTATATCTGCATCCTTGCGGGGATGACGACTCTGATCGGGTCGTCAACAAACCTTCTGGTTTCTGATAGTTACGCAAATTTCACCGGCGAACATCTTGGCTTCTTTGAGCCGTCGCAATACGGGCTCATCCTCGCAGCCTTCGGCATCGCCTATGTCGCCTTTGTTCTACCGCGCCTACTGCCGGAACGGGCGACAATGGAGCGAGAAATCGCGGGCGGCGATGGCAAACAATTTATCGCTCAGCTGGAAGTCACCCGGGATCATCCCCTTCGTGGTCAGGCACCAGTCGCGGGAATGTTTCCTGACTTGCCCGAAATCACTGTTCGGATGATCCAGCGTGGGGAGCAAGCCATTCTCCCACCTTTTGACGACGTCAAATTGCGGACAGGCGATCTGTTGATCGTCGCCGCAACCCGCAAGACCTTGTCAGACCTTTTGACAACGCGAGCAGATTATTTGCGCGGCCTTTTGCAAAGCGCTCCCGGTGAACACGATCCATCGCCCGGCGATCGTTTGGGGTTGTCTGAATCGGTTATCCCGCCGGGGTCACGCCTGATTAATCGCACCGTTGAGGATATTGGATTTCGACACCTCACCGGCTGTGTTGTGCTCGGCGTCCAGAGACGGTCTCGGATGATCCGTAAAAAGATGGGCGAAATTCGCATAGAACCCGGCGATGTCTTGTTATTATTTGGAAAAACCGATGCCTTGCGCAGATTGCGCAATGATCGGGATTTGCTCTTGATGGCGTGGGCGACCACGGACTTGCGTGACCCCCGGCGCGCCAATTACGCCCTCATCATTTTTGCAGGCGTGATTTTGGCCGCGGCCTCAAACATCATGCCGATTGTACACGCATCCATCCTCGGTGCCGTTGGTATGATTGCCGCTGGATGTCTGAATTCGCGGCAAGCTGCGCGAGCCGTCGACATGCGCGTATATTTATTGGTCGGATCGGCATTTGCACTGGGCACACTGTTGCAATCCACCGGAGCGGCAGATTTCATCGCCGGCGTGGTAGTATCGACATTCGAGCCCTATGGCCCTGTTGCACTGGTCTCGGTATTATTCCTGCTGATAGCGCTCTTGACCAACGTACTTTCCAACAACGCTACGGCAATTCTGTTTACGCCCATCGCAATTGGTGCCGCCAACCAGATGGGCCAGGATCCCACCCTTTTCGCCTTGACCGTCCTGTTTGCGGCCAACACATCGTTTGCCACGCCGATCGGTTATCAGACCAATTTGCTTGTCATGGGCCCTGGCCACTATCAATTTGCCGATTATATCAAAGCCGGTGGGCCACTCGTATTTCTGTTGTGGATCGTGTTCACAGCTATTGCTGCTGTCCATTTCGGTCTTTGATCATGGCGGTTAAATTCGAAAACAGAGCAAGGATTCGATCTAGATTGTGACCCATCCCTTCACGACCCGGCAAATACCATTTTACCTGACAGCTTCAGGTCCTTGCCCATACTTGCCCGGTCGTCTGGAACGAAAGCTATTTACACGTCTCGAACCGGGCGATGGTCCGGCACTGAACGATGCCCTGACCCATGCGGGTTTTCGGCGGTCACAGGCCGTTCTTTATCGTCCAGCCTGTGAAGGATGCGACGCCTGCCGTTCGGCGCGAATTCCAGTCAACGACTTCAGGTTTTCCAGATCCAATCGCAAGGTTTTGAAGGCAAACGAGCATTTGATGAGGCGCGACGAACCTGCACTAGCGACAATGGAGCAGTATGAACTGTTGTCGCAATATCTCGACAGCCGTCACGGAGATGGTGACATGGCAGGGATGAGTTTTGCCGATTACGTCATGATGGTTGAAGACGGCGCCCAACGCACAGATGTGCTCGAATACCGCGACGAGGCTGGAAAATTGCGAGCGGCCGCGCTCCTCGACCGGCTGCGGGACGGACCGTCACTTCTGTATAGTTTTTTCGATCCGGAACAGGCGACCCGCAGCCTCGGAAAATTTATCATTCTTGACGCTGTTCGACGCGCCCGCGAGGACGGTTTTCCATTCGTCTATCTGGGGTATTGGGTGCAGGGCAGCGCCAAGATGGCCTACAAATCGAACTACCGCCCGCTGGAAATTCTGACGCCAGCAGGATGGCGACGCTTTGAAGACACAGAATTCGGTCGCCAGACCGAAATGGATTTTGGGGAATAATGATATGGACCGTAGAACTTTTCTGAGTGGCGCCAGCATCGCTGCTGCATCTGTCGCAACGGCCTGCAGTCAGGGTCAGGAAAGCGAAGTGTCTGCACCAAACGTCCAGACGCGCCGCACGCGGCGTCTGCGCATGGTCACGACCTGGCCCGCAAATTTTCCGGGACTGGGAACGGCGGCCGAGCGGGTGGCGGAATTCTGTACCGCAATGTCAAACGGATCTCTGGAAGTGGAGGTTTACGCTGCAGGCGAAATCGTTGGTGCATTTGAAGCATTCGATGCTGTCGCAACCGGCACAGCCGACATGTATCACGCTGCGGAATATTACTGGCAAGGCAAATCGCCCGCCTTCAATTTTTTCACG
>BQJI01000016.1 GCA_021604625.1 Hyphobacterium sp. | reverse complement strand
GTTCGCGCACCATTTCAAGGATCAGAATTTCTTCCGGGACATCCGGGTAGCGGTGACGAACCCGTGCCAGTGTTTCCCCGATCAGGCGCAATTTTGCGAGTTCATCGAGATCGAGCAGCCCGGCCCGCAACCCGTCGTCAATATCGTGATTATTGTAGGCAATATCATCGGAAAGCGCCGCAATCTGGGCTTCCAGCGAGGCAAAACTGTCCAGTTCCAGCGCGCGCCAGTGCGGGTAGTCTGTAATCCCCCACCCCAACTGGTCTTCGCCTTTGGCTTTCGTCACCAGCGGGCCATTGTGCTTGACGATCCCCTCAACTGTTTCCCAGGTCAGATTCAATCCTTCAAACTCGGCATACCGCACTTCTGACCGGGTGATGATGCGCAGCGTGTGGGCATTATGATCAAACCCGCCAAAATCTTTCATGCAGGTCGACAGCGCGCGTTCACCAGCATGACCAAAGGGCGGATGGCCCAGATCATGGGCCAGCGCCAGCGCTTCTGTCAGGTCTTCATCCGCATTCAGGGCGCGCGCAATGGTTCGCGCAATTTGGGCCACCTCCAGCGAATGGGTCAGCCGGGTTCGATAATGATCGCCCTCATGCGCAACAAAAACCTGGGTTTTCTCTTTCAGGCGGCGGAAAGCCGTGGTGTGAATGATCCGGTCCCGATCGCGCTGAAAAGCGGTGCGCGAGGCGCTGTCCGCTTGCGGATAGACACGTCCGCGCGAGCGCGAAGGATGGCACGCAAAAGCCGCACGGCTGCGATCAGTGGCACCGACACTCATGTTATTCCCCGCAGATAGGGTTTGCGCAATTCCATTCGCGGTCCATATATCAGAGAGCGTTAAAACAAAAGGCGGAGCCAGCGGATGACCGCGCCCCAGATTGAACTGACCGAACGCGCGGCCAAGCGCATCAATGCCATTCTTGAATCCGAAAAGGCGGCCATGCTGCGCATATCGGTGGAGGGTGGCGGCTGTTCGGGGTTTTCCTATAAATTCGGCCTCGACAATGCGTCGACCGATGACGACACGATGCTCGAACGCGATGGCGCCAGAGTTGCAATCGACAGTGCGTCGCTGCCCTTCCTGGAAGACTGCGTGATTGATTTTGCCGATGATCTGATCGGCGCAACCTTCAAAATTGAAAACCCGCATGCGACGGCCGCCTGCGGCTGCGGTGTCAGTTTTTCGATCTGATGGATGTGACCGACGCGATCCGGAATCGGGTCTCCACCCGCGCTTTTCTCGAAAAACCGGTCGCAGAAGAAACGATCCGCGCCATTCTCGATGATGCACGTTGGGCTCCGTCAGGCGGCAATCTCCAGCCCTGGAAGGTTCATGTGGTTTCAGGCGACGCCAGAAACGCTATCGTCGATGCCGTCAAAGCCAAGCTGGAATCCGATCCCTTCGGCGACGAAAACGCCTTTCCGGTCTATCCGGAGAAACTTTGGGACCCATATCGCTCGCGTCGCTATGCAGTTGGCGAGCAGATGTACGACATTCTGGACATCGCACGCACGGACAAAGCCGCGCGCCTGGGACAGGTCCTGAAGAATTTCGACTTTTTTGGTGCGCCCGTCGGCCTCTTCTTCACCATCGATCCGCGCATGAACCCCAATCAGTGGGCGCATCTGGGCATGTTTATCTATGCCGTCACGCTGGCTGCTGAAGGCCACGGCTTCGCCACCTGCATGCAGGAAGCCTGGACGCGATTCACGAAAACCGTTGGAACCGCTCTGGATTTGCCAGACAATGAGCAGGTCTATTGCGGTATGGCGCTCGGTTATGCCGATCCCGATGCGCCGCTCAATTCCATGCGTACGACGCGCGCCGACCTTGACGAGATCGCCCGATTCACAGGCTTTGATGCCTAGCTAAAGCTGACAGGACTGATCATGCCCCTCACTATCGCCACCTGGAATGTCAATTCGGTCAAGGCGCGCCTGCCGAATGTGCTCGACTGGCTGCGTGAGGCTACGCCGGACATTGTCTGCCTGCAGGAAATCAAGACGGTGGATGAAAACTTCCCGCGCATGGAGATTGAGGACCTCGGCTATAATGTCGAAACCCATGGCCAGAAATCCTATAATGGCGTCGCCATCCTGTCGAAATTTCCGATTGACGAAACGGTGGTCGGCCTTCCCGGCGACGACGAGGACGAGCAGGCCCGCTATCTCGAAGCGGTGATCTCAACCGATGACGGCGTTGTCCGTGTCGCCACTATCTATTTACCCAATGGCAATCCGGCCCCTGGCCCGAAATATGATTATAAACTCGGCTGGATGAAACGCCTGAATGCGCGCGCCGAAGAACTCCTCACCTATGAAGAAAAACTGATTCTCGCCGGTGATTACAATGTCATCCCGGGCGATGCCGATGTGCATGACCCGACGGCCTGGGAGGGCGATGCCCTCACCCGTCCGGAATCGCGCGCCGCCTACCGCCAACTGCTCTGGCAGGGTTTCACCAGCGCGTTCGAACACTGCGATGGTCGCGCGCACCAGTACACGTTCTGGGACTATCAGGCGGGCGCCTGGCAGAAGGATAATGGCATCCGCATCGACCATTTGCTGTGCTCACCGCAGGCCGCCGACCACCTCAAATCCGTCGAAATCCACAAGTCCACCCGCGGCAAGCCGAAGGCCTCCGACCACGTTCCGGTGGTCGCGACATTTGAATTCTAGCTCGGTTCCGCCAGCACGTTTTCACCGAGCTCGGGCGGGCGGACCATCAAATCCAGCATACCCGTCACCAATTCGATCTCACTTAGCAGAGTGCGCACGCGCACTTCGTCATCCAACGGCTTGAACAGGCTGCCCGGTTCAAACAGATTACCGGTCTCCACCGCGATCAACAGCTCACCGCCGCCCTGACGTTCGTCGAAAGCGGCGCGAACCTTTTTGCCTTTGACAGCCGTTTCCAGCGCCAGAAGACGCTCCATGAAAGTCGGCGTCAAAAGATAGCGAGACATCACCTGATCGGTGGAATAGACCTCGAATATCTTCTCGAATTTCGGGTCGACAAGCCCCACACGTTCGAGTTTTTGATCACCGAATGTTTTGCGGCCCCAGCCTTCCAGCGCATTGAAAATGCCGGCATCGCGGGTAATGACGGTCACCCCTTCCACAGTGCGTGGAAATTCAACCCGGATCAGAAGACCGCGAAAAACCGTGACCCAGGTTGTGCGTTTATTGGTGCGGCGGCGTTGTTCCAGCTTGGCTTCATAAAGTTCGAAGACCGAGCCATGGCGTTCGCCGATGAAGTGGTCTTCAAAACTGTCGCGATGAGAAGACGGGATCAGGCCGTGCTCTCTGAACACATTGAAACGCGCGGGCGCAGACGGTTTCAGCGCGTAACGCATCCCCGAAGCCTGGGCGAGCCGGTTCAACAAACCGACTTTGATCTCCTGACGTAACGCATTGAGTTTTCGTCCGCCGACTGCGCCGCCCAGCACACTTAGGCCGATAAGCGCAAAGAAGCCGAAATGCGGCACCAGCATCATCGACAGCACGATCAGCGCAATAACGCCAAGTCCAAGACCGCCAGCAACGCCGAAAACCAGGTGTTTCACGGCAGATTTCCGGCGATCTTCCCGTTCGGACAGAAAAGGCGAAAGCTCATCTGTCCAGATGGCTTCCATTTCCGGCGATAGCGGCTGTGAATCAGTCATGTCGGAAAGCTAGCGACCGCCCTTGATCCGTCAATAGCGACATCGCGCGTCGCCCTTTCTTTAGTGAAATTCAAAGGCATGGCGCAAAAAAGAAGCCCCGCTCAAAAGAGCGAGGCTTCGATTTCTCCAGGTCGGGTAGACCTAGTTGGACGGGTAGAAATTCACCGTCAGAGGCGCCCATGGAACACCGAGGTGTTCGACGAACTGACGGGTCAGCTGACCACGTACAAGTCCATTGGCTTCCTGATAGCGAACCATCGCCTGATAGGTCTGTTCGCGGAACAGGCCATCGACGGGTCCATTGTAGTAAGAAGCATCGCGCAGACCGATCTGGATCTGTTCAATGGCCTGAGGCGTCGTATTGATTTCACACAACACTTCGCGCCAACCGAGATTTCCGGCGCCATCATAGCTGACCCGCGTAACTTCACGCGTGACCGCTGGAATGGTCCGTGTCTCTTCGCGGCCCGGTGTCACGATACGTTCGACCGTTGCCGATTCGTAGCGCGCCGGAATGACGTCCTCGACAATGCGTTCCGGTTGGGCAATCACGGTCGTTTCCACCGTTTCATATTCAGCCGGCAGGATTTCTTCAACAACACGCTCAGGCTCGACCTCAACTGTTGTGGTCAACGTTTCGTAGCGAGCAGGGACAACCTCCTCGACAACCTGTTCCGGTGTGATGACCTCGGTCCGCGTCGCCGTTGTTGTAACAGCTGGCAGATTAACCGGGTTAGGCGACGTACCACCGCTGGCTGTCCGGTAGACGACCCGCTCGGGGCTCACCAGACGGGTACGGGTGACAGTCTCGTATTCCGCAGGCACTTCGACGCGACACAGAATTTCGCCGGTTGGCAGCTCACGAAGATCTGCAGGCGAGAAATTCTGGCGGGCAAAATCGGCGGAACTGGACGCGCTTGAGTTTGCAGCGAGATACAGCGGCTCGGACGGCTGCCATGTTGAATAGGCTTCGCGCACGAGAACCTGCTCTGTGTATTCTTCGTACTGTGCCGGAATTACGACCGGTTCGATCCGAGATTCCTGAATGGTCACGGTTTCCGTAACGGTCCGGGTTTCCGCAGGAATGACCCGGCGAACGGTCCGCACCGGTTCAATAAGAACCTGCTCTGTCCGCGTTTCATAACGAGCTGGAATGATCCGGCGCTCAACACGCTCCGGGCGTACCAGAACCTGCTCAAAGCGCGTTTCATACTCCGCTGGAATGACGCGGCGAACTGTGCGTTCCGATTCAACAAGGACGCGCTCGGTGACGGTCTCGTATTGCGGCGGGATCAAAATGGTTTCCGTCCGGGCCTCGGCGACGATAATCGTTTCCGAAATCGTCCGCGGGCTCGGTGGAACCAGCACACGTGAGAAACATTGTCCATCACTCGTTGCGGGTGGTAATTCAGCCGAAATCCGGCCTTCTAGCTGCAAAATACGCTGTTGTGCGCGTTGCAATTCCAGACGCAAATCTGCGTCCGACTGAGCGCTCGCTGTGCCAGCCGTTACCATGGCGAACACGCCAGCAGCTGCTCCCGCAGCCAAGATTTTCTTTAAAGTCAAAGCAACCCCCTGATTCTTGTGCCTAGATTAACAATAAGCGTAAATTAACTTTTGGAAACCCACCACAACTGTCGCGGGAATAAGCAGTCCGGCAAATCCGACGGGTTGCGTCGGTCAAATTGGCCCGCCGCCGGATTTTCAATGCTCACGGCCGCCGCACCCAGCATGGGCAACGGCGCTCTGTCCGGCAATCTCGCTATCTATCCCAATCGTGCGCGCGCGTCTTCCAGTGCGGCTTTCTGAGACACATAATCGGCCATCTTTTCGCGTTCAGCCTCGACCAATGCCGACGGCGCATTGGCGACAAAGCGTTCATTTCCCAGTTTCTTTTCCAGCCGCATGATTTCTCCGGCGGTTTTTTCAATTTCCTTGTCGAGCCGCGAGCGCTCGGCGTCGAAATCCAGCACGCCTTCCAGTGGTAAAGCATAGGTGGTTTCACCAACCACAATCTGGGCTGCGCCTTCGGGCGCCTCTTCTGCCGGACCAATTCTGTCCAGTCGCGCGAGCTGGCAGATCAGGGCACTGTGCTGTGCCAGGCGCTCAGCCAGCGCGGCATCCGCGCCGATGGCCAGCCCGGCCGGTTTGGCTTTGGCGGGAATGTTCATCTCGGAGCGCAATTTGCGGATTTCGGTGATCAGGCTCACCAGCCAGTTCATCTCGTCCTGCGCCGCTGGATTGGACAAACCATTTAGCAATGGCCAGTCAGCGACGATCAACAATCTGTCACGGCCACCCTCGCCCGCCGTCTCTGCCCACAATTCCTCGGTCACGAACGGCATGAACGGATGCAGCATCTTCAACGCCACTTCCAGCACATAGGCCGTGGTCGCGCGGGTTTCCGCCTTCGCCGCCTCGTCATCGCCGTTGAACAGCGGCTTGGCAAATTCCAGATGCCAGTCGCAGAACACATTCCAGACAAAGCGATAGGTCGCACTGGCCGCTTCGTTGAAGCGATAGGTTTCAAGCCCCGTCGCCACGGCCTTGGCTGCAACTTCCGCCTCGCCGAGCAGCCATTGATTGACGGTTTGCTTGACGGTCTTCGGATCAAAACCCGCATCCGGCAGGCAATCATTCATCAAGCAGAAGCGCGCCGCATTCCACAGCTTGGTGCCAAAATTACGATAGCCTTCAACGCGGTCTTTCGACATGCGAATATCACGGCCCTGCGCGGCCAGAGCCGCCAGAGTGAAGCGCACGGCATCGGCACCATATTCATCGACCAGTTCCAGCGGATCGATGACATTGCCCTTGGACTTGGACATTTTCGCGCCTTGCTCGTCGCGAACCAGCGCGTGGATATAGACATCCTTGAACGGCACGACGGGCTGATCGTTTTCATCGCGCATGAATTTCATGCCCTGCATCATCATCCGGGCCACCCAGAAGAAGATGATATCGAACGCCGTAACCAGAACAGAGGTCGGGTAAAACCGCTCCAGCTCTTTGGTTTCTTCCGGCCAGCCCAGCGTCGAAAACGGCCACAGCCCCGAAGAGAACCAGGTGTCGAGCACGTCCTCGTCTTGCGTCAGGGCTTTGCCGCCGGCCTGCGCAACGGCGGCTTTTTCGCTTTCAGCGACATAGACATTGCCGGCTTCATCATACCACGCCGGAATCCGATGCCCCCACCAGAGCTGGCGAGAAATGCACCAGGGCTGGATGTTGCGCATCCATTCAAAATAGGTCTTTTCCCAGTTTTTGGGATGGAAAGTCGTGCGCCCGTCCTCGACAGCGGCAATCGCGTCTCTCGCCAGCACATCCGCCTTCACGAACCACTGATCGGTCAAATACGGCTCGACCACCACACCGGAGCGATCTCCGAAGGGTTGTTGCACCTTTTTGTCTTCGATCCCGTCCAGCAGGCCGAGCTCGTCCATGCGGGAAACCAGTTTTTCGCGCGCTTCAAAACGATCCAGTCCGCGCCATTCGTCCGGAATTCGGTCCAACGCAGATTCGCCCGTGAGTGATTCGTCAGCCATCCGAACACCATTCTCGTTTGGCGCCCGATGCCCGAACGAAAATTCTTGCAGCGTGCTCGATAACAGACGCGCCTCACGGTCAAAAATGTTAATCAATGGCAAGTTTTGCCGCTGGCCGACTTCATAATCGTTGAAATCATGCGCCGGCGTGATTTTTACCGCGCCAGAGCCCTGCTCCGGATCAGCATGCTCATCGGCCACAATCGGAATTTCGACGCCCGCAATCGGCAGGCGGATTTTTTTGCCCACAAGACCGGCATAGCGTTCATCATCGGGATGCACGGCGACACCGGTATCGCCCAGAACGGTTTCCGGGCGCGTGGTTGCGACCACAACATAGTCGCGCTCTTCCCACTCCGTCGCCTGACCATCCTCATCGAAGGCAATCGGAAATTTATAGGTCGAGCCATCGGCCAGCGGATAGCGGAAGCGCCAGAAATGCCCGTCGACTTCGCGGTTTTCTACTTCCAGATCCGAAATCGCCGTCTGGAAATGCGGATCCCAGTTCACCAGTCTTTTGCCGCGATAGATCAGGTCCTGATTGTAAAGCTCGACGAAGACTTTCAGCACGGCCTTTGACAGACCCTCATCCATGGTGAAGCGCTCGCGGCTCCAGTCACAGGACGCGCCCAGACGGCGGAGCTGATTCAGGATCGTGCCGCCGGATTCCGCTTTCCATTCCCAGATCCGTTCGATGAAGGCATCCCGGCCCATATCGCGGCGCGAGATATTGCCTTCAGCGGCCAGTTGCCGCTCGACCACCATCTGGGTCGCAATGCCCGCATGGTCCGTGCCCGGCTGCCACAGAACCGCTTTACCCAGCATCCGGTTATATCGCACCAGAACGTCCTGAAGCGTATTGTTCAGCGCATGGCCAATGTGGAGGCTACCCGTTACATTCGGCGGCGGAATGACGATGGAGAACGTCTCGGCATTCGGGTCATCCTTCGGCTGGAAGGTCCCGGCGTTTTCCCACGCCGCGTACAGACGCGGCTCGGCAGCATTCGGATCAAATTTTTTGTCTAGCATGGCGGCGGATACATAAAGGGCGCCAACGGTTTCGTCGACGCCCTATTCTTTTCTGTTTCAGTGAAGGGCTAGCGGCGTCGGGCAATCCGTTCGATTTCCGATTCGACTTTCTCTTCGACGATGCGCGGCAGATTGGCATCGAGCCATTCTTTCAGCATTGGACGCATCATCTCGCGCACCATGCCTTCGAACGTCATGCCATCAGCAGACGCCACCCGCAAATTCTCGGCGAGCGCGTCAAACGCACCGGCGGCAGCGGTTGCGGCAGGCGGGCTGACCAATTCTTCAGCAGACGCTTCCGGCTCAGGCTCCGGCGCGACAGCTGCAACCGGCTCTGGCGCGGGTTCGGGTTCGGGCTCGGGCTCGGGCAATTCGACAACGGGTTCGTCTTCCTCACGATCAACAATCATCAGATCATCATCAATCGCCAACGGGTCAGTTCCGCCTGTCGGCTCGTCAATCTTGTCGGTCAATTCCAGGACTTCGTCCTCGACCTCCGGCTCGGGCGCCGGTGCAGGTTCCGGTGCTGGCTCTGGCGCAACAGCCGCTTCCGGCTCGGGCGCTTCGACGACCTCCTCGGCAGCGGCTTCGGTTTCACCGCCCTCTTCGTCCTCGTCAATGATCCGTCGGATCGAAGCGAGAATTTCTTCCATGGACGGTTCGTTTTCTGCGGCTTCTGTAGACATGAGCGGGCAATTCCTTATCCGTCGCTTCCCCTGATAAGCGAATTAAAAGCTGTCTTGACCCTGCCTGTCCAGACAGAAAGGCCAGTTAGCCGGGGATTAATTCCATGGTGTCAGGTCAACATTGCCCCGGGAAGGCTCTGTAACATAGGGTTCCGGCTCACCATCAATTTCCAGCGTATCAGCCGTCAATAACCCCATCGCTTGCAGCAATGAAAGTCCGGCGACATACGAATCACGTTCAGCGGTGACAAGTGTCAGCCGCGCATCCAGTAATTCCTGCTCGGCATTCAACACATCCAGCGTCGTGCGCAAGCCGACATAGGCTTCCTGCTGCACGCCTTCCAGCGCGATTTCGTTGGCTTCAACGGATTGCTGGCTGGAGGCAATCACCGACCGACTCGCGACCAGATTGTTATAGGCCGTCGTCACCACCTCGGTGACCTGGCGACGCGCAGCTGTCACGCGCAAACGGGCCTGATCTGAATTGAAGACCGCCTGGCGGACGCGTGACCGATTCAGACCGCCCGTAAAAATAGGCACCGAAACTTGCGCCGCAACCGAAACCCGGTCTGTCTGGTCACCTGAAATGCTCTGATCCAGCCCGCGGCTGGCCGAGGCGGAAAGCGAAACGTCCGGCGAATAGGCACCACGTGCGGTCTGGATGGCGGCGCGTGCAGAATCTTCGCTGAAAGCCGCTGCGCGCAAAATCGGGCTGAAATCGAGGGCAATTTCCAGCGCATCTTCCAATGTTACGGGCATTTGCGGCAAAGGCGGTTCAGCGGCCAGTGTGGCCGGATATTGGCCGACGACTGCAGCATAGCGCGCACGGCTGGCGGCCAGTTGAGACAATGCCGCCGCAAACTGGGCCCGCGCGCCGGAAAGCCGCGCTTCGGCCTGCGACACATCGGTGCGGGTGATTTCACCAACTTCGAAACGGTCTTCGGCCGCATCCTGCTGCGCTAGCAGAACCTCAACATTATTTCGGCGGATTTCAGCAATTTCGACATCGCGCCGGACATCGAGATATGCGGTGGCCGCCTGAAGGAGGATGGATTGTTCCGTGGTGCGCAATTGTTCGCGCGAGGCCAGAACATTGGCTTCCGCCTGATTGATCTGCCCGTTTATTTCGCCGCCCCGCCAGATCGCCTGGCTGGCATCAATGCGATAACTTTGCGGGGTCACGGTGTTGGATTGATTGAAAAACCCGCCAGAGCTTTCCGTGTGGGTATTACTGATGCTCGCGGATGCCGAGATATTCGGAAGCCAGCCGGAGCGCGCCTGTATGATGCTTTCCTCGACGGCCCGAACACCTGCCCGCTCTGCCTGCAAGGTCGGGTTTGAGCGATATGTCAGCTCCAGTGTTTCACCGAAAGTTTGTGCGTAAACCGGCCCCGCGATCAAAACAGCGGCCAGAGCGCCTGTACCTAGTATCAACTTCAACATGAGCATCCCTCGAATTTGGCCGCAGTTTATACACGAATGAGCGAAGGCATAGTGTCGGCTTTGTAAGGTTCGTCACAAACCCGCCTTAAGTGAACAACGTTCACTTAATAAACGCGAAAAGAATTACAAGGGCCGATTTATTTCCTAGAAAACGAAACCGGCTTCCGGTTCGAACCCCGGGATGATGTGCGGCGTCGAATCAAACTCGACTCGCTGACCAATACTTTCACCCGATCGCGTAAAAATCGTCGCTTTGCCCACACGGCCTTTGCGAACAACGACGGCTAGTCGACCGCCATCCTTGAGTTGATCAAACCAGGCACGCGGTGGCTCGGCAACAGCTCCTTCAACGAAAATAACGTCGTAGGGCCCCTGATCTGTCGCGCCCTTCTTCGGATCACCTTTCATGACCACCGCATTGTCACACCCGGCTGCGGCAAGCGCGTCCGATGATTTGCCGATCAAAGCATCATCGTTTTCGACGCAAACAACGGTCTCGGCCATGCGTGAGAGAATGGCTGCGGCATAGCCACGCCCGCTGGCAATATTCAGCACAAGTTCGTCAGATCGTATGTCCGCTGCGTGCACAAGCATGGCAAACTCGCGCGGCCGCATCATCCAACGCCCGGGGGCCGTCTCGACCTCGCAGTCAGCATAGGCAACCGCCGATTTGCTCTTGGCCAGAAAAGTCTCGCGTGGGATCGACCGCAGGGCCTTTAGCAATCGGCGGTCCGTCACATCAGCAGTGTGGATCTGGCTATCAACCATGGCGTCACGTTCGCGGATATAATCAGGCACATCGGCCCCCTCTGAATTTCCTGTCGAGCCGCTTATATCGCGCGTCCAGAGCCTGCCGCAACACCTGATGACCGCAATCGTGCGAGAACACGTTGCCGCAAACATAAGCCTCGGTTACAAACGCCGCTCACCGCAGGAAGGCTCCGTGGCGGAGTGGTGACGCAGCGGATTGCAAATCCGTGTACCCCGGTTCGATTCCGGGCGGAGCCTCCAACCTTTCACTGCAGATCGTGCGACGCTCGCGGATGCTTACTCCGCAGCGTGAGGCGCCACCCCCGCACGCTCCAGCGCCGCGCTCAGACCGCCGGTCACGGCCAGCCAGAGCATGTGATAATCACCGCGCAGCGACCACAACGGATAGGTAAAGGTGGCAGGTTTGTTTTTCTCGATGAAGGCATGACTGACCCAGGCAAAGAAATATCCGGACAGTGGCACAACCAGCAAAAGCCACCAATTCTGTGAGGCCAACGCAAATATCAACACTCCGATCGCCAGAATCGATCCGATATAGTGAAACAGGCGTGTTTCGGCCTTCGCATGTTCTTGTAGGTAGTACGGAAAGAAATCGCGATATGTTGTGTATTCGCGCATGTCAGACCCTCGCTCGCTAAGACTTCCGCAATCAGGTTGAATCTTTTTCGACCAAAAGGCCAGAGCGTTAACCTGGCATTTACCCTCTTGAGCGATTGTCTACATGTCTTCCCGTGAAGACACCCCACCATCCACCCAATGCCTTGTCGGGAGCCAATTTGGCTCCCGATCTTTCTTTGTGCATTTGTTTGAGTATCAAGGCTTGCCGGACGATCAAATCCGGTGGTATAGCCCGCGGCTCATTGCTAAGGCTTTTCCCTGGTAGCTCAGTTGGTAGAGCAGGTGACTGTTAATCACCGGGTCGGCGGTTCGAGCCCGTCCCAGGGAGCCAGCAATGATCGCCCACATCACTGCAAAAATACCGATCAAATTCGAATTTCTTTGATCAAATTTGCGGTCTGGGCTCGATTCCCCCCCAAAATAGGCTTATCTCGCAAGCGCAATATGCCTTCGGGCTCAAAAATGGAAAAAACCCATGCGCCTGAACGGTCGATACGTTGCCGCCTTCATCATTGCGATTCTGTTTGCGGGCTATTTCCTGTTTGGCTCGGTCTTCAACAACGATACGAGTGACCGGCAGGAATTGGACGGTCAGGCTCCGTCACGGGCGCCGCGGGTCGTCTATGAAGTTTTCTATGCAGCAGAACAACCGGGCTATCTTGTGTTGCGCGGTCAAACTCAGGCCATGCGCGCCGTGTCTGTACGCGCCGAAACCGGCGGCCGTGTCGTCGAGGCCCCCGCGCTCGAAGGCTCACGTGTTGAAGAAGGCGACCTGCTCTGCCGACTGGAAGTCGACGCCCGGCAAGCGGCTCTGGATCAGGCGCGTGCCGATCTGCGAGCGGCACAACAGGAGTTTGAGGGAGCCGTCACGCTGAGTGATCGCGGATACCGTTCACAAAATTCGGTATCGGTTCTGGAAGCAGCCCGAGACGGGGCGCGCGCGCGCTTGGAAGCGGCGCAACAGGAAATGGCAAACACCTTCATTCGCGCACCTTTTTCAGGTTGGTTTGACAGCCGGGAAGCAGAAATCGGTGATTTTCTCGCGCCGGGCCAATCGTGCGGGATCGTATTGGAGCTCGACCCGCTCCTCGCTGTTGCGCAAGTCTCCGAACGCGATGTTGGCGCGTTGTCACCGGGCATGGCCGGAACCGCAAGATTGATTACAGGCGAAGTGGAAACTGGCACGATTCGTCGTATTGCCCGCCAGGCCGATCCCGCGACGCGAACATTCCGAACCGAATTGGCGATCCCCAACCCCGACGGCGAGCTTCGCTCCGGAATTACAGCCGAGATCACTATCCCTCTGCCAGTCCGACGTGCGCATCGCGTACCCACCACTGTTCTGGCATTGAATGAAGCCGGTCATATCGGCGTACGAATCATTGATGCTGAAGACCGTGTGGCCTTCGTTGAAGTCGAATGGCTGTCAGACGAATCCAGCGGCAGCTGGGTTTCCGGTTTGCCGGATCCCGCTCGCGTCATCGTACAGGGCCAGGATTTCGTTGAGGACGGCGCCCAGGTCGAATCGGTAGCCGCCCAATGACCTCGATCGTCGATTTTGCCGTCAATCGCGTCCGCATGATTCTCGTAATCTTCGGCGTTCTGCTGATGGCGGGAATGGTTTCCTATATCACCGCGCCAAAGGAAGCCGATCCGGACATCCCGATTCCGTTTGTCGGCGTCATCGTGCCGCTGGAAGGCCTGTCGCCCGAAGATGCAGAGCGCCTGATTTTACGGCCGGCCGAAACCGAATTGCGGGCGATCGAGGGGTTGGAGGAACTGAACTCTACCGGTCAGCTCGGCGCAGGGTCACTGGTGCTCGAATTCGATGTCACTTTTGATGCCGATCAGGCCATTCTCGACGTTCGTGAAGCGATCGATCTGGCGCGCCGCGAATTTCCGGAGGACGCCCGCGAACCTATCTTGCGGGAGGTCAATGCAGCGCTGGCACCGGCGATTGTCGTCCAGCTTTATGGTGATGTCCCCGAACGCGCCCTGTACCGCCTTGCGCGCAGCTTGCAGGACGAGCTCGAAGCCCTCCCCTCAGTGCTTGAAGCCAACCTCGCTGGAACGCGCGATGAATTGCTGGAAGTCGTTGTCGATCCGGCACGACTGGAATCTTACGGCGTCACCTTCGGGCAGGTCATCAATGCGGTTCAATCAAACAACCAGCTCGTTGCGGCGGGTGCGCTGGATACCGGCGATGCCCGGTTCCAGGTGAAAGTACCCGGCCTGTTTGAATCCGCACAGGACGCGCTCAACCTGCCGGTCACGCGCAATGGGGATACCGTTGTTACACTGGCCGATCTCGCCGAAGTGCGCCGGACCTTCAAGGATCGCGATGGTTTTGCCCGCTATAACGGGCGGCCAGCATTTTCCCTGCAGGTTGTACGGCGGTCTGGCGCGAACATCATCGACATGACCGAAGATGTTCGCGAAGCGGTTGCCGGGATTTCAACGCGCTGGCCGGAATCGGTCGGGCATGCCTTTTCGCTGGACGTCTCGACCTATGTAAAGGATTCGCTGAACAGCCTGACGAGTTCGATCATTCTCGCCATTGTTCTGGTGATGATATTGGTGGTTGCAGCGCTCGGCTTGCGATCTGCCCTCCTCGTGGGGATCGCCATCCCGTCCAGTTTCATGTTCTCCTTCCTGTTACTCAGCATCTTCGGTTATTCGGTCAATTTCATGGTGATGTTCGCCATGGTGCTCGCCGTCGGTTTGCTGGTGGATGGCGCAATCGTAGTCGTCGAATATGCCGACCGGAAACTCGCGGAAGGCATATCGCGCCGTGAGAGCTACGCCATGGCCGGCAAGCGCATGTTCTGGCCGATTGTCTCGTCAACGGGGACCACGCTGGCCGCTTTCCTGCCCTTTCTGTTCTGGGACACGATTCCCGGCCAGTTCATGGCCTACCTTCCGACAACGCTGATTTTCGTGTTGTCTTCTGCGCTGGTCATGGCGCTCATTTTCCTGCCTGCCCTCGGATCCGTCATTGGAAAACAGCCGATGAAAGGCGATCCGGGAACCCTCGCCATGCTTTCAGCCGAAAGCGCATCGAAGCCGACGGAACTGCCCGGATTTACCGGCATGTATGCACGGATGATTGCGGCGCTGGTCAAGAAACCCCTGTCCGTCGCCGGCACAACGCTGGCAGTGGTGATTGGAACTTTTATGTGGTTCGGCACAACGCCGCATGAAACCGAATTTTTTCTCGATACCGAGCCCGAGCAGGTCTATGTGTTTGTGCGGGCGCGCGGAAACCTTTCTCCCGCCGAGCAATATCAACTCGCGGTTCAGGTTGAAAGCCGACTCGACCAGATTGACGGCATCCGCGGTTATTTCACCACCGCCGGGTCCTCCGCCGGGCAAGGCAGTTTCAATGATGGTGTTTCCGGCGCGCCATCCGATGCGGTGGCACGTATATTCATCGAGTTTTATCCCTACGGACAGCGTCGTGACGGACGCGAAATCCTCGCCGACATCCGCGAGGCCGTTGCTGACATTCCGGGCCTCGTTACCGAAGTACGGCCTTTCGAAAACGGGCCGCCGGTGGGCAAGGATGTTCAGGTCGAATTGCGGTCCGACAATGCCGATTCACTGAACGCGGCGGCGCTCACCATCCGCGCGCATCTTGATGCAACGGAGGGGCTTGTCGACATTGAAGACACGCTGCCGCTTCCGGGGCTTGAATGGCGTTTGCAGGTCGATCGGGAAGAAGCCGGGCGTTTTGGTGCCGACGTCGCCCAGATCGGTGCCGCCGTTCAATTGGTGACGAATGGCGCTCTGGTCGGCCGTTATCGGCCTGATGATGCCGACGAGGAAGTTGATATCCGCGTCCGCTTTCCGCCGGAGTATCGCGGCATTGATGCGCTGGATCAACTGCGCGTCAATACGCCGGAAGGCGCGGTTCCATTCAGTAATTTCATCACCCGTGAAGCTCGCCCGCGTGTTGATTCCATCAGCCGGCGCGATGGAAAACGTGTGATCGAAATCCGCGCCAATGCTGCGGATGGTTTTGCCGCCAATCTGATCCGCAACGATCTGCGGGACTGGATTGATGCCGAACAGGCCGCCGGGCGAATTCCGGCAGATGTTGATATTCGCTATCGCGGCGCCGATGAGGAAACCGCTGATGCAGCCGTGTTCTTCCAGGGTGCCATGTTGGCCTCACTCTTCATGATGGCTGTGATATTGCTATGGCAATTCAACAATTTCTGGCACGTATTCCTGACGCTTCAAGCCGTCGTGCTCTCGGTTGTCGGGGTCATGCTGGGCATCCAGCTCTCCTTCCCCTATATCTCTGTCCTGTTTGTGGGCACAGGCGTCGTCACACTGGCCGGGATTGTTGTGAACAATAATATTGTTCTGATCGACACCTATCATCGCTTGCGGGAATCCGGTTTCGAAGTCGACGATGCGATCGTGCGCACCGCAGCGCAAAGACTGCGTCCGGTCATGTTGACCACGGTGACGACGATTTTCGGCCTGTTGCCCATGGTATTCCAGATCAACGCCAATTTTGGTACCGGCGTCATCTCGATTGGTGGACCCGCGTCAGAATGGTGGGTTCAGCTTTCAAGTGCGGTGGTTTGGGGTCTGGGCTTTGCAACGCTGCTGACCTTGCTGCTCACGCCGGTTTTCCTTGGCGCGCCAATGCGTATGGGGGATTTTCGACGACGCATGGTGAAATGGATTCGAAACCGATTGGGTCTGCCCTCGCGAGACGAAACCACCGCCCTCGCCGAGTGATATTGGCAAAACGATAAATACCGTGGCAATCTCCATACAAATGGAGGGCCGCGTCATGCGTCTGTTGTTTGCGATTATTCTATTGATATCCGGATCCGCTGCGTTTGCGCAGGAGTATACAATCTCCGCACCGGGCGAGGCGCATATTCGCCAAAGTATCGAGGTGACTTGGACTGCTGCCGACGAGAGCGGCAATTTAATAGAAATCCGCCCCTTGGAAGAAGGCGCGCGCCACGCTGCCTATTCCTATGTTCACGCCAACCCCGAAGGCATTGAAGCGCCCGAGCAGCCGGGGGATTATGTTCTGGTATTCGTGCATGACGGCGAGGTTCAAGCCTCACAGCCGCTCACCGTGGTAATGGCGGAAGCGACAATTACCGCACCGGCCTCCGCCGGAGCTGGCGAGTCAATTGAAGTTAGCTGGACCGGCCCCATCAGCCGAAGCGATATGGTCACCTGGGCCGAGCGCGATGGCGATACGGTTCGCCGCACGTCATACGGATATGTCGGAAATTCTCCCGACGGTTCCCGGACGCTGCGCGCACCCGCAGAGGCCGGTGAATATGATGTGATCTATCTGTCCGGCAGCACGATCCTGGCGCGCGCGCCGGTATCAGTCAGCAGTGTTTCAGCAACCGTAACAGCACCTGCAATCATTCACGCCGGTGGCCGCATGGATGTGACATTCGAAGGCCCGGGAAATTCCGGAGACTTGTTGACGTTTGGCGATCGCGATGGCGATGCCCGCAATGGCATTGGCAATTACACCTATGTCGGTAACGCGGACGGCAATGTTGTGACGCTCCGGGTCGGCGAAACACTGGGTGAATTTGATGTGGTCTATGTCTCGAACAATGAGGTTATCGGCCGCGCCCCGATTGAAATTATTGCCGCCAGCGTCGAGATCGACGGCCCCGCTGAAGTGCATGCCCGATTCCGCTTCAACGTTGCCTGGGAAGGCGCAGGCAATGCCGGTGACATGATTTTTATCGCCGATGCCGACGGCAACAGTTTCGATTACAGCTATATTGATCCGGCATCTCCAATGGTGGAGCTCGTAGCGCCCGAAAATGTTGGCGAATACACGCTTGTCTATCGCACGCGTGGTGGTGCGGAAATGGACCGCGAGCCAATATCCGTGACGCCCGCTCCCAACCCGCCGGGAGAGCTGTTGGTGACGCAAGGCCGCGCGGCCTTGGGGTCCGGCGACGCCGTCGAGATCATTCTCGATGCGTCCGGGTCCATGTTGCAACGCATTGGCAGTGATCGGCGAATCGAGATCGCGAAATCCACGCTGACCAGTCTGGTCAACGAAACCATTCCGGAAGGCACCGGATTCGCATTACGCGTTTTCGGACACCGCGAAGCCGATAGCTGCCGCACCGATCTTGAAATCCCCCTGGGTCCGCTTGATGCCGGGGCGGTCACGGCGACCATCGCTGACGTCAACGCCATGAATCTGGCGCGAACGCCCATCGGGGCTTCCATCGCTCATGTCCGCACCGATCTGGGCGGCGTCACCGGACAACGCGTTCTTGTGGTGCTGACCGATGGCGAGGAAACCTGCGATGGAGATGCCGCCACCGAAATCGCCGCCTTGCGGGAATTGGGTTGGGATATTCGTGTGAATATCGTCGGTTTTGCAATCGATGACGCCGATCTGGAACAGACGTTCGAGAGCTGGGCGACCGCCGGTAATGGCCATTATTTCAGCGCCGCCGATGCGGATGGATTGTCCGATGCATTGACGCGCGCGGTAGCCACACGATTCGAGGTCATCAATGAAGATGGTGAAACAATTGCGACGGGCCTGACCGGCGGCGACCCGATTACGCTGCCAACCGGCGATTATCGTATTGTCGGCGGTGAGCTTGAAACCACCGCCACTATCATATCTGACGAAACCACAACGGTCGGGTTGCAATGACAATCACCAGAACGGCTGGAGACGGATCATGATTCGCGTCTTTCTCATCGTGTTTCTCGTGCTGTTTGCCGCATTGGTCGGCTTTGGAGCGGGCGCTTTCATCTCGGCAACATTTCTGGTCGCGCCGGGCGCAGGTCTCGCTGGCGCAACCGAGGCGGTTGTGACCGGCACGGTTGTCGGGCTTGTTTCCGGTCTAATCGCTGCTTTTTTGCTCCCACGTCTGACCGCCAGAACATTGGCGCGCCTGGCAATGGGCGTGGCCATATTGCTGATTGTGCTGATCGGATTGCGGGTCTGGAATGACCGTCAGGAAAGCGAAGCGGCTACGCCAGCGCCGTCGCGCACCGTCACCGAAATTCCGTCCGAGGCATCCCGATAATGCCTGGACAACGCGCCATGATCATTGCTCTGTTGCTTGGCATGGTCGGGTTTTTGTCTGCGACGACCAAGGCAGACGCTCAACAGGATTGCCAGTCTGACGAACGCAACCATGCATTCGCCGTCACCGGCGAAGCCTATGGGGGTCACAACTTCATTTTCAACGCTGCACCAGGCCTGCAACTGGCCTTGCACCGCGCCCTTTGGGGCTGGCGGATAGCCGTTCTGGATGAGAATGAAACCGATTTGATTCCGCACTCCACCATGCGCGGCGGCCTGCCCGAACACCGCGACCTGTATGGATGGCATTTTCGCAATAGCGATAATTCCGGACCCAATACCGGCGAGGTCAACGCCCCTCAGCACGAGCGCCAATTCACCTATCGCTTGACCGGCGACGCGCAGGCCGCGTCCGGATCCGGCTGGCTGTTCATGGACGACTTCGCCCTGACCGACCTTGAGCCGGGTCAGCAGGCCCGGATGATGTATCTGCGTTTCGATGCCTGCCTGATGCGGCCGAAGACCGCCGAAGAGGTTGCGGCTGAAACGGATTTCGCCAGCCTGGATTTTCTGCCCGAGGAAGAGGAAATGATGCGGTCCTGCGGGCTAGGCACCGAGTATGAATTGGACACATTGTTTAGGCCACGCATGGTCAGCGGCGATTTCGATGGTGACGGCGTGCTGGATTACGCGGCCTATATACGGCGCGATACTGACGACGCGCGCGGGGTCGCAATTTGCCGCGCCGGAACCGCGCTTCATGTGCTGGGCGTTGAAGCTGGCACGTCCAATTCGCCCCTGAACGCCCCTTTTATCGGTATGGCTGAAGCGTGGCGCGTCTCGACCTTCAACGATGTGCCGACGGGCTGGGAGAATGAAGCCCCGCGGCCTGACATGACGGGCGATGTGCTGGTTCTCGAACGTATCGAGAAAGAAATGCAGAGCCTGTATTGGGATGGCACGGCGTTTCAAATCCATCAGCATTACCGTTTTGTCGAGCCCTGAAAGTGAAGTGCAATAATCCGCGACAGCGAGACTACCTGCCCTGACCAGAACGGATATCGAATTTGGCCGCCGTATTCTTGAGGAGAATCTGATGACATTTTTCCGAAAACACGTTTCGCCGGGCTTC
>BQJI01000015.1 GCA_021604625.1 Hyphobacterium sp. | reverse complement strand
ATTCGAATAATTTTTCCAGCACACACCAATCCGAGAGTTCGCGAAACGGTAGAGGCAGAACTGGGCGTGGCAGATCGCATCCATGTTGTTGCCCCACTCGCTTACCCGGAATTCATAGCGGTTCTGAAAGTCAGCCATATTGTGCTTTCTGACTCCGGCGGCGTGCAGGAAGAGGCACCGAGTTTTGATGTGCCCGTGCTTGTGCTTCGAAAGACCACAGAGCGTCAGGAAGCGATCGATGCGGGCGTCGCCAAACTGGTTGGAACGGACGCAGCGGTAATTGTGAGGGAAGCCTCCAGGCTCCTCGGCAAGCCAGCCGTACATCGCCAAATGGCCAGCCGGAAAAACCCATTTGGTGACGGCAAAGCCAGCCAGAGAATTGCAGACATCCTAAAACGGGAACTTGCTCCCCTGGCGCTCAGAAAGGCCGGGTGATGGAAGCCTTCTTTGCAACATCCGCCCAGATTGCCACGATCGACTCCGGAGCATTCACCTGGATGAATACGGCGCTCGAAGCCTTATTTTCTGGCGATTCCATACGGCTCTACTGGACCATTCTCAGCGGTCTGACTGTGTATGCAGCAATCGCGATCTTCATCTCGTCCGCCGATGATGCGTTTTTGGACATTTATTACTGGGTGCTGACGATACAGCGCGTTCTTACGCGTCCCTTTCGCTATGTACCATCCATGAAGCAACTTCATGAAATGGAGCAAAAGAAGCTCGCCGTGATGGTGCCGGCCTGGCACGAGGCAGATGTGATCGGGCGGATGCTGGTGAACACGCTCAAGACCATTGACTACAGGAATTACGAGATATTCGTTGGCGTTTACCCCAATGATCAGGAAACCATCGACGAAGTGAACCGAATCGTTGCGCAGAATGACGGCGTGAACATCGCTTTTGTCGGCCACAATGGACCAACCTGCAAAGCCGACAATCTCAACTGGATGATCGCCGGCATCGTCAAGCGTGAATCGGAAATTGGCCGCCCCTTCGATGGCATTTTGATGCAGGATTCCGAGGACGTCATTCATCCAATGTCATTCAAGGTCATCAATGCCTATCTTGATCGGGCGGACATGTTGCAATTGCCGGTACTGTCCATGCCACGCAAATGGTCTGCGCTGACGGCGTGTCATTACATGGACGAGTTCGCAGAATGGCACGGCAAGGATCTGATCGCGCGCTCCCACATGACAGACCTTGTTCCCTCCGCCGGCGTTGCGACGGCGTTCAGTCGGCAGGCCATCGAATTGCTTCGAAAAGAGCGGCACAACCAACCATTCAATGTCGATTCACTGACTGAAGATTACGACATTGGGCATCGCTTTTATGAGGCTGGCCTCAAATCAATGTTTGTCCGGTATTGGGCCCGAACGGCGTATGCGACTCGTAAAGCCTGGTTCGCCGATCGCGACGTTCAGAAGTGTCGGCGTGAATTGGTCTGTACCCGGGAGTTTTTCCCGGACAATGCGAAGGTCTCCGTTCGTCAGAAATCGCGCTGGATGCTGGGAATTTCCTACCTTGGCTGGAAACAACTTGGCTGGATTGGCCCGGCCTCTCACCGTTATTTCCTGTACCGGGACCGCAAGGCAATCTGGACGGCGCCGACCGGGATGCTTGCCTATGCGATATTGCTGCAGTCGGCACTCTACTGGTTGATCGCATCGCTGTTTCCGCAGGCGGGAGGACTGCCGCCTTTGATCGATCCGAATAGTTGGGTGTGGGCGATTGTGCTGATCAATTTTGTTTTCCTCGTAAATCGCGTGATTCATCGCCTCATTTTCACGGGGGCAGCTCACGGATTGAAATATGCTGTGCTTGCACCGGTTCGAATGGTTTGGGCCAATTGGATTGGTTACCTCGCCTCGATGCGGGCGGCGCGTCGCTACCTTTGGCATGTGATCACCGGAAATCGGATAACCTGGGACAAGACGGCTCACGCTTACCCTTCGATGGCAGAGTTGGGGCAGGGCAAGAGCGGACAATTGGGCGAAGCGCTGATTTATTGGGGGGCAATTGACGACAGGGTTTTGCAGCGCGCGCTCGCAATCCAGAAAGAAGAATACCGGCCGCTTGGTTTGCTGCTGCTCGATTTGGGTGAGATTACCGACAATCAGCTCGCAGACGCCGTAGCGGAACATAAGGGATTGGAGCGGATTGCTCTCGATCCGCTTTCAACCAGGGCCGATGTACTGAAATTGTTACCGCAAAGTGTTGCGGCCAAATACGGAGTTTATCCGGTTTCCCGTGACGGCAAAAAACTACGCATTGCCGCGGGTGAACCATTGAGCGAAACCCAGCTGTCCGAATTGCAACACTCGCTCGGGCGTTCTTTTCAACTGACAATAGCACCGATCAGTGATGTCAGCTTCGGTATCCGGTTTGGATATGACGCCGGTGTGCTGGATGCGGATATACGCGCGGCCCGTATCCTCAAGCGGCTGTCGATATTGAAGGACTCAGACATCCAGGTAACATGGCGCAGTCTCAGGGCAGATTGGTCGCGACTTGGAGATCATCTTGTTCGCCGTGGAGCGGTCACGCATTCGCGCTTGATGACCGAACAAAAGGGCGTCGATTCCGCAAACGAAGCCATGCTCGGCCGCAACCTGCTGCAGAAGCGTGCGATAAGTAAAACCGATCTTGCTGCGGCAACCGCCGCTCAACCAGAGCCGCCCTTCGGATTTGTTCAGCGCGCCAAGGCGCTGGGTTATCTGTCCGACGTCGAATGGCTTGAAATCCAGGAAACTCATTCTGACCTGGTAATGGAGGATGCATGATGTCCCGCTATTATAAACGTGGCTGGATCCAGCCAGCCAAACACAATTATCGGCCGCGTTTGATCCTGGCGTCCACTGTCTCACTGACTGTGGTGAGTTTTGCCGTTTCAGCTGATGCCGATGGCGACATGCGTCCTATTGAAGTGAGGCGGGCAGAAGTCGGGGCTATGGTGGCCGCTTCGGGATGCGAATATGCACTCCCATTGCTTGGCGTGATCGCGGATGAAAGCCGCCGTGCGCTCGACTACATCGCCCAAGCTGAATGCGCCCTCGAAACCGGGGATTCAATTGCGGCCGCGGATTCATTCTGGCAGGCTGTCATCTATCGGCATCAGCTAACCGATGATCAGAAAGTCTATGTCTATAGAAGCCTTGGTTATCAGGCCGAATCTGCCGGACAGACATCACGTTCATGGATCGCATGGAATGAAGCAGCACAGCTTACCGGTGAAGCGCTGGATGAGCTGATGGTTGCCCGGGCGGCCCGCATTGACGGGCGCGTTCAGGCCGGGGTCGCCCGTTTGCAACGAATTGAAATGACGCAACTGCATGGCGCCCCGTTAGCGCTATATTACGAGGAACGCGCGCTCTCGATGGCTGATAATCAGCCCGCCGCCGCGGCAATGTATTTGGCACGGGCCATCGACATAGAAGATCGGCCTTATCGCCGGTTTCAGCGAGGGCTTTACTTGCAACAAGCCGGCGATGACCGTGGCGCGTTGTCGGAATTCCGCTATGCGCTGCAAGGGGATCCGGAAAATATCGATATCTTGTTGTCGACGGCCTACGCCGCCCAGCGCGCTGGCGATTCCAGCCTTGCCGTGTGTCTTTTCGAACGGGTCGTTGAGCGCGCCCCGTCGCGCAGCGAAGTGCGAGAAGATTATGCCTATGCGCTGCTGCAGTCAGACCGCGAAGCTGATGCGGCAGGTGAATTTCGAACCGTTATTCTGAATGGCACCGTGCGAAATGGCGAAACCATCGAGGCTCGTGATGAACGGATTTATCGCCTGCGCCGCCAGGTCGAACAACTCGAAAGGCAGACATACGGATTTGCTTTCGCGTCCTATCGCGACGGGTCGACGGGCAATGGATTGAATTTGCCAGAGACAGGCCCGAACGAAACCCAAATGGGTGGTGAATTTGGCTGGCGTCCGGATGCGTTGAACACACAAAACACCGGGCTGACACTCTTTGGCCGAGGCTATGTATCCGCGGACCCCGGCATAATCACATTGAACGAGGAAACGCTCCAGCTTGGAGTCGGCGCACGATGGAAACCGCTTGCCGGTCACGACTTTTACCTCGCAGGGGAACGCCTGATCGCGGGCGGAGACCAGGCCCGTGATGCATGGTTATTGCGCGCCAGCTACGGTTGGTCGGACGGGCTGGACTGGAGTCCGAATGAGACAGACTGGAATTATTCCACGGTCTTCGCGGACGTTGCATATATTCCGGATAATCCAGAGTTTCTTTCTGCCTACGCAGCGGTTCGCCAAGGACGTCGAATCCGAACCGGCGAACGCTGGACAGTCACGCCTTATGTTACGGCTGTTGGCCAATGGTCAGATGACACATTCCAGACCCGTGAGCGTCTCGAAGTCGGTCCAGGGGTGGTGTTTTCGCACTGGTTTGACGAGACGGAAACCTCCGCGCCCCGACAGCGTCTGGATATGGAAATGGAATATCGGTTTGGCGTCGGCGACACGGATGATCAGGCATTTATCGCCAGAGCCGTGTGGCATTTCTAGGTATGTCGATCAGGAAACGGCGCCAGCGGAAAGTGGATGCCAGCTTACGGCAACACCCAATTGATTGAAAATCTGCGTCCAGTAGGCCCGGAGAGGACCGTTTTGTTCAATTTCCCAACCTGACCGCTCGATCAGATGAATTTCCATTGAAACACCTGCCAGCGCCATGCCGTATTGATCTCGAATTTGTTGCACTGTCTCTGATGCTGCCGGCAAACGCTCGCCGATTGTGCCCCGAGCGCGTCCGTAAACCGTGAAAATATCTGAATTTTGCAGCATATCGCTGACCAGCACGATCCGCCGACCAGGCACGGTCTGCGACATTGACGATTCTTGTGTGAGTTCCGCCAGAGCCTCCAGAATGGGACTTTGCGGTGCGTCTTTCGGAACGACCAGATCCGCCAATGCTCGTTGGAGCGGCGCGTCGAAAAGCGATTCATATCGCGCCTGAATACGATCGGGGTTGCGGTAAAGCGGATTGACCTGATCACCGCTGCCCGGATTACACAAGGAAAACTGATTAGTGTTGTCGAGATGTCCGGTCGCGTTGAGTTCAAACAGCGACAATCGTTCGCCAATGGCCAGTGAATTTCGCTGATTCATGATAACCTGTCTGATCGCAACAGCCTGTGCGGGCGAATACAAGTCCGTCTTGTCGATAACAACAACGCGATGGGGCGGTATGACACCGGCGATGCACAGCGTATCTGCATCATATTCCGCCGGGCGCAATGTCATGGCCAGATAACTGACCGCCGCAACCACGCCGATGACGACCAACAAGTTAAATATTCCAAGTAGATCACGTCCGGACATTACTCACCTCCCCCAAGGCGGACTCAGCGCGGACGCGCTGAACCGAAATCTTCTGCCATATCCATTAGCAGTATCTGTGCTTCCGCAATTTGCTCTTCCGGCGAATTGCGACCACCTGCTGCCTTCTTGACAACGCGGTTCAGTTCACGCGCCGAACGCTCTGCGCGGCGCTGAACCACCCCGAAACCCGGGATCGCATCATCGAATGTACGGCCCTTATAGGCGGCGATGATGCCAAAGGTCAGGCCAAGAGTCAGCAAGAGATAGGCTTCAAGCGTCTGGAAAGAGAACGGAGCGGCAATCAGGTGCTGTATTGGCGCGATCAATTCACCGGTCACTTCGGACCCACCCAGTGCGAGCGTTGCCGAGTGGATTTCCAGCAGATCGCGATAATGCGCTGCTGCCAGATTCAAGACGATAATGAAAGCGATAGCGACTGGGAGGCCGGCCGTTGCGGCAATGAAGGACCAGCGCTTTTGCGGATTTGTCAGATGCCGAATGCATAAGTAACCGATGACAAAGAAGGCTGTGATCACGTTGACGAAAGAAACCGTAATGGCTTGTAGCCAGCCGCCAAGCAGGCCGAGATCGGAACTGCCGGAGAAGAAATAGGCATTTGCCAGCCCTTCAAAAAGGACCAGCATGGCCAGCACCGAAAATGTCAGAATATGGGAGTCCGGATATATGGCGGAACGTTCAATGGGCTTGCCCACATTGCCGCTTTTCTCCTTGCCGACCGGGTCATCAAATGCCCAACCCGACGTGCGGCGAAAAGCACGGAGGTTTTCAAAGTCCCGCCGCGCACGCGATAGCGAAAACTGTAAATCAAAATCCTGGATATGCGCGCCATTCGAAAAATGCTCGCTAGCCAGTGCTCTTGCGCGGTGGTCTCTTTCGTTTTCCGGCTTGTAGAATTGCCGCGTCGCAGTTTCGTTCAAATCATTCAAAGCCATAATTTCCCCCAGAAATTCTATTGGACAGCCCGCGTCTGGAGTGACGCAACTAAATCGTTAACCACGAAATGTGGCAGATTGCGGCGGCAATGCGGGCCGAAATTGGGTGATTTGAAGGGAACCGGGTTTGAACTGTTCACCTTGGGTTCACCATCTGACTCCATGGGCACCTTTATGTCGCGCGATAGTCGGCGATAGACTGGCCGTTGAAAGCACGTTTGTGGATCGCTTGAACGGAATGGACGGGATAACAGGACATGATGGAACAACACGTTTTCTATGATTGCGCGACAGCACCCAGCCCCAGGCGCGCGCGGATGCTCATCGCAGAAAAAAGACTGGATATTCTGACCGTCCAGGTCGACCTGCGTAATCGCGAACAGCTCAGCGATGAATTCAGGAAAATCAATCCACGCTGTACGGTTCCGGCATTGAAACTCCCCGACGATACCGTCCTACGCGATAATGCTTCGATCGCCCGTTATCTCGAAGAAATCAGGCCTGACCCGCCAATGTTGGGGCGCGACCCCGTTGAAAAAGCGCTTGTGGCAGAATGGAACGCCATCATCGAGGGCGAAGGGTTGCTCGCAATTGCAGAAGTTGTCCGGAATTCACTGCCGGGCATGAAAGGGCGTGCGCTGACAGGCCCGAAGAGTTACGCCCAAATTCCGGAATTGGCTGATCGGGGACGGGAGCGTGTCACGCATTTTTTTGAAACGCTCGATAAGCGATTGGCTGGAACACTATATGTAGGCGGCGAAATTTTTTCGTGGGCTGATATTACAGCGTTTGTTGCGGTAGAATTTGCGGGCTGGCTGAAACTCGTCCCGGATGAGTCGCAGCATTCACTGAGGATTTGGCGTGAATCCGTTTCCGCCAGGCCAAGCGCCAGCGGCTAGAGACGGGCCCATATGTGTCTTCATCGCAACGAATCTAAAGATTTCGGCGATTTGCTGCGACCTTTTGGCACTTTGAGTGCGGCAGAGGCAGGAATAGGCTTTCATCAAGGCATAGAGTTGGGACACAATCGTTCACATAAATAATTGAATTCAAAAACCGGCGTTAGAAGTCGGAAATCTTAACTAGCGAAGCTAGGACCGGGAGGGTCAAATGAAACTTTTTAGCCGCGCAGCACTGATGGCTGCTGTTTCCGCCGCCGCATTTACAACACCGACTTTTGCCCAAGAACGGCAAACCGTTGATGTTATCACCGTGACGGCTCAAAAACGCGAACAGGGCATACAGGATGTACCTGTCGCCGTTACAGCTTACACCGCTGAATTGCTTCAAAATTCCGGAGTTCGCGACATCCGTGATCTTGCTGTAATTGCGCCAGGACTGAATGTAACATCGACATCCAGCGAGTATTCAACGACGGCAAGAATTCGCGGAGTTGGCACCGTGGGCGATAACCCGGGTCTGGAATCTTCCGTCGGGATCGTCATTGACGGCGTGCCACGCGCACGCAATGGCGTCAGTTTCGGCGATTTGGGGGAAATCCAGCGCATTGAAGTTTTGCGTGGTCCACAAGGCACGCTCTTCGGCGCCAATACATCAGCAGGTATCATCAACATCGTTACGCAAGGTCCGGAGTTTGAATTCGGCGCGAATGTTGAAGCGACCTACTTGAGCGGTGGCGCAGATGGCTTCCGCGTTGCGGGCAGTGTAACGGGCCCGCTTGCCGAAGATCAGGCCGCGTTCCGGCTTTATGCAGCGCGTGGCGAGCGGGATGGTTTCCAGTCGGTTCAGACGTTTGCCGGGCCACGAACCATCAATGAAGATAACAATCAGGACTTCTTCACCGTTCGCGGACAATTACTGTTCAACATCGGTGATCGTGGTGAATTAACGATCCAGGGCGACTACACAACTCGCGACGAAAATTGCTGCGGTGCCCCAAGCCTCGTTTCGGGACCAACGGCCGGTGCGATCAATTTCCTTCAAGCCGGAGGGCGTCCGCTCCCGGGTTCGGAAGATCCCTTCAGCCGCGTCATTCAGTCGAACCGGGATACGACGCAAGACATCGAGGATGGTGGATTTCAGTTCGAATATTCCTACGAGTTCGACAATTTCGAGCTGACGGCGATTGGCTCTACGCGCCAGTATGAAATCACAACCGGGCAAGACACCGATTTTACCGGTGCGGACATTGTCTATCGAGATCCTTCACTGAACTCTTTCGAATTCGGCAATTCCACGTTCGAATTGCGGGCTCAGGGCGAACGCGGAAACCTCGACTGGATGGTCGGTGGTTTCTTCTCCCGTGAAGACCTCGTCCGTCGAGATGCGATCCAGTATGGTTCCGATTTTGAAGCTTATCTCGGTCTGATTGGCGGCGGCAATCCGGTGCTCGTCACCACCTTGGCCAATGGTCTGGGCGGTGCTTTCATTCCGGGATTTGTGCCGTTGGCCCCAGGGCAGGGTTTTCCAGCGGGCAGCGCCAATAGCGGTGGTGACCGCTATGAGCAAGACGGGCAGACGTTCGGATTGTTCACCCACAACACGTTTGCCGTCGGCGAAAACACCGATGTGACGTTTGGCTTGCGCTGGAATTCAACGGAGAAGGACGCGACAGCGCAATTTTCTCCCGGCAATGCACCAGCTTGTGATGTCTGGGAGGCTGTATTCGGCGAAGCACTGGATTTCTCGACGCCGACAAATCAAGCCATCCTCGCGGGGTTCTCGGCTGCGTCGAACACGCCGGTTGCAAGCCTTGTCCAGTTCGGAACATTTACGTGCTTGCCCAGCGCACGCGATGTGTATTCCAACATCAATTTCAATCAATCATTGTCCGAGGACGAAATTACCGGGCTATTCTCGGTCTCGCATCGGTTCAATGACGATTTCATGATGTACGGAACCTATTCGCGCGGATACAAGGCGGGCGGTTTCAACCTGGACCGCTTCACGCAAGCGGGCTCGACGGCGGTGAACTTCACCAATGTTCTTGCTGGCACAAGCCCTTACCCGGCTCAGTTTGATCCCGAAATCGTGAATTCGTTCGAGATTGGTTTCAAAACCGAAGCGTTCAACGATTCGCTGATGGCCAACCTTTATCTTTTCCATTCCGATTTTGAGTCTTTCCAACTCAATACGTTCAATGGTTTGGCCTTCTTTGTGACGTCGCTGAATCAAGGCGCTGTGACGCAAGGTGCCGAATTGGAGTTATTGTGGTTCCCTGAAAATGTGCCCGGCCTGACGCTGCAAGGCGGCGTGACCTATGCTGACGCTTCCTACAATTCATTTGCTGCAACCGGCACGCCTGATGTCGACCGCCTTTCGGGACAGAACTTCTCGCTGGCCCCCGAGTGGTATACGTCTGGTGCAATCAGCTACGTCCAACCTTTCGGTGATGGACTGCAATGGCTGGCTCACTTCAATGGCCGTTATCTGACCGAGCAGAACACCGGCTCTGACCTTGATCCGGAAAAGGTTCAGGAAGGCTATGCAGTCTATAATGCTCGCTTTGGTATCGGTGCTGAAGATGAAAGCTGGTCCGTCGAATTGTTCGCGAACAACCTGTTCGACGAAGAATATATCCAGGTTGGCTTTGACGGACCGTTCCAGCCAGGTTCGTTTAATGCATTCCTTGGTCAGCCGCGGGTATGGGGCTTGACGCTTCGCGCTCGCCGGTAAATCTCAGAGCGTAACAATTAAGGCCGGAGCATCGCTCCGGCCTTTTTCTTTGCGCGAGAATCACTAATTCTGTGGCGATGCTCATAGTGCTGTATGGTGAGAGCAGTTACGGAAGAATCATGACGCCTCAACACAAAACAATTTTGACCGGCATTGCAGTGTTTCTGATCTTCGCGGTCTTTGTCACAGGGTTCAGCCCTGTTGCGCCGCGATACCTTGAATCACGGCTGGACGCCATGGCGCGCGATTCACTCTCCGCGCGCGAGTTTCGCTGGGCACGGGTTTCTGTCGACGGCCAGGTTGCGACACTATCGGGTCGTTGGCCTGACGAGGGCGCTCGAGATGCGGCACTCGAAGCAATTTGGACTTCGGAATGGGCCGGCGGATGGTTTTCCGGTGGCGTATCAAAGGTTGTTGATTTGTCTGTCGCCCAACAAGGCGAAACCACCAGCCGGTTTATTGCCAGATTTGGCGCGGACGGACTTTCAATTTCCGGTATCGCACCCAGCGATGCCGCTCGTGATGAATTGATGGCAATGGTGCAGGTTCTGTTTCCAGGACGCACAAATGTTCGATTGGCGGCTCGGAGCAACCCCGATGCCAATCGGGGATGGGCGCAAGCAGGCGGCCAGTTGCTTGCGGGTCTTGCGCGTTTGGATGTTGGTGCCGCAATCCTCGATTCAAATGCTGCGGTGCTTTATGGAATTGCCAGCGATCCGGCGTCGGCCGAAGCGGCATTGGAAGCCTATCAAGCTGCGCCGTCTCCTTTCACGCCGGTCGGGTGGGTGATGGCGGATGACTCAAATTATGGTGACGCAACGAGCGCCGGAAATTGCGGCAGGTTGCTGGAAGCCGCACTTCTGATGGGGCGCATGCGCTTCAACCCGGGTAGTTCGGCGATATCGGCCGAAGGACGCGCAGGCCTGGAGCATGTTGCCGGCGTCATTTCAGCATGTCCTGAAGACGGTCTCCTCATAAGTGTCAGACCTGTGGTTGCGGGCGATCTAGAAGCCGAAACCCTGGCGGAAGCTCGAGGCGAGACGGTAAAATCAACTTTGGCGGCGTTCGGATTAGACGCTGCAACGATTAGTGTTGTGGTGAATGGCGAACAGGATCAACTCGTCCGGATCACACCGGATGACGAAGGAGAAGGCTGAATGCTCTGGTTAATTTGGCAAATGTCGTTTTTCCTGATTATCGCCTTTCTCATCGGATTGGGAACGGGGTGGAGGCTTTGGTCAGCGTCAGGTGTTGCGGGCAAAACCCTGCGAAATGCTCGCGACGAAATCGATCGACTGCAACGTGAGAATGATAGTTTGTCGAGCGCCGCGGCCCGTCATCAGGCCGCGTTTGAAGCAACTAGAAAGTTGGGTGCAAAGAGTTCCAGCGAAGCATCGTCATCGAAAACCTCAGGTACTTCATCCAGCGCCAAGGCATCAAAAGTAACCACTCAGCGATCAACGTCCGAAAAATTGACCGACATAAAAGGCCTCGGCCCAAAGACAGCCGCTGCGCTCGAAGCGGACGGGATCACGTCGTTTGCGCAGATCGCGGCATGGACCGAAAGCGATATCGCGTTGTGGGATGGGAAGTTGACGGCACGTGGACGTATTGTGCGGGATGATTGGGTTGGGCAGGCCAAGGCACTGCAAAACTAACGCAGACGGTTCAGCACGTCGCGAGCATCGTAGGCGTCAGCACCACCGGAGCGTGGGTACTGGCGGGTCAGTATTTCCAGATAAATCGTTTTGTTGCCGGCACCGGGGTTTAGCTGAATTCCCAAGCCAACGCTGGAGCCTGAATAGCGTCGCGATCCGAATGTTTGGCCGACTGACCCTCCGACGCTGACGGGATTATCGTCGTCGCCATCACTGGATCGCGCAACAATTTCAAACCAGTCATTGCCACTTTCGATTGTCAGTTCGGCAGCTCGACGTAGTGCCAGATTTTCCAATTGCTCAAAACTGACATCAGCACCGCCATCAAAACGTACTCTGAATCGGTCGGATTCAATCTGGCGCTCGGAATATCCTCGATTGGCTCCATTTGCCGGGGCATAGGTCGTTGGTGCCGAGGCGCACGAGGCAACGACGGCAGCAAAACCGATCATGAGAAAAATTCGCATGCCTGCCTCCTAGGTCGAAGATTCCAGCGTTAAACGGTCCAGCAAATTCAACGCACTTTCAGCAATGACTGTGCCGGGCGGAAAGACTGCAACCGCTCCCATTTGTCGTAGAACAGGTTCATCATCCGGCGGGATGACGCCGCCGACAATCACCAGAATGTCGTCCCGTCCGCGATCACGCAAGGCATTTCGCAATTCTGGCAAGAGAGTCAAATGGCCTGCTGCCAGCGACGACATCGCGGCTGCATGGACGTTTTTAGTGACCGCCAGCTCTGCGGCTTCGTCAGGGGTTTGGAATAATGAGCCGATTACAACTTCCCAACCCATGTCGGCGAATGCGGAAGCCACGACTTTCTGGCCGCGATCATGCCCATCCTGCCCAAGTTTCGCGATCAGGATTTTTGGTTTCTCACCCGTATTTACCGCGAATTTCTTCGCAGCGGCGATGGCCTTCGCGACCTGGGCGTCACGGCCAACCTCTTTACCGTAAACGCCTTGTATCACCCGAATTTTTGCCTTGTGCCGATTGAATTGCTTTTCCAGCGCGGTAGAAATTTCACCGACTGTGGCTTTGGACCGGGCAGCGTCGACAGCGAGCTCAAGCAAATTGCGTCCATTGAGCGTTGCCGCAGTGAGTGCTTCGAGCTTGTCGCGGACCACATCGTCATCTCGTTCCGCGCGCAGTTTTTTTAATTTGGCTTCTTGTTCCTTGCGCACTTGATAATTGTCGACCTTCAACACCGGCACATCTTCGTCTTCGTCAAGCATGAACTTATTGATTCCGACAATTGTCTGCTTGCCGGAATCGATCCGCGCTTGCGTCCGTGCGGCGGCCTCTTCAATGCGAAGTTTCGGCGTGCCTTCGGATATGGCTTTTGCCATTCCGCCGAGAGAATCGACTTCGCGTATATGTTCAAGTGCGCGTGAAGCGAGCGATTGGGTGAGGCTTTCGACATAATGAGACCCACCCCAGGGATCGATCGCGTCCACAAGGCGCGATTCTTCGGCCAGAACGAGCTGGGTGTTGCGCGCTATTCGGGCCGAGAAGTCGGTAGGCAGGGCGAGGGCTTCATCCAGTGAGTTTGTGTGCAGGGATTGAGTGTGGCCGTCGATCGCGGCGATGGCTTCCAGTGTCGTGCGCGAGACATTATTGAACACATCTTGCGCGGTGAGTGACCAACCGGACGTTTGACAGTGCGTTCGCAAGCAAATGGACTTTTCAGATTGGGGACTGAAACGTTCCTGGACAAGACCTGCCCATAACAGCCGCGCCGCGCGTAATTTGGCAATTTCCATAAAGGGATTCATGCCAATGCCAAAAAAGAACGATAAGCGCGGCGCAAATTGATCAACATTTAGCCCCGCTTCGATGCCGGTTTTTATATATTCCAGCCCGTCAGCGATTGTGTAGGCCAGTTCCAAATCCGCCGGGGCGCCAGCTTCCTGCATGTGATAGCCGGATATCGAAATAGAGTTGTATTTCGGCATGTTATGGGATGTGAAGGTGAAAATATCCGAGATGATCCGCATCGAAGCTTTCGGCGGATAAATATAGGTGTTTCTCACCATGAATTCTTTGAGAATGTCGTTCTGAATCGTGCCGGACAGCTGCTCTGGCTTTACACCTTGCTCTTCGGCAGCCGCGATATAAAGCGCGAGTATGGGTAATACCGCGCCATTCATCGTCATGGAAACGCTCATTTTGTCGAGGGGAATTCCGTCGAAAAGCTCACGCATGTCATAGATCGAATCGATGGCCACGCCGGCCATACCGACATCACCGGCTACGCGTGGGTGGTCGCTGTCGTAACCGCGGTGCGTAGCCAGATCGAACGCCACTGAAAGGCCGCGCTGGCCGGCAGCGAGATTGCGACGGTAGAAAGCGTTGGAGTCTTTGGCCGTTGAAAACCCGGCATACTGGCGGATCGTCCAGGCCCTTTGCAAAAACATCGTAGGATACGGCCCACGAATGAAGGGAGCGGCACCGGGGATAGTCTCCTGAATGGCAGAATCACTATCGCTCTTGGCGTAAAAAGATTGAATTTCGATACCTTCAGGCGATTGCCACACCGGTTCTGATTTATCTGAGGCCTGAGACATAAAATCTGGCCCCAACGAGGAAAAATTCAGACGGTTATTCATGATGCACCGGCCGAATGGACGGCGGATTCCAAGCATATTGCCGGAAAGCGTGGATCGCTGGTGGGGGGGCTTGACCCCTTTAGGTATCGCATTTCGCGTAGACTTGGCGCCGCAAACTTGTTGACCCCGAACAGGACACGTGCCTGCGTGGCATAGCTCCGTTCCAGCGAAACGCGTGCAGCATTGACCGCGTTAAGATAGTCGCGATTTTCGCCAAGCTGCGCAAATCCGCCATTGCCTTCAATAGACTGAAAACTGGTCCAGGCCTTTATTGCCAATTCCTGTGTCAGGGTTTCGTGCAAAAATGATCCTGCTGATGGATCTTTGACCAAACCGGCATGGGCCTCCTCTTGCAATACAATCTGTGTGTTGCGCGCAGCACGCCGGGCGAGTGGGTCGGGTCGTCCCAGCGCCTCGGTCGCAGGCAGTATTGTGATGATATCAGCGCCGCCAGCCGCAGCGGCGAACCCCGCTGCAGACGTGCGGACCATATTGGTCCAAGGGTCTTGCGCGGTCATCATTCGCGCACTCGTGACAGCCCGAATGACAGGGTTCGTTTCGATACCATAGGCTTTCAATATCGCTTGGAGCAGCAATCGCGCAGCCCTAAGTTTAGCGATCGAAAGATGAATGTCGGCATCGGCAGCCAGTATGACTTCCGTTGCATTCTCGAGTTTGGACCGATCCGCATTGCCTTCCACAAGCCGACCTATTACTTCAGCGAACCCGGCCGCTGCGTAACCAAGTTCCTGAACTTCTGTACCGCCAGTTTCATGAATGCAGCGTGCATCGACAGTCGCGGCGGAAAAGCCAGGAAACTCCTGACGAATTTCAACAAGGTCCGGATGGTCAGGCCTAAGTCCAAGTCCGCCTGATTTCGCGCCAGAATCTTGCATCCATTCGGCGAAGCGTCTCGCGTCAATATTGTGGCCGGGTTCCAGATATGCGGGTGCGATTGCCAAATCGACGGATTTGAAGGCCGTCGCCCAGCCCGTCCGCCCTTCGGCTGCGAGCCCGTGATTGCCGCCTTGGTCAATTTGGAGGCCGATCTGCGACACGCCGCCCATCAGATCCCGCAATATGGCCTGATTGGCGTCTTCTGGGGTGGATTCCGTAAACACCTGTCGTATCTGCCATGGCAAGTCAGAAGCATTTCGGATTCGGGGAAAACGGGCCTCGGTTGGCCGATCAAAAAATGCTGGCCCCCGCGCAATACCATCTGTGGTTTTTCGCAAAAGCGCATCTTCAAAATCCGCGCCGTTCAGGCTGTTTTCTGCCAAGACACGCCAGGTATTTTCGGTCTGAACCGGGAAATCCTTGATTAGATCGTGGAGAGTTTCGCGCATTTGTGAAATGTCCCTTGGCGGCAGTTGAGTGGAGAAAAGGCAACCCGACGGTTCAGGTCAAGTTTTCTGCTCATGGATATCCATTGCCAGTCTCCACGCAGCCAAATTAGCCGCTAGCGTAGATCGAAATCCTGGAGCCGTCTGCATGTCTGTCGAAACATCTCCGCGCCTTTCGCTTGAATATGTCATGCCGACGCAAGCGCAAAAGCATGTGACCATCAATGAAACATTTCGCCGATTGGATGCATTGGTGCAAGCGACCATATTGAGCGGAGCCATCGATTCCGAACCCGTTACGCCCGCGGAGGGCGATGCCTACATTCTGACCGCTGCGAGAAGTGGAGCGGCTTGGAATTTGATGTCTGAGAATAGCCTCGCGATTTATCGTGACGAGGAATGGAGTGAGATTCCTCCGCAAACCGGCTTTCGCGTCTGGGCGGCCGACATTGACAGCGTTCTCGTATTCGACGGGCAAAATTGGGTCGGTACAATCTCCCTGATCAACGAGCTAAACAATCTTGCTCATATTGGCGTTGGCACGAACGCCGACGGCACAATTCCGTTTGCGGCAAAACTGAATGCGGCGCTTTGGACGGCGCGGGCATCGGACGAAGGTGGAACTGGTGACCTTCGCTATACATTGAACAAAGAGGGGAGCGAGAACACTCTGTCGCTTCTTTTTCAAAGTGATTATTCCGGGCGAGTTGAGGCGGGGCTCGTTGGAGATAACGACTTCCAGATTAAACTGAGTGACGACGGCACAAGCTGGCACAGCATATTCAGGGCTACGTCTGAACACGTCAAAATCCCGGCCTCACAAGGCGTCTCGGTTGCAGCTATCAATGGCGATGCGCCGGGCGCTCGCCGCAATCTCCTGATCAACGGTGATTTTTCAATTGCGCAGCGCGGTGAAATATTCAGTACGCCTAATAACGGCGACTGCACGCTGGATAGATTGGTTCACGTATTCGACGGTGGCATGATTCATGAATTATCTCGGCAGAGCTTTGCGCCGGGGCAGGACGGTGTTGCTGGTGGTCCGTCCCACTTTTTGCGATGGCGGTTGACCGGCACGGCAAGCAGTAACCCATGGATCGAGCAGCGGGTCGAAAATGCGCGCTGTCTCACCGAAGGCGATGCGGTGGTGAATTTTCATGCGCGAGCGTCGCGCTCAGTGTCGATGGTGTGCCGGTTGCGCCGCCATTTCGGAGCGGGTGGTTCGCCGACCGAAAGCCTCCAACAAGCAACATTCGGCCTCACCGGCGACTGGATGCGATTTGTCTTGTCGATCCCCATCACATCGCTCAGCGAACAGACATTCGGGACCGGGCATCACCTCAGTCTGGAATTTTATCTTCTGGGTGGAGAGAACGACGTCGACATAGATCTTGCAGACGTTCAGCTGGAGAGGGGAAGTATGGCCACCGTTTTCGATCGTCGAAATTACTCGGAACAGCTTAATTTGTGTCAGCGGTACTTTGCGAAAACGTGGCCAAGTCAGATTGCCCCTGGAAATCTGTCAGTGGCGGGTTCGCTGGCCACCAGCACAAATGGGAAGTTGAACACTGCACTATTCGACTGGCGGCTGCCGGTTGAAATGCGCACCGCACCATCTGTGGTGATTTATTCGCCGAATACCGGTGCGGCTGGGTATATCGATGCAAGTGGTACAGATATCGCCGCCGCGCCCGCATCAATATCCGAAAATGCCATCTGCTTTCAGAGTGCCGCCTACTCAAGCGTTGAAGTCGCGCGCGCTCACATCGTGGCTGACGCTGAAATATAGGAAAACGATGTAGTTATTATTATGAAAAATCGAAACAGGGTCTCATCCGCGTAACGGGCTGTCACCCATTCGGTTCGTCCCCGTCAACGCGGGCAATTCGGCGGATCTCAGGCTGTCTGAAGGCTTGCCGGCCCAAGCGGTCCAACGCAGCACCGCCACCCAGCCGACGATCATCATTGATCCCTTTTTGGAGTAAACAGATGGAATTTGCAGACATTGGAATTTCGGCCATATCGGGCGGTTTGTTGGGTACGCTTGGTACGGCACTGGGCCGTCTCACGGGATTTTTTGAGCGGCGCGACGAGAATGCTCAGGAAAGAGAGCGTTGGGCGCATGAATTACAACTCGAAGAGCGTCACGCTCGAACAAATGCTCAGGCAGCAGATGCGACGGCCAGCGCCGATCTTCAAGCGGCGCGCTTCGAGGGGTTGGCAGAAAGCCTGAAGGGAGATATCGGGCTGGAGTCCGGTTACAGATGGGTAGCCGCAATACGGGCTTTAGTCCGGCCCGTGCTAACTCCCTTTCTCTGGATACTCTATCTGGTTGTTTTCTTTAGCGTGATGTCGGGAGCAGCAGATCGCTTTCTGGATGCGGGTATGGAGAGCGAGTTTCTCGAATACTTCATTTCCAACATCGCCTTCACGGCGAGCGCTGCAACACTGTGGTGGTTTGGTGATCGAGCGCGGCCAAACTGGCCTATGCGATGACTGCAGATGCAGCAAGGCGGTTCAGTGCCGCCGCAATCGCCGGGTAGACGGCTTCTGTCATGGCGTGGCCATTTCGATCAACAATCGTGAGCTGCGCGTGAGGGCAGGCATTTGCCAAACGGTATGCCGCATCTGCCGGGCAGACAATATCGTATCGGCTCTGAACAATTTCCATGGGAATGGGTGAGAGTGTTTCGGCGCTGAGAAGGATTTCATTCGGTCGAAGAAAACATCGATTTGCAAAATAGTGAGCTTCAATCAGAGAATGGCACGCGACGAACTGGGCACCTCTTGCCTGCAGACCGTCGCGCACTGATTCACTAGAGGCGTTCAGCCAAGAAATACGATCTTCATATTCCGTCCAACGGTATAACAATGACCGGCGCAAATCTTCGACATCAGGATCAGCAGAGTCGATGTGATTTAATTCCGGCATCCCGTTTTCAATTTCCGCCAGCATGCGGTCTCGCATGGATTCAAAGAACACATCAATTTGCGATGGGTCCGGTGGCGTGTCATCCGACATCAGGTCTGCATAGGCATCTGGAAACAAATTCGGGGCACCGGGTGAACTGTGCCACCAGGCGAGCTCCTTGTCTGCGCCTAGAAAAACACCTTCGACGAGAAGTCCGGATACGGAATCAGGGTGAGCCTGCGAATAGGCCAGCGCCAGCGTCGAGCCCCAGGATGGCCCCATAACAATCCAGCGATGAATACCGAGTTTTTTTCGCAAAGCGTCGATATCGGCAACCTGGTGTTCTGTTGTGTTGTTGTGCAGCAGAAAATTTGGCGTGGAGCGCCCACATCCGCGCTGGTCGAACAAGACAGCGTCGAACACTTTCGGATCAAAATACCGCCGATGTTGTGGTGTGCATCCTGATCCCGGCCCGCCGTGCAGAAACAGAATCGGAATGCCACCCTTTTTACCGCATCGCTCCCAATACAGCGTATGTCCGTCACCGGTTTTGTGCCGGCCGGTCTGGAATGGAGCGATTTCATCGAAAAGGGTCATAATAATGGTGCCGCAAGGCAGGATTGAACTGCCGACCTCGTCATTACCAATGACGCGCTCTACCACTGAGCTACTGCGGCCAAAGCCATGGATCGCGGCGTATAACCCATGCTGTCGCGCTCGCCAAGTGCGGCTTGACGAGAAGGTGCAGCACGGTCAAATCAGGTCCATGACCAAGCAACCTTTAAAGTCACCAACGAAACCCGCCAAGACCGCCGCAAGCCGAGAAGAACGGTTGGCGAAAGCGCTGCGAGAGAATTTGCGTCGGCGCAAAGCTGCAGCCAGATCTGACAAGTCGCCTTGAATTGGCCACGGGCATTGGTTGAACTGGCAGACAATAGCGGCAAGGGCAGAAACGCATGGATTCGATAAAAATTCGCGGTGGCAATCCATTGCAGGGCCGTGTGACGATATCAGGCGCGAAAAATTCGGCGTTAAAACTGATGGTCGCGACCCTCCTCACGGATCACCCCCTGATTCTGGCCAGAATGCCGGATTTGGCAGATTCCAGATTCCTATCATCATTGCTTTCGCATTTGGGTACGACGGTAGAGCGAAGAAATGGCCAGATGACGCTGCAGACACGGGATCTGACCAGTTCGGAAGCACCTTACGATCTCGTGCGTAAAATGCGTGCAAGTTTCAATGTCTTGGGCCCTTTGCTGGCTCGCAATGGCAGAGCGCGAGTATCTTTACCCGGTGGTTGCGCAATCGGTGCGCGCCCAGTGGATCTGCACTTGAAAGCGCTTGAAGCGCTGGGCGCAAAAATCCAATTGACCGAAGGATATGTGGAGGCGGATACCCACCGTGGTTTGAGAGGCGCACCCATTACCTTCCCATTTGTGTCTGTCGGGGCCACCGAGCATGCGATGCTGGCCGCTGTTTTGGCGGAGGGTGACACCACGCTCGAAAACGCAGCGCGGGAGCCCGAAATCGAAGATCTGGCAAATTGCCTGAATGCGATGGGCGCACGCGTCTCAGGGGCCGGCAGTGCGACGATCTCAATTCGGGGCGTGCGTCAATTGCACGGCGCGGAGCATGCGGTTGTCCCCGACAGGATTGAAACCGGAACCTATGCGCTGGCTGCCGCGACTGCAGGTGGAGACATCCTGCTGCATGACGCGGTGTGGAAGCACAATGAGGCATTGTGGGACCGGTTGAAGGCAGCGGGCGTTACGGTTCTGGCTGAGAATGAGGGCGTCAGAGTCCGGGCGACAAATGGTCGATTGCAAGCGACCGACATCGAGACCCGGCCATACCCCGGCTTTCCAACCGACGAACAGGCGCAATTCATGGCGGCAATGTGTGTCGCAAACGGCCGGTCAGTGATCCGGGAAACGATTTTCGAAAACAGGTTTATGCATGCGCCAGAGTTGATGCGAATGGGTGCCAAGATTGATTTGAAGGGCAATGAAGCCATTGTCACAGGCGTTGAAAAGCTTCGTGGAGCGCCAGTGATGGCCACGGATTTGCGCGCATCAGTCTCATTGGTTATTGCAGGACTGGTCGCAACAGGTGAAACCCATATCGGACGGGTCTATCATCTCG
>BQJI01000014.1 GCA_021604625.1 Hyphobacterium sp. | reverse complement strand
TTCCCATGGGCATGTCAGCTCAGGAGATTATGGCCTGGGTCGAGTTCGGCGGCGGACAAGCGCTATGGGAAGAATTAGGCCGCGAATTCGGCGTTGTCGCGTTTCAGGCAGGTAATTCCGGCCACCAGATGGGTGGTTGGTTCAAGCGTGAAATCAATACTTTGGAAGATTTTCGTGGACTTCGGATGCGAATACCCGGACTAGGTGGAAACGTCCTTCGCGAATTGGGCGGTGCCGCGGTTGCTTTATCCGGTGGTGAAATTTATCCCGCACTCCAGAATGGAACCATCGACGCAACCGAGTGGGTCGGTCCGTGGAATGACCTCGCGTTCGGATTCTACCGTGAGGCACCGTATTATTACGGCCCCGGATTTCACGAACCCGGATCGGCACTCGGGCTGGGCGTAAACGCCGGCGTCTGGGACGGGCTGGACGCTGATCACCAAGCCATCATTCGCGCGGCCTGCCGGGCCTGCAACAATATGGCCATTGCAGAATACGCCCATCAAAACGCGATCGCTCTGGATGTCTTGCAAAACGAACATGGCGTCCAGCTTCGGTCTTTTTCCGATGAGGCCTGGTTGCGCATCGGTGAAATTTCCGAGCAGGTTGTCGCTGATGTCGCCAACACTGATCCATTTACCCGCCGAGTCTATGACAGCTACATGGCTGCCCGCGAACGCGGTCGGATTTGGGGAAGGATTTCCGAAACCCCCTACTTCCAGCAACGCGAACGCGTTCTGGGCGGGTAGGATATGCGCGCTGGCGACGGACTGGTCCTGATCCTGATTGCCGCCAGCATCCTGCTAGCGGTTATGGATAATTTGTCCGGCGCTGGCGTGTCGAACTGGATAGACAACAATCTGTATTCCGCTCTCAGCCCTGTCGGAACAATCGCCGGTTGGCTGGGTCTGGCCCTTTCGCCGCTTCTCGCATTGCCGTTACTGGCAGGCCTGATTGGTCAATTTACAACGCTTCCGACATCCATCGAAAACCTGTTTCGTCAACTGATTGGTATATTGGACGCGGTCAGCACCACGCTCGGTGATGCAGCGCGCTGGTTGGCATTAGGTCTGGTCATTGTGACGGCAAGCGTTGTGATCCAGCGATACGTATTCGGTTTCGCTTCGACCAAACTCCAGGAAAGCGTCATCTATCTGCACGCGCTCCTCTTCCTGCTCTCGGCGGGCGCGACATTGCTTGCAGACGGGCATGTCAGGGTCGACATCGTTTACGCCAAGCTGAGCGAACGCGGAAAAGCCTGGACCGATCTGATCGGCACCTATCTCGCACTTATTCCGATGGCATTGCTTATTTTGTGGGTCTCGACGCCTTATATACAGGCCAGTTGGAGGATTCTCGAAAGGTCACGCGAAAGCGACGGACTTCCGCTGGTTTTCATACTCAAGACCGCTATTCCGGTGTTTGCGATACTTATCATCGTCCAGGGGTTGGCGATGGCCATGCGCGCCGCTTTGACAATTTCGGGGCGGGACGCGCCAGGCCACCCCGTTCTGGAAAGTCGGGAATTGTAGGTGAATACGTTCATCGAGCTCCTTCCCTTCATCATGTTCGCGGTTGCGTTCATCGCATTGCTTCGCGGATTTCCCGTTGCATTCACCCTGGCAGGTGTTGCGCTCGCTTTTGCCGGCATCGGCCTGATGCTCGACGTCTTTGACCCGATCCATTTGCGCGCATTCCCGCAACGCATCTACGGCAGCATGATGGAAATGGACCGGTCCATACTCGTCGCCGTTCCGCTCTTCGTGTTCATGGGTGTCATGCTGGAAAAATCCAAAGTGGCCGAAGAGTTACTTGAAGCCATGGGCGCTCTTTTTGGTTCGCTTCGAGGCGGGCTAGGCATATCGGTTGTGGTTGTGGGTGCGCTGCTGGCGGCATCGACAGGCATTGTCGGCGCAACAGTGGTCACGATGGGCCTGTTGTCACTTCCAACGATGCTTAAGCGTGGCTATGACCCGGGTCTGGCATCCGGCACGATTGCGGCTGCGGGCACACTCGGTCAGATCATCCCGCCTTCCATTGTGCTCGTGCTGCTCGGCGACCAGATATCAAACGCATATCAAGAGGCCCAACGAGCCCAGGGGATTTTTTCACCTGACATTGTTTCTGTCGGCGATTTGTTTGCTGGCGCATTGATTCCAGGTCTGCTGCTGGTCGGCGCTTATGTCGTCTATCAGATTTTCATGGCCATCACCCAGCCGTTGAAGGCCCCGCCAGCCCCGCCGGGCGACAGCCCGAGCCTTGGCAGTATCCTTCATGCACTGATCCCGCCCCTGGGCCTCATCGTCGCCGTTTTGGGCTCAATTCTGGCAGGGTTGGCAACGCCGACCGAAGCCGCAGGCGTGGGTGCCATGGGCGCAACATTCCTGGCGGGTTTTCGCAATGCTGGCGCCGACAGTAACCCGCGCGGTGGGCAATTATGGGCCGGCCTCGGTGCAATCGGACTAATCACGCTCATCGGCTTGACGTTCTTCGTGGATTTGCGCGTCGGTCGGGAGAATATTTCAACAACCGACCAGCTCGGCATGTATGTCGCCTATGCCCTTGTGGGATTGATCATTGTCGGATCCGCCATTGCCTTGTGGCGTTTGAAAAAAACCGGCGTGCTGGACGATGTCATGCGATCAACCGCACAAATTTCATCCATGGTGTTCGTGATCCTGATCGGGGCCGCCCTGTTCTCGCTGATTTTCCGTGAACTTGGAGGTGACGCCACCGTACAAGCCGCTCTCGAAGCCGTGCCGGGTGGAAAATGGGGCGCTCTGGCAATTGTCATGCTGGTGATGTTCCTTTTGGGCTTCTTTCTGGACTTCATCGAAATCACCTTCGTGGTTGTGCCTATCGTCGCACCGATCCTGTTGATGATGGGTATTGATCCGGTCTGGCTGGGTGTCCTGATGGCGCTCAACCTCCAAACCAGCTTTTTGACGCCGCCCTTCGGTTTTGCGTTATTTTATATGCGCGGTGTGGCTCCGCCGAGCGTCACAACAGGCGCAATTTATCGCGGCGCCCTGCCTTTTGTCGGCATTCAGCTGGTGGTCATCATTCTGGTGGCGCTTTTGCCGTGGTTGGCCACAGGGCTGCCGGGACTGCTTTATGACTAGATTTGTCACCGCGCCGCGAGTTGAAACCAAGCGGTTGGTATTGCGCGAATTGCAGGCTGCCGATTACCACCCGGTTCATAAACTGTGGACGGACCCGGAAAATGTGCGTTTCGTCGGTGGCAAACCTTCGACACCTTCTCAATCCTGGCGACGAATTACCAACAGTGCCGGAATGTGGCCGGTCCTCAATTATGGCTATTGGGCGCTCGACGAGAAATCGTCCGGAAATTTCATCGGCCTCGTCGGATTCGCTGATTTTCAGCGCGACGAACCTGCCGGTTTTTCTGGTGACCCCGAGATCGGTTATGTCATCGACAAGTCCGTCCACGGCAAGGGCTATGGTCGCGAAGCCATGACGGCCTGCATGAAATGGATGGATAAGGTGCATGGTCCAAATCGGACCATTTGTATGATCGAACCCGGCAATATTGCATCGATGAAAATAGCCGAACGGCTGGGCTATAAAACCTATGCCGAAAGCGAAATTGACGGTGCAACGGTATTACTGATGGAGCGCCTCTAAACCGACGGAACGCTTGTACGGCTTTGCAGCCTCTGGCCGCCCGCAAATTCAACCAATGCCTCGATACGTTTTTCAATCGGCGGATGGGTCGCAAACATGCCTGCGAACCCGGCTTTTTCGTTTTCAATCATCATTTCCCGGACACCATCCGGCGCTTTTGGCATTTCCGACCGGCCGGAAATTTTTTCCAGAGCCGAGATCATGGCGTCCGGATTGCGGGTCAGCTCAACAGCACCGGCATCCGCCATATATTCGCGTTTGCGTGATAGCGCGAAACGGATCGCCAGTGCCAAAAAATAGGCAATCGCCACAATCGCAATCGCAATAATCATCAACAAGGCACCATTGCCACGTCGCCCCGAGGACCGTCCCCCCATTCCGCCCCAGAACAGCGAGCGGAAGACAATTTGCGCGACGAATGAAAATATCCCGACAAAAATCACGGATATGACCAACAGGCGCACATCCTTGTTCCGGATATGGCTCATTTCATGCGCCAGAACGGCTTCAAGTTCTGCCTTGTTCAACGTTTTCATCAACCCGCGCGTCACGGTGACGGCATACTGTTTATCGGTCAGCCCGCTTGCATAGGCATTCAACGCGTCTGTTTCGATGATTTTCAGCTTTGGCATCGTCAGGCCGCGTGAAATACACAGATTTTCCAGCAAATTGTAGAGTTCCGGTTCATCCTGGCGAGTGACCGAATGGGCACCGGTCGACATATCGATCATCGCCTGGTGGCCAAACCACGCTATGACAAACCAGATGCCGGCAATGATGAAGGACGAGAGCGCCATCACTGGCCAGTTATCGATAGCCGCACCAAAATCGACGCCCAGCCCGCCATCAAACTTGCCGCCGGAATATCCGCTACCGCCCTCCATGGCCGTAAAGACCAGCGCGGCGGCAAAGGCCAACAACATCAAAAGGAACGGGAATCCGGCCAGGAGCAGGACGGATTTCAGATTATTGTTCCAGATATGTGTGCGTAGTCCGACCGCCCCCATCATCAGGATGCGTCCTAGAACTTCACTTCAGGGGCATTCTCGACTGCCGCGCGATCTGCAACTTCGAAGAATTCCCGCTGTTTGAAGCCGAACATGTTGGCAAAAATCACCGCCGGGAATTGCTCAACAGCGGTGTTGAACTCGCTGACAGCATTGTTGAAGAAACGACGAGCCGCAGCAATTTTGTTCTCAAGATCGGCCAACTCGTTCTGCAAGGACAGGAAATTTTCGTTGGCCTTCAAATCGGGGTAAGCCTCGGACAGCGCAAAAATCTGACGCAAGGCTCCCGTCAGCATGTTTTCCGCTTGCGCCTGATCCTTGACCGATCCCGCATCGACAGATGCCTGACGCGCTTTAATGACGTTTTCCAGCGTCTCTTTCTCGTGGCTGGCATAGCCTTTTACGGTGTTGACCAGGTTGGGAATCAGGTCGACGCGCTGCTTCAATTGCACATCTATATCGCCCCACGCCTGGTTGGTCGTTTGTCGCAAGGCAACGAGGCGGTTGTAAATGCCGATCACAAAAAATGCGATGACGACCAGAACAACAAGCAGAATAATGGCTTCCATGGATTCCCTCCGGGTAAAGATTCACATTGCTTTTAAAAACTGATTACGCCGAATCCGTGGCGCGCGCTACTGCGACAGGGTCGGCAGGCATGAATTTCCCTGTTTTAGGGAAGCCACGCGGTCGGGGTGAACCAGCCTGAGCCCGCTTACCTTCCCAGTCACGCCATTCTTCAAACACATGGCGGCGGCCCGCCCCGTCAATCCAGGCAAGGCCTTCATTCTCATCGAACGTCACCACATCAAACAATTCGGCACCCTTGCCGCCCATCAGGCGCACGCCCTTTCCGCGCGCCATTTGTGGCAGATCGGAAATATCAAAAATCAAAAGCCGTTTCTTGGTGTTCGAAACCGCAATTTTTCCGCCGGCGACCCGAACACAGGCGATGGCTTCACCATCTCCAACATTCAGTGCTTGCTTGCCGCCCTTTTTCGTTGCGAAAACATCCGATTCCTTGACCCGAAAACCGTTTCCAGCGCGGGAGGCGATCAATAATTCGCGTGTTGGGTCGTGCTTGAACAATGCCAGCGGTGCCGCGTCCTCCGGCAATCCCGCATGAAGGCGCAACGGATCGCCATGACCGCGCCCGCCTGGAAGTTTCGAGGCGTCGACGGCATAAAATTTTCCATCAGTTGAAAACAGGATCAGCTTGTCCACGGTTTCGCATTTGACCGTAAACAGTGCGCTGTCGCCTTCCTTGAACGTGATCGCGCCAATGTCATGTGCATGTCCGCGCAAAGCGCGTATCCAGCCCTTTTGCGACACGACAACAATGATCGACTCGCGGACGATTAATGCCTCCGCAACGGCGTCAGAAATATCTTCACCGGCATCTGCAAATTCTGTCCGGCGACGACCGATATCGGTTTTGGGGCCAAAAGCGGTTTCAACTTCTCCGACTTCCGTATCCACCGTTTCCCACTGAATCGCTTCGGAACCTATGAGCGCATTAAGCTGTCCGCGTTCATCCTGGAGTTTCTTTTCTTCCTTGCGAATTTCCAGCTCTTCCAGTTTGCGCAAGGCCCGAAGGCGCATATTCAAAATAGCTTCGGCCTGTCGATCCGAGAGATCAAAATGCGCCATCAATTTGGCTTTGGGCTCATCCTCGAACCGGATGATACGGATCACCTCATCCAGATCGGCATAAACAATGATGTAACCGGCCAGTACTTCGAGGCGGTCTTCCACTTTCGCAAGGCGCGTATTGGCCCGGCGCACGACAACCTCTTTGCGATGATCAAGCCAGATGCGTAAAACATCCTTCAAACTCATCACGCGCGGCGTACCCGACGGGTCCAGAACGTTCAAATTTAGCGAAACCCGGGTTTCAAGCTCGCTCATCTTGAATAGTGCTGCCATCAGCAGTTCGGGATCAACATTCTTGCTCTTCGGAACGAGTACCAGACGAATGTCTTCAGCACTCTCGTCGCGCACATCGTCGAGCAGCGGCAGCTTTTTCTGGTCCAGAAGCTGCGCAATGCGTTCAACGAGTTTCGACTTCTGAACCTGATACGGAATTTCAGTAACGACGATCTGCCACGTCCCTCGACCCAGATCTTCGGTTTCCCATCTGGCCCGCAGACGAAAGCCGCCGCGTCCCGTTTCATAGGCTTCCCGGATTGAATCCTGAGATTCAACGCAAATGCCGCCGGTTGGGAAATCCGGCCCTTTCACAGACCGCAACAATTGCGCCACCGAAGCATCCGGATTGGAAATCAAGGTGCGGGCCGCACGGCAAAGTTCGTAGGCATTATGTGGCGGTATCGACGTCGCCATTCCGACGGCGATACCGGTCGCCCCATTCGCGAGCAAATTTGGAAATGCCGCGGGCAATACAATCGGTTCTTCTTCCGATCCATCATAGGTCTCGCGGAAATCAACCGTACCGTGGTCAATGTCTTGCAAAATCAGCTCGGCGGCCTCGGTCAGGCGCGTTTCGGTATATCGCATGGCAGCAGCACCATCGCCGTCGATATTGCCAAAATTACCCTGCCCCTCGACCAGTGGATAACGCGAGGCAAAATCCTGCGCCAGACGCACCAGCGCGTCATAAACCGCCTGATCTCCATGCGGGTGAAATTTACCGATCACATCACCCACAATCCGCGCCGACTTTTTGAACGCATCGCGTGGGTTGAGCTTCAATTGCCGCATGGCATGCAAAATGCGTCGATGAACCGGCTTCAGCCCATCACGGGCATCCGGCAGTGCGCGTTGGGTGATTGTCGACAACGCATAGGCGAGATAGCGCTTGGACAGCGCTTCATCGAATGGCTCTTCGAATATCTCTCCACCTTCCGGGGTGAATACATCGCCCATGCCGCACTCCTGATTCGGACAGTGCAGAGTATGCCGCTAAATTCGCCCCGCGTCCGTCAGCGCCTTGACCAATCGCATACGCGATTCAGGCAAATCCTTGTCGATTGGCCAAAGCACGCGGCGTTGGATAAAAAAGCCCGTCAACGCTAGGCCGTTTGCAATGTCGCCAATCTCATAACCCGCGTCGGAATCCCGCAGAAAACGCGGTAGTGCCAGCAATCGGTCAATATAAGGTGCCGCCGATTCACGCCCGACCGCCCGACCGGATCGCGGACTGACATGGGTCAGATCATCGATTTCACCGGTGGCAGCGCATTTTTCAAGGTCAATGCCGTACCCAAGGTCCTTCAGAATTCCCAATTCCCACCGAACATAAAGGATCGGCCATATGTCTCCATCAGCCAGCGCATCAAGGAAGACCTCCATCGCGCGATAGACCGGAGCATGCTGCTCCCGTTCGGGCAATACCTGGCAAGCGACAGCGCAGGCGGCATTTAGTCCGGCAAGCGCAAGCGGATCATCCATAACCGTCCCCGCGCGGGAAATATCCGCCTCGATGGAAAAATTGCCAAGGTGATCTGCCAGCCGGGCACGCCAGGTCGCATTGACGGTATTACCCGGTTGCAAAACGGGGCGCATGGACCGGGACCGCCCGCCACGAACCAGACCGGCATGTCGCCCTTCGTTTTCCGTCAGCAATTCTACAATCGCGCTGGTTTCACCATGCGGACGGACCGCCAGAACATGTCCTCGCCCGCTCCATTCCATCAGATATCGAAATCCAGACCCATGGCCTGATAACGCGCCCGGTTTTCATCCCATCCGGGTTGAACCTGCACTTGAAGAAACAGATGCACCTTGCAATCAAAAGCATCTTCCATGGCCGCGCGCGCGGCAGAACCAATCACCTTGACGGTCTTTCCACCTTTGCCGAGCACGATGGGCCGCTGGCTGTCACGTTCAACAAAAATGCGTTGTTCTATCCGTACGGAACCATCGTGCAATCGGCGCCAGCTTTCGGTCTCGACGGCCGTGAAATACGGCAATTCCTGATGCAATCGGTCGTATATCTGCTCGCGTGTAATCTCCGCAGCCAACAGCCGTTGCGGAATATCCGCAGCCTGGTCTGCAGGATAAAGATGCGGGCCTTCGGGCATCATGGATGCCAGCTTGGATTTCAGATCGGCAACGCCATACCCCTTGGTCGAACTGACCATGAACACATCAGAATAAACGCCCGTGGCGTTCAACGATTCAGTAATGGGCAATAGCCGGTCGCGCTCGACCGCATCAATCTTGTTCAATGCGAGAATGGCAGTCTTGTCGGCCTTTTTCAGGCCTTCGGTAACACTGTCATCATCCTTGACCGACAGCTTTTCGGCGCCTCCACCACGTCCGCGCTCCACGAGGTCGCGCGCCTCGGCGTCCACGACATGAACAATGGCGTCCGCATCATCTGCGCCCGTCCATGCAGATTTCACCATGGCGCGATCCAGTCGGCGTCGTGGTTCAAACACACCGGGTGTATCAACAAGTACAATCTGGTCATCGCCCTCCATGGCAATGCCGCGCACTGGAAACCGCGTCGTTTGCACCTTGCGCGTCACGATCGTGATTTTCTCTCCAACCAGCGCGTTCACGAGGGTGGACTTGCCAGCATTCGGGGCACCGATTATGGCGGCAAAACCCGCGCGTGTTTCACTCATTTCAATCAATCCTTTGCAACATCGCATTTGCGGCATTGCGTTGTGCGTCCTGTTTAGACCCGCCCTCGCCTTCAGTCGGCTCAAATCCGTCGAGCTCCACGCGGACAACGAAGACAGGCCTGTGATCAGGGCCAGCTTGCTCCATTAACTGGTAACGCGGCAAACCATAGCCTTTTTTCGCAGCCAGTTCCTGCAAATCAGATTTGGGATTGCGTGGTTTGTCGGTCAATTGATCGACCGCATCGCCCCAACCTTTGTTAAAAACGGCCCGTGCGGCCTCCAGGCCGCCATCAATATAGACCGCGGCCATAACCGATTCCGTCGCATCTGCGAGAATGGAGGCCTTGTTACGCCCGCCGACATTCTCTTCGGACGGCGACATCTGCATCGCGGGACCCAATTCAAAAAAACGGGCTGCGCGTTCGCAGGCTTTTTTGTCGACGAGGGAGTTGAAGAGAGGAGCCAATCGTCCTTCCCGCGCTGTTTTGAATTTCCTGAAAAGCGTCTCCGCAGCAATCAGTCCCAGAACGCGGTCCCCCAGAAATTCGAGACGCTCATAGTTTCGAACCTGCTTGTTTCCGTCGCCGAAACTTGAATGTGTCAGCGCCCGTTCCAGCAATTCCCGATCCGTGAACTGATAACCGATATTTTGCTCAACCTGTTGCATGAGTTTACTCATCACGCGCCTCTGGCAAGGCTTCGATGATAACTTCGGCGAGCGCATAAGGTGGCTCGTCAGTGATACTGATGTGGACGAAAGTCGACATACCCGGCGGTGTCAGCTGAGCAAGCCAGCTTAACGCTCGCCCTTTCAATTCAAGTGTCGGCTTGCCGCCCGGCAAATTAACGACGCCAATTTCCTTCCAGGAAACGCCGCGCGCAATACCAGTGCCAAGCGCCTTTGCACCGGCCTCCTTGGCGGCATAGCGTTTGGCATAGCTGGCCGCGCGCTCTTTTCGTCCGTCTGACTTGGCCTGTTCGATTTTAGTGAAGCATCTCTGCGTAAACCGATCACCAAAACGGTCAAGCGTCTTTTCAATCCGGCGAATATCAATCAGGTCGAGTCCGGTTCCAATAATCAAGCCGACGCCCCATTGCGCGCATCCAGGATCAGTCCGCGCATTGTTGTCACTGCTTCACGCAATCCCCTGAAAATAGCTTCGCCAATCAGAAAATGGCCGATATTCAATTCCTCGATCTCGGCTATGGCAGCAATCGGTTTCACCGTGTCATAGGTCAGGCCATGACCCGCATGCACTTCCAGACCGCGCTCATCCGCGAGGCAACAGGCCAGCTCAATTCGTTTTAATAAAGTGGCGGTTTTCGATTGATCCCCAGCAATAAAGGCATCGCAATACGCGCCGGTATGAAATTCCACGACGGACGCACCGATCGCCTCTGCCACAGCAATTTGAACCGGGTCGGGTTCAATAAACAGGGACACGCGAATACCGGCTGCGTTCAGCTTGTCGACATACGGAGCAATGTGCCGATGGCCGCCCGCCACATCAAGACCGCCCTCCGTCGTTCTTTCCTCGCGTTTCTCCGGCACGATGCAACATGCATGGGGGGCGTGAGACAGTGCGATTGCGAGCATTTCTTCCGTTGCCGCCATTTCGAAATTCAGCGGCAAGTCAATCTCGCTGGCGAGCCGCTCAATGTCCCTGTCACCGATATGTCTGCGATCTTCGCGCAAATGCGCGGTAATGCCGTCAGCACCCGCTTCGGCAGCCTGACGTGCGGCCCGGACCGGGTCGGGGTGGAGCCCACCGCGGGCATTCCGGATCGTCGCGACATGATCAATATTGACGCCAAGGCGCACAGGCATCGTCATTTTTTCAGATCCCGACTACCGGGCTTGATCGCGCGCAATTTCGCCAGCTCGGGCGGTAAAGCGTCCGTCGAATAGGCCGGAAATTCCACCGTCGCCAAAGCGATCAAAGGCACACCGACATCTGCTTTTCCGCCGGAACGATCGATCAAACAGGCCTCTGCCAACACGTCCGCGCCGGTTTCTTTCAACGACTCGATACATTCGCGAGATGAAAGGCCCGTCGTCACGATGTCTTCAACAACCAGCACCTTTTGCCCGGGCGACAGTTCAAAACCGCGCCGCAAGCGAAACACGCCATCTTCGCGTTCGACATATATTGCAGGAAGCTCCATCTGGCGGCCCATCTCATAGCCCGGCACAATCCCGCCAACGGCAGGTGACACGATGACATCGGGCGTATCGCCGAGCGCAGCCTTCACCTTGGTAGCCAGCGCCGCACACAGTTTTTCGGTGCGGCGAGCATCCGCAAACACTTTTGCTTTTTGAAGAAAGACCGGACTTCTAAGACCGGACGACAAAATAAAATGGCCTTCAAGCAGCGCCCCGGCTGCACGAAATTCATCCAGAACGGCTTGGGTATCCATTAATGATCCTCATCAGCTTCAACGCGCGCGCGTTCAGCGGAAACGACGCTCGAACACATTTTCAAGGCAGATATAATGTTGGCGAGGTGCCGATTGTCGAACACTTCGATATCAAATTGCATTTCAAAAAAGTCTTTTGAACGCTTCAGGGTTTTGACATTTCCAATATTGCCGCGATTTTCGCCTACCGCTTTTGCAATTTCGGCGAGTGCACCCGGAGCGTTATGCATCGTCGCGTAAACGCGCGCAGTCGATACCGCGTTTTCTTCTGCTTCAGCCGTCCAGCCAAGATCTATCCAGCGATCAAAATCGCCCTCGTCATGCTCAGTTAGCAAATCACAATCGATCGTGTGAATGGTGACCCCCCTGTCTGGCACCATCACGCCGACAATCCGGTCGCCGGGAAGAGGCGAACAACATTCCGAAAAATGAATCGAAACGCCAGGCGTCAAACCCCGACCGCGCACATACAGTCTGGCTTTCTCGTCGCGAATAAGCTCCTTTTCCGCGGCCCCATATTGGCGACTATCGCGGCGTCCCGGGAACACTGCGTCTAGAAATTTACCGGACGTCACCCGGCCCCGACCTAACGCTTGATACAAATCGTCAATTGTTGCGATATCCAGACGGGCAAGCGCGTCTTCAAGTCCCTTTTCCCGAAACACCTTGCCTTCCCGTTCAAAGGCATGTTCCGCCAACATTTTGCCAATACCCTCAAACTCGGTTCGCTCGGTTGTCCGAATAAGCCTCCGGATCGCCGCCCTCGCCTTACCGGTTACGGCAAGCTCTTCCCATCCGGCCGGCGGCAAACGAAGCCCGCCGCGCAAAATATTGACGACGTCACCGTTCTTCAATCGCGTGCGTAGCGGCCGATCGCGGCCATTAATTTTCGCGCCAATACAGGTGTGACCCAACTCGGTGTGAACGGCATAGGCAAAGTCGAGCGGCGTCGCGCCACTCGGCAGGGCGATCAGCTCACCTTTCGGAGAAAAACAATAAACCTGATCGGCGAACATTTCGAGCTTAGCATGTTCGAGAAACTCATCGGGATCCCCGCCCTGCTCCAGGATTTCAAGGAATGGCCGCAACCGTTCCAGTGGATCGCCACCTGCGGATTTCGCCGCTTCAGCATCATAACCATAGCTCTGGCCTTTATAGCGCCAGTGCGCGGCAACACCGCTCTCGGCAACGGCATCCATTTCCTCTGTGCGGATCTGGATTTCCACGCGCACGCTCATAGGTCCCACTATCGTTGTGTGCAGGGAACGATAATTATTCGGCTTGGGTGTGGAGATGAAATCGCGAAAACGCTCGGGGACACAGCGCCAGTTCTGATGGATCACGCCAAGTGCGCGGTAACAGTCATCGGCTTCGCTCACAATGACGCGGAATGCATAAATATCCGCAATCTCGCCAAAGCTGGTGCCCTTTCGCTCCAGCTTTCGCCAGATTGAGTAAGCTCTTTTCTCGCGCCCGAATACACGGCTCTCAATTCCGCTCGTTTCCAGAAGCTCACTGATAATCTGCGACACTTCCGCGACGGCCTGCGCACGCGATTCCCGCATGTCAGCCAGCCGCATCGACACAGATTCATACGCCGCCGGATTCACATATCTAAAAGACAGGTCTTCCAGCTCGACGCAAATGCGATTGATACCGATCCGGCGGGCGAGCGGAGCATAAATTTCAAGTGTTTCCGTCGCAATCCGTTCCTGTTTCGCAGGCTTCGGAACGTGATGGAGCGTTCGCATATTATGCAAACGATCCGCGAGTTTGACGATCAAAACCCGGACATCCGATGAAATTGCGACAACAAGCTTCTGGAAGTTTTCAGCCTGCTTGGTTCGATTGGAGCCCAGCTCCATCTGCCCCAGCTTTGTCACACCATCGACCAGACCGCCGATTTCCGGCGAGAAGTTTTCGTTCAACTCTTCGAGGGTCGCGGGCGTGTCTTCAACGGTGTCATGCAACAGCCCGGTACAGATGGTGGCCGTGTCCATCTTGAGATCCGCAAGGATCATGGCGACGGATGCAACATGCGCGAAATAGGGTTCGCCTGAATAGCGTTTTTGCGGCGCATGCATTTCGCGCGCAAAATCATACGCCCGATGGATCAGATCAGCGTCAACCGATGGATGGTATTTTGAGATACGCTCAACGAGGTCGTCGGCGCTTGGGAATGATGCAATCGCCTGAGTGTCTTTGTCGGGCGCGGCGAGGCTCACCTTGCCCTAGAACCGGTTATCGGGCGCGCCGTCGCGATCACTTTGCAGCGCCTTGAGCATATCGGCTTCGTCAGGATCAGCCGGCGTTGGCTTGGAGGCAATCTGGGGAAGATCATCCTGCGGCGAAGCGCGTTCTTCCTCTTCTTCATCACTTGGGATGACACGTTGCAGACCATTCACGAGGCTGTCTTTCAACGCCCCGAGGTCGAGATTGTCTTCGGCAATTTCCCGCAGCGACACGACCGGGTTTTTGTCATTGTCACGGTCCAGCGTCAGCTCGGAACCGGCAGAAATATTCCGGGCGCGATGCGCGGCCAGCAAAACCAGGTCAAAACGGTTCGGAACTTTTTGGATACAATCTTCAACGGTGACGCGGGCCATGCGCGCGATCTCCTGTATGTCGCAAACGGGATCGGAGTAAGTAACGCTGCTTGCGCCCGACTGCAAGGCCTTTGCCGCAATGCAACACAGCTAACTTAAACCGTTCGTACGGTTTCGCTGACCAGACGTTGATCCAGCGCGTTGACCAGCGCTGAAACGGATTGGCCCGACACCGGGTGTTGCCAGTCTGACGCGATTTCAGCTAACGGCAACAAAACAAAAGCGCGGTCACACAAACGCGGATGAGGCAGCGTCAGTCTGGCATGGGTCAGCGTGACACGATTGAAGTCGAGAAGGTCGAGATCGATGGTCCGCGAATCCCATCTTTCATTCCGGCGACGTCCGAAACTGGATTCGATGGACAAAAGCGTCTCAAGCAGTTCCAGTGGTGTCTTATTTGTGGCAATTTGTGCGACCGCATTTACGTAGTCCGGCTTTTCCGGGTCCGGCCAGGCAGGAGACATCCAGAAAGACGAAACGCAAACAACCTCGACGCCCCGGGATGGCATAAGCTGCAAGGCACGCGAGAGAGTCGCTTGCGGACTACGGGCCTCGAAGGGCAGATTAGCGCCGAGCGCAATGAATATTCTGGCGGTCTCAACCATGTTTAAGAAATAATTTCAGGAATAAGCATGACTTTTTATCCAAATGAGCGAATTGGCCTTTTTATTGACGGAGCAAATCTGTTTTCGACGTCAAAATCACTCGATTTCGACATTGATTACAGAAAACTACTCGAAGAATTCCGTAAGCGTGGGCGTCTGACCCGAGCCAACTACTACACCGCGCTGATAGAAAACGAGGATTTCACGCCGCTCAAACCACTGGTCGACTGGCTGGATTATAATGGCTTCAATGTCATCACCAAGCCTGCAAAAGAATTTACGGATGAGTCCGGACGTCGCCGGATCAAGGGCGATATGGATGTCGAATTGGCCGTCGATATCATTTCGGCCGCGGCCTACCTCGACCATATCATTCTGTTCACTGGCGATGGAGATTTTCGGTATGCTGTCGAGCATTGCCAACGAAAAGGGGCGCGTGTCACCGTCGTATCCTCGTTGAAAGCACGACCGCCGATGGTCTCAGATGATTTGCGGCGACAGGCGGATGGCTTTATCGACTTGGCTGATTTGCGCGCGATGATCGGGCGCGAAGGTGGTCGGCCGCAGCATGATGAAGAATAGACCTATCGGACCGGAACCGGATCAGAATTGCCCGCTTTGCCCTCGCCTTGTTCAGTTTCATCGGGACAATCGATTGACCTACCCGGCATTTCACAATGCGCCGGTCCCATCTTTTGGAGACGAATCCGCGCGGTTTCTGATTGTGGGACTCGCGCCGGGGCTGAAAGGCGCCAATCAGACTGGTCGCCCTTTCACAGGCGATTACGCTGGCGACCTGCTCTATGCGACACTGGCCAAATACGGCTTCACGCACGGCAAATATGGCGGCCACGCGAATGACGGTTTGACGCTCAATGAGACGATGATCACGAATGCCGTGCGATGCGTGCCGCCTCAAAACAAACCAGTGGGCGCAGAAATGAATGCCTGTCGGCCATTTTTAACGGAGCGCATCAGGGCTCTGCCTCAATTGAAAGCCATTCTCTGTCTCGGCAAAATCGCGCATGACAACACGCTTCGCGCTATCGGCGAGCGTGTGGCCGCCATGAAATTCGCACATCAGGCGGCACAGGATTTCGATGTCCAGGGGCACACAATCCGGCTTTTCGATAGCTATCATTGCTCGCGCTATAATACGAATACCAATCGATTGACGGAAACCATGTTTGAAAACGTCTTCAGCGATATTCGCGCTTTTCTGGAGTCTCAGCCGTAATTTTTCATCAATCGTGATTTTTGTCGGTTCCAGTCGCGTTGTTTCTGGGTTTCGCGCTTGTCGATCGTCTTCTTGCCTTTAGCCAGGCCAATCAGCAGCTTCGCCAACCCACGATTGTTGAAGTAAAGCTTAAGCGGAATAATCGTCCGGCCCTCGCGCGTTACAGCCCCCAGCAACACGCCGATCTCTTTGCGTTTCAACAAGAGTTTTCGCTTGCGTCGGGGTTCGTGATTGAACTGGTTGGCACCGGAATATGGTGGAATATCTGCGTTGATCAGGTAGATTTCATCACCTTCAGGACCAACGTAGGATTCAGCAATATTCGCTCGTCCATTTCGCAATGACTTCACTTCGCTGCCCAATAAGGACAATCCCGCCTCGAACGTCTCTTCAATTTCGTAGTCGAACCGCGCGCGACGGTTCACGGCTACAGCGGCATTCGGGTCTTTGGCCATCAGATCAACCCGGCGTGTTCCATCGCGGCGCGAACCGCGGATTTGACGTCGTCTGTTGGACCGGTCAGCGGCAAGCGCAGATCAGCCTCGCACAGACCTAACAAGCTGAGCGCGTACTTTGCAGGCCCCGGACTGGGCGAAAGAAACAATGCGGAATGTAACGCCTGCAATTGATCGCCCACTTCAAGGGCTTCCTGATAGTCACCCGACAAGCTCGCATTCTGTAACTGGGCGCATAATGCAGGTGCCACATTGGCACTCACCGATATGCACCCCACGCCGCCTTCCGCATTATAGCCAATGGCCGTTGGGTCCTCGCCGGAAAGCTGGATGAAATCGGCCCCTATCAACCGACGGTGCGCACCAATGCGGGTCAGGTCACCGGTGGCATCCTTGACGCCAATGACATTTTTTAATTGGGCAATTCGAGCCATGGTTTCCGGCAGGATATCAACAATAGAACGCCCGGGAATGTTATAGACGACAACCCTGAGGTCGCAGGCCGCGGAAATCGCTTCAAAATGTCGGAACAATCCTTCTTGTGATGGCTTGTTGTAATATGGCGCAACGATCAACGCAGCATTCGCGCCAGCCTGTTCCGCCCATTTGGTCATCTCGATGGTGGAGGCCGTACTGTTTGACCCGGTTCCCGCAATTACGGGCACACGCCCTGCGGCGGCCTCGACGGTGAGTGAAATAACAAGCTTTTTCTCGTCGAGAGACAGCGTGGGACTTTCACCGGTTGTGCCAACCGGGACCAGGCCATGCGTGCCGTTTTCAATCTGGCGCTCGACCAGCGCCTGAAATGCCGGCGCATCGACGGCATCATTCTTGAATGGTGTGACGAGCGCAGTGATGGAACCGGAGAGCATGAAAAGCCTGCCTGACAATATTGTTATCGAATTTCAGCCTATCGGACAGCAGATAAGCGGCCAAGCGCTCATGTCGGCTGTGGACAGCCGCACAACTTGCGCCATGATAACAACATGATTGCCACCAAGATGAGTGACATGAGAATTCTGTTTCTTCTGGTATTTCTGTGTTCCGGCCTGTTCGCGGCATCGGATGGTTTTGCTCAAACTCCAGATCCTCGCTTGCGGCCCCCACGACCCAACCCTTCCCAATATCTTGATGATCAGGATTTCCTGATGCTTGAACGCGGCCTGAGCGCGGCAGAAGATGGTGACTGGGGCGATGTGCGCGATGCAAGACGGCGGATCTCCGACCCGGTTGCGCGCAGCATTCTACTTTGGCGGATCGCGACGTCCGATGAAGACTCCACCTTCATGGAGCTCGATCTGGCGCTTGAGGAACTTGAAGGCTGGCCCCAATACGCGATGATCCGGTCGGAGGCCGAATTCAAGATAACGACCTCCGGCCTGTCTTCCGAATTCATCATCAACTGGTTTTCAGGGAGCGAACCTGTCTCCGGTGAAGGAAAAATTGCTCTGGGCGCAGCTTTACGCGCCGAAGGGCGATTGGCGGAAGCCGCCACCTATATCCGCGATGCCTGGCGTCACCACACCTTCCGGCGCTACCGACAACGCGAAATTCTCGCAGCAAATAACGATATTCTGACGTTGTCGGATCACGAAGCCCGGGTTGATTTCCTGCTGTGGCGGGATCAGCGCACACTCGCCCGTGACCTCCGCACGCAATTGAGCAATGGCCACCGTGCCCTGCTGGATGCCCGCATCGCTTTGGCCAGCCGCGCCGGCGGCGTGAACGCAGCTGTTGGGCGCGTGCCACCAAGCCTCTCCAATCATCCGGGACTGATCTACGAACGCGCACGTTGGCGGCGGCGGGCCAATCTGGATGAAGGCGCATTGGAAATGTTGCTTCAGCTTCCACCATCCCATGATGATCTTGAAGCTCTTGATGACATGTGGCTCGAACGACGCTTGATGATCCTCAACCTCATCCGGGATCGGGATTATGCGTCAGCGTACGAACTGGCTGCCGCGAATGGAATGGATGAAGGCGCAGATTTCGCGGATGCCGAATTTGTCGCCGGCTGGCTGGCGCTTCGCTATCTGAATCGCCCGCAAATCGCGCTGGAACACTTCACGCGCCTCGCTGATGGCGTGTCCTACCCGGTATCCATATCGCGGGGTCGATACTGGCAGGGACGCGCCGCTTCGGCGCTTGATCGGGCTGAAGACGCCGAATACTACTACCGCCTTGCAGCGGTTCATTCGACGGCATTTTACGGACAGATGGCGGCCATTGAGCTGGCCGGCGATTCAACACCGCTGCTGAACCTGCCAAACGCACCAGTCATCACATCTCAGGCCCAGGTCACGTTTGAATCGCGCACGGTTACCCGCGCGCTGAGATTACTGGCCGAACAGGGCGAAGACTATTTCTTCCGGGTATTCATCTATCATCTGGATGATGAGCTGGAGGATGCAGCTGAAAGTCTGTTACTCGCACAATTGGCACAGGAATACGGACATTTACGACAGGGTGTGCGGGCCGCAAAGGCTGCAAGTTATCGCTGGAACATCCTTCCCGAAGAGAGTTTTCCGGTCATTGATCTGCCGCCGCCATCCGGTTTGTATGTCGAGCCTGAACCGGGTCTGATCCATTCCGTGATCCGGCAGGAAACTGAGTTTGATCCACGCGCCATTTCCAGCGCCGGCGCGCGCGGCATGATGCAGATGATGCCCGCTGTCGCCCGCGTAACCGCGCGTCGTATCGGCCTGCCCTATCGATATGAAGCGCTGACCTATAATCCAGAATATAATATGCGCCTCGGCCGCTATCATTTGCAGGAAGTGATCGACGAATTCGATGGTTCCTACATTCTGGCGCTCGCAGCCTACAATGCAGGCGGCCACCGTTCACGGCGCTGGATCGAGGATTATGGTGATCCGCGCACCAGCGATATAGATCCGATCGACTGGCTGGAATCCATCCCGTTTTCTGAAACCCGAAACTATGTCCAGCGCGTCATGGAAAATTTACAGGTCTATCGCTATCGTCTCGGCGACGGTGGCCCGGTTCCATTGGAACTGGAGTCGGACTTAAGGCGAGGCTCCGGAAATTTCTAGACCCGCTCCAGTGCCTGTCTATAGATTGCTGGATCAACATTACCGCCTGTGATCATCACCACCGTCGTCTTGTCGCTGGTCTCGATCTGCCCGTTGAGCAGACTGGCAAAGGCGGTTGCACCACCCGGCTCCGCAACCAGTTTCAGGTGCTTCCAGATGAAGGCGATCGCCTCCAGCGTGTCATCATCACTGGCGGTAACGCCGCCTGTGAGTTGATTCCGGTTCAGTTGAAAAGGCAGCGCGCCGGGCGTGGGTGTGATGATGGCGTCCTGCAACGATCCGGATTTCCGCTCATTGCTCACGCGTTCACCGGCTGCTAGCGATCTTTTGTGATCGTCAAAACCTTCCGGTTCAGCAGCCCAGATATCGCAATTCGGAAAATGGTGTTTTATCGCCAGTCCGCACCCGGCAATGAGCCCGCCCCCTCCAGCGCAGCAAACAAACTGATCCAGCGGGATATCCCGCGCTCTCAGGTCTTCAGCAACTTCCAGCCCGGCGGTGCCCTGCCCGGCGATGATAAAAGGATCATCATAGGAGGGAACCATCGTTGCGCCCGTTCGGCCGGCAATTTCCGCAGAAACCGCTTCCCGGTCCCCCGTTGCGCGATCATACTCCACGACGATGCCGCCCAATCGACGCACGCCATCGATTTTTACCAGCGGTGCATCAGACGGCATGACAATCGTTGCGGGAATGCCGAGCAATTTTGCTGCCAGCGCAACGCCTTGCGCGTGATTACCGGAAGAAAATGCCACCACACCTTTGACCTTGTCGTCCGCTGCAATTCGCGACAATCGATTGTATGCCCCGCGAAACTTGAATGACCCGGTGCGCTGCAAACATTCCGGTTTGATCAGAATACGGCCACCGAGTCGTTCGTTCAGAACGTCATTCTCCAACAAGGGTGTCCGGAACGCTTCGCCGGATACTTGCCGGGCGGCATCTGTAATGTCTGAATATTCCGGCAATCGGCTCATAGAAACTCTCCGTGTGGCGATTTGCCTGTAATCGTTTTTGAAAAATCACGCAAAGGCGTTGCGCTGTGCCCGCAATAAAGGCTTCAATGGGGACAGGCCTGAAAACAGGCGATTTGACCGGGGAGAATACCAATGCTGCTGAAGGGCGAGATGATGGATGCCCCCCTGATGATTTCAGGGATTTTGAAACATGCCGATAGCTGCCATGGCGATCAGGAGATCGTCAGTCGTCTGCCGGAAGATTTGTCGACCCATCGATATGGATATTCCGACGCACACAAACGTACGCGTCAGCTTGCAAACGCGCTAACGAAGAAACTCGGCATCAAGGAATCCGAACGGGTTTCAACAATCGCCTGGAATACGCATCGACATTTCGAGCTCTATTACGGCATTTCCGGAATGGGAGCCGTCGTCCACACCGTTAATCCGCGCCTCGATCCGGCCCAGATCATCTGGATCCTCAACCACGCCCAATCAAAAGCCGTCTTTTTCGACACAACCTTTGCGCCCTTGATCGATGGCATCGCCAAACACTGCAAGACGGTGAAGCACTGGGTGTTAATGGCGGATTCCTCGCATCTGAAAACGGTCAAAACCAAAAGCATGGCCTATGAAGACCTGATCGACGACCACAAGCCGGATTATGACTGGCCGGAATTCGATGAATATGCGGCGGCTGGCCTCTGCTACACATCCGGCACAACGGGCGATCCGAAGGGCGTACTCTATTCACACCGCTCCACCCTTTTGCATGCGATGGCCTGCAGTGCAGCTGATGTGATCGGCGTCGGCGCGCGCGGCGTCATGTTGCCAGTCGTTCCCATGTTCCACGTCAATGCCTGGGGAATTCCCTATGCCTCTCCGATGTCCGGCGCGAAAC
>BQJI01000013.1 GCA_021604625.1 Hyphobacterium sp. | reverse complement strand
CGCTGGAAATGGAGAATGGTCGCAATCTGATCATTACCGGCCACCCGGTTCTGGATGAGTCTTCGGTGTCCGCGGAGGTCGTATTTGTTGGATACGGATTGTCACTGCCACACCATGATTACGATGATTATGCCGACGTCGATGTGAACGGTCGGATCGTCGCCTATTTCGGCGGTGCGCCTGACATCATGCCATCAGACGAGCGATCCCATCAACAACGCAGCTCGACAAAACGGGAAACCGCCGTCGCACACGGCGCGATCGGCTATATCCAGCTCTCAAGCACGCCGGCGGAGCAGTATGCGAATTTCGCAATGCCATCTGTCACGCGTTCCGATATCGCGCTGGCACCCGTTGGTGCGGAAGCGGCGTACAACCAATTACAGGTCGCGTCCGGTGTGTCTCTGGAAGGATCGCAAGCGCTGTTCGCCAATGTCGCAACAAGCTTTGAGGACGTCAGCGAACAACTTCAGTCGGGCGAACCGGCTTCCATGCCATTGAATATCACCGTGACGATGGCGCAGCGGACATCGCGGGAGCTGTTCGTCGACAATAACGTGGTCGGTATGATCCCGGGGTCAGATCCCGAACTGGCGGACGAAATCGTCGTCTTGTCGGCCCACCTTGATCATGTTGGCATGACGGACGCAGATGGCGTTTCGACGACGGGTTGCCGTTCTAACAATGAAGAAGATCGCATCTGCAATGGCGCTATCGATAACGCATCAGGATCGGCAATCATGCTGGAAACCGCCCGCGCGTTCATGCAATCGGAAGCGCCGCGCCGGTCTGTGCTGTTTGTGGCTCTGGCCGCCGAAGAGCAGGGCCTGCTGGGGTCTGAATATTTCGCCTATCACCCGACCGTTCCGGCGGACGCCATGGTCGCCAACGTCAATCTCGACATGCCGGTCATTGTCTATGACTTTGCCGATGTGATTGCGTTCGGGGCAGAACGATCCTCGCTCGGCCCCATTACGGAACGTGCGAGCGCGCGCATGGGTATTGCCGTCAGCCCGGACCCGATGCCACAGCAAAACCTGTTCATCCGTTCTGACCACTACAACTTTGTGCGTCGCGGTATTCCTTCGGTTTTCCTGATGACCGGATTTTCATCAAACGAGCCGCAATGGGATGAAGGCGAAGGTTTTATGGGCTTCCTCAACACCCATTACCACCGCCAGTCTGATGAACCGGACAGTGATGAGGAAATGGTGATCCTCTACGAACAGGGCGCCAAATTCGCCAATCTCAACTTCCTGATTGCGCGCGAGATTGCCAATAATGACGAAGCCCCCACCTGGAATGAGAGTGATTTCTTCGGTGAACAATTTGGTGGCGATCGATAGGGATTTTTCCCTAATTACCAAATGACAGGCGCGCGACGTTTCAAACGCCGCGCGTTTTGTTATATGAAGATGACTTGGGCACAGGACAGATCATGAATTTGGCATACGACATTCAGGCGGATGGCGCGGACGAGACGTCGCGTGACGGACGCATCAAACTGCATGGCGCCGAAGGTTTCGTCGGCATGCGCAAAGCAGGCAAGGCGGCGGCGGCCGCGCTGGATCACATCACGCCGATGGTCAGACCCGGTATCACGACCGAAACGATTGATGATGCCGTCCGCCAATTCATGTTCGATCAGGGCGGCGTTCCGGCGACGCTCGGTTATCGCGGCTATACAAAATCGTCCTGCACCTCGATCAATCATGTGATTTGCCACGGCATTCCGGGGCCTAAACCATTGAAAGACGGCGATATCGTCAATATCGATGTCACCATCTTGCTGGATGGCTGGCATGGCGACACCTCGCGGATGTTCATTGTCGGCGAGCCGCGTCGTAAAGCCGAACGCCTGGTCGAAGTGACCTATGAAGCGATGATGGCCGGGATTGCAGAAGTAAAACCTGGCGCGACGCTCGGTGATATCGGTGCCGCGATTCAGGACATTGCCGAAGCCAATCGCTGCTCGGTGGTTCAGGACTTTTGCGGACATGGCATTGGCCGCCTTTTCCATGACAGCCCGAATGTCCTGCATTACGGCCAGCGCGGCGAAGGCGTGGAATTGAAGCCCGGCATGTTCTTCACCATCGAACCCATGCTCAATCTCGGGCGGCCGGATGCGAAAGTCCTATCAGATGGCTGGACGGCGGTGACGCGGGACAAATCCTTGTCGGCGCAATTCGAACATTCCGTCGGCGTCACAGAACACGGTGTGGAGATCTTTACCGCCTCCCCCACCGGGCTGGATTGCCCGCCCTATGCCGTCTGACACATGACGGAAAAGGCGGCGACACCCCATCATGCGGGTCACCGCGACCGCCTGCGCGCGCGCTTTGCCAAGGCAGGTGGTGACGCGCTCGCCGACTATGAGTTGCTCGAACTTTTCCTTTTCCGTTCAATCCCTCGCCGCGATGTCAAACCGCTGGCAAAGGAATTGATCGCGCGCTTCGGTGATATCGGCGGCGTGGCAGCAGCTTCGATCAAAGCGCTGACCGAGATAAAAGGGGTTTCCGAAAAGACGGCGATTGACCTGAAACTCCTGCAAGCGGCATCGGCGCGCATGGCGCTGGAAGGCGCTCTGGACAGGCCGGTTATTTCCTCCTGGTCATCCCTGATTACCTATTGCCGCACGGCCATGCAGCACGAACCGGTTGAGCAATTCCGGGTCTTGTTTCTGGACAAGAAAAACCGGTTGATGGCGGATGAAGTCATTTCGAAAGGCACGGTCGATCAGGCACCGGTCTATCCGCGTGAAGTGGTGAAACGCGCCCTCGCCCACGAGGCCAGCGCCATCATTCTGGTTCACAATCACCCCTCCGGCGAGGTGACGCCGTCAACCGCAGATATCGAGATCACCAAAACGATTATTGATGCGTCGAAACCGTTCAACATCGTTGTCCATGATCATCTGATCATTGGCCGCGAAACAACGGCGAGTTTCAAGAGTCTGGGATTGATTTAGGGAGTGCTTTAAATGATCGTCTATAACATTCGAGTGTTTATAAGCCATTCTTGGAAATACTCGAATCACTACGACAAATTGGCCGAATGGATATTTGAAGAACCATGGAATGTCGGCGGCGCGCCACTAAAGTTCATCGATCACTCGGTTCCAAAAGCTAATCCCATCCACACAAATGGAACCGAAGCCGAACTTCGCACAAAAATATACCAGTTAATTGCCGCGTCTGACGTCGTTGTAATTCCAACTGGAATGTACTCGTCCTATAGCGGATGGATCGCGAAAGAAATAAACGGTGCGAAATATTACAGGCGTCCAATTCTCGCTGTTAATCCTTGGTCGCAAGAGCGTAAATCAACGGTGGTAGGCGAAGCGGCATCTCTGACTGTAGGCTGGTCGAAACAAAGCGTCATCAACGGCATTTGGGGTTTTCGACCACGATGAATACCGATGAAAAAATTCAACTTTATGGAATTTATGTAGGCACTATTACGGCAGCCGAAAACCGCCGACAGTCCTATTCGGCTATTCTATTAACGCTGTATGCCGCCACGTTTGCACTTTTGGGTTCGGATTTTGCCATAGATCCAATTTTTGTGGTGCCCGCATTGGCTGTCATATCTTGGATTTGGTGGTCTAAGATACGGTTCCTAAAGAAACTTGCGAAGTCAAAGTTTGCCGTTATTGAGGAATTGGAAGCTGAATTCGAGATCAAGCCCTTTAAATCTGAGTGGAAGCATTTCAAAGAGAACAGAAAACTGGACCTGCCATTAGGACTTTCAGACCTTGAAATGGCAATTCCACTTTTGGCTGGCATCGCAGTAACCATTTGGTCGATTTGCATCATTGTACAGGCGCACCTGCTTTGACTTATCGAAATTACTTCACCCATCTCGATTGTTCCGCTACGGGCGAGCGATACGAGAAAGACCGCCCGCACAATTTGTCTGCTGCCGGAAAGCCGCTGCTGGCGCGCTATGATCTAGCGAAAGCGAAGGGCGAGGTTGACCGCGATGAAATCTGGGCGCGGGATGGCGGCTTCTGGAAATGGCGCGAGCTCTTGCCGGTGGAGCGGGACGAAGACGTTCTGCGCCTTGGCGAGGTGGATACGCCGCTGATTGATATTCCGGTGTCGGCGAAAGCCGCGGGCGCGACGGGCCGCGTCATCGTCAAGGATGAAAGCCGCCTGCCCACCGCCAGCTTCAAGGCGCGCGGACTGGCGCTGGGCGTGTCGATGGCGAAGAGTTTTGGTCTGAAACGCCTCGCCATGCCGACGGCGGGCAATGCTGGCGCGGCGATGTCGGCCTATGCCAAACGCGGCGGGATGGAGGCGTATGTTTTCTGCCCGGAAGATGCGCCCGAAGTGAATATTCAGGAGACTTGCCTGCAAGGCGGCAAGGTGTTTCGCGTCAACGGCCTGATCCATCATTGCGGCGCGCTGGTCGGCGCGGGCAAGGAAAAGATGGGCTGGTTTGACCTCTCCACGCTGAAAGAGCCCTATCGCGCCGAAGGCAAGAAGACGATGGGGCTGGAACTCGCCGCCCAGATGGGCTGGCGTCTGCCCGATGCGATCTTCTACCCCACGGGTGGCGGCACTGGTCTGATCGGCATGTGGAAGGCGTTCGACGAGATGGAACAGCTCGGCTGGATCGGGCCGGAACGCCCGAAAATGTTTGCCGTGCAATCCACGGGCTGCGCGCCGATTGTGAAAGCCTTCAATGACGGTGCCGACCATGCCGAGGAATGGATGGATGCCGATACGATGGCCGCTGGTATGCGCGTGCCCAAAGCCGTGGCCGACTTCCTGATCCTGCGCGCCGTGCGGGAAAGCGGCGGCGCTGCGCTAGCCGTCACCGATGAGCATATCCAGCGCTGCTGGCACAGCATCGGCGCGGCGGACGGCCTGCTGATGGGGCCGGAAGGCTCGGCGACCTATGCCGCCATGGAAATCGCCATTGCCGACGGGCTGATCGAGCGCGACGCAGACGTCGTGCTCTATAATTGCGGCTCCGGCCTGAAATTCACCATGCCGGATACGTCCCGGACGCTCGACCGCCACAATGAGATTGATTGGAACGCATTATGACTCAAGCCGAAACAGCCCGCGCCTTTCATGCCCTGCACAAGAAGGGCGAGCCATTGGTGCTCTACAATATCTGGGATGCGGGCAGCGCAAAAATCGTTGCCGAGGCCGGTGCGAAAGCCATCGCCACAGGCAGCTGGTCGGTCGCCGCGGCGCAAGGCTATGATGACGGGCAAGTCCTGCCACTGGACACGTTGCTGGCCATTGCCTCGCGGATCACGGCCAGTACGGCGCTTCCGGTCAGCATTGATTTTGAGGGCGGCTATGCAAAGCGCCCGGAATTTCTCGCGCCCAATATTGCCAGCCTGATTGCGACCGGCGCCGTAGGCCTCAATTTCGAGGACCAGATTGTCGGCGGTGAGGGCCTGCACAGCATTGAAGATCAGGCGCACCGGATTGCCGCCATTCGCGGTGTCGCCGATGAGGCAGGAATCCCGCTCTTCATCAATGCCCGTACAGATGTATTCCTGAAATCAAAGCCGCCCGACCATGCCAGGCACATGAAGGAAGCGACGGACCGCTGTGATGTTTATGCCGAAGCCGGAGCGAGCGGGTTTTTCGTGCCGGGTCTGGTTGATCCCGACCTGATCGGCCATATGTGCGCGCACACAAAACTGCCGGTAAACGCCTATATGAAGGACGGCGCGCCATCGATTGCCGAAATGGCCAAGCTGGGCGTTTCACGGATCAGTCATGGTCCCGGCCCCTATCATCAGGCGATGCGGGATCTGACAGAACGAGCGTCAGGGCTTTATCAAGCCTAGATTTTCTTGTCATCCCAACGAACGTTGGGACCCAGAGCGGCGGTGACACCAATTCACCCATGCGTGCAATCTGCTCTGCATTGACGCTTGCGGCTGGATGGCTCATGGTGTGCAGGCGGGACAGGCGCAACTGGGTCCCGGCTTTCGCCGGGATGACGGAGTTTGTTGACGCGCCCCCTCCCCTTGACCTTCTCGCGCCTCCGGCGCATCACGCCGCCATCACTTTGCATGGAGCGGCGCGCGCATGATCCCTCGTTATACCCGGCCTGAAATGGCGGCCATCTGGTCCCCGGAAAACAAGTATCGCATCTGGTTCGAGATCGAGGCGCATGCCACCGACAAGCTGGCCGAGCTGGGCGTCGTGCCCGAAGCCGCTGCGAAAGCCGTGTGGAAAGCACGCGACAAGACGTTTGATGTCGACCGGATCGACGAGATCGAGGCCGAGGTCAAACATGATGTGATCGCCTTCCTGACCCATCTGGCCGAGCTGGTCGGTGAGGACGCGCGCTATGTCCACCAGGGGCTGACCTCATCAGACGTATTGGATACTTGCCTTGCCGTGCAGATGCGCGATGCCGCCGATATTCTGATCGCCGGGGTGGACCGGGTGATGGCGGCGCTGAAAACCCGCGCGATGGAGCATAAATACACGGCCTGTATCGGTCGCAGCCACGGCATCCATGCCGAGCCGACGACGATGGGGCTGAAGTTCGCGCGCTTTTATGCAGAGTTCGCCCGCAATCGGGCTCGTCTGGTGGCGGCGCGCGACGAAATCGCGACCTGTGCCATCTCCGGTGCCATCGGCACATTCGCCAATGTGGATCCGTCCGTGGAAGCCCATGTCGCCGAGAAAATGGGCCTCGCCATTGAACCGATCTCGACACAGGTCATTCCGCGTGACCGGCATGCGAATTATTTCGCTGTGCTCGGCCTGATTGCGTCAGCGATTGAAAATATCGCGATCGAGGTACGCCACCTTCAGCGCTCGGAAGTGCGCGAAGCGCAGGAATATTTCTCCAAGGGTCAGAAAGGCTCGTCGGCAATGCCGCACAAGCGCAATCCGATCCTCACCGAAAACCTGACGGGCCAGGCGCGCCTCGTCCGCATGGCGGTCGTTCCGGCGATGGAAAACATAGCCCTCTGGCACGAACGCGACATTTCCCACTCATCTGTTGAACGTGGCATCGGCCCGGACTCAACCGTGCATCTGGACTTTGCCCTGCAGCGCACCGCCGGGATGATTGAAAAGCTGATCGTCAATGAAGATCGGTGCCGCGAGAATCTGGAAGCCTATGGCGGCATCCACAATTCCCAGCGCATCTTGCTGGCACTGACTCAGGCGGGGGCTTCCCGCGAGGACGGCTATCGTCTGGTGCAGCGCAATGGCATGAAAACATGGGATGAAGGCGGGCGACTGATCGACCATCTGAAAGCCGATGCCGACGTTCGATCCTTCCTGTCAGAGGAACAAATCGAAACGTGTTTTGATGAGGCCTATCACCTCAAACATGTCGATACTATTTTCGCGCGGGTATTCGCTAACGGATAAACTGGAGACGTGATTTGGCCAAAGTGTACGCGACCATCGACGACCGGATCACCGACTTCATAAAAGCCCAGAAAATGTTTTTTGTTGCAACCGCTCCGTCCGGAGATGCGGGCCATGTAAACATGTCGCCGAAAGGCTATGACAGTTTCCGCATTCTCGGCCCCAACAAGATCGCTTATCTGGATCTGGGCGGGTCGGGCATCGAGACCGTGGCGCATCTTCGCCAGAATGGCCGTATCACCTTCATGTTCTGCGCATTCGAGGGAAAGCCCAACATATTGCGTCTGTATGGCAAGGGCGAGGCTGTTTGCTTCGACGAGCCCGGATTTGCGGAAAACCTGTCGCTCTTTCCCGCCTTTCCCAAAGCGCGCGCCGTCATCACCGCCGACATTACCCGCATTCAGGACTCCTGTGGCTGGGGTGTGCCTTTCTACGATTTTGCGGGCGAACGTGATCAACTGGTTCGCGTCAATGCGCATCGCAGTGATGAAGACTGGCGAGACCGGCGATATACCGGAAATTCCACCTCGATAGACGGTCTGCCGGGATTGATGAAACCATGAGCGATGAAAGCGAAATTCGCGAAGTTGTTTGCGCCATTTATGCGATGATTTCCGGTCCTGCAGGGCCGCGTGACTGGTCACGCCATGCAGACTATTTCCACCCGGAATGTCGCCAGATCCGCACTGGTATGGGCGAGGACGGCAAGCCTTGGGCGACGATGCTGTCACCGGACGAATACCGTGAAAATGTCACCGCTTTTTTCAACGATTCCGCCTTCTATGAAATTGAACTGGCCTGCGAGGTTCTGGTGTTCGGCAATATGGCTCATGCGTGGTCGAGCTATGAAGCGCGCACTGATCTGGACAGCGCCAAACCGGAACGCCGCGGCATCAATTCCATCCAGTTCTATAAGGATCACACCGGCAAATGGCGGATCATTTCGATGATCTGGGATAATGAGCGGGACGGGCTCGAACTGCCGGCGAAAATGACGCGCTAGGGCAGAAGGTTTGCTCGCTTGGCGCCCTCATGTACCGCCATACCCGTCAACATGGCCGCCAGAAAGACCCAGATCTGCCATCCGCCGATAGCCAGACCCGCTATCGCAGGGCCCGGGCATAGCCCCACCAGCCCCCACCCTGCACCAAACATCATCGCTCCGATCACCAATGGTGAATCAATTCGGTTATTGGTCGGAACATGGAAATGGTCGCCAAAGACCGGCGATTTTCGTTTCCAGACGAGAAAATATCCCAGCGTTGCAACCGCCATGGCTCCCCCCATGACGAGCGCGAGCGACGGATCCCAATTGCCGAGAATGTTCAGAAATCCCAGCACTTTGGCCGGATTGGTCATTTGTGAAATGGTCAGCCCGATGCCAAAAATCAGCCCTGCCATCAGACCCGCGAAATTCTTGCCCAAATCAGCCTCCCGCCAGCAAGCGAAGGACCGTCACTGTGATCATGCCAACGCCAATGAAGGTGACAACAGAGACCAGCGAACGAACTGAAAAACGCGACAGGCCGCAAACGCCGTGTCCACTCGTACATCCTGACCCTAGCCGCGTGCCGACCCCGACCAACAATCCACCGCCCAGCAAAAGCGGGAAGCTGGACGTGATTTCGAACGGCAGCGGTTCGCTGGATAGAATGCGGACCATAATCGGGCCAAGAATCAGACCGAGGACGAACAATAAACGCCAGAGGCGTTCGCCGGGCGCACCAAGCACGACGTTGGAAAGAATTCCACTAATGCCGGCAACGCGCCCGGTCATCGCCATCAACAGAACGGCGGAAAGTCCGATCAACGAACCACCAGCAAGCGCGCTGAAGGGGGTGAAGTTTTCCAAGACTAGTTTTCCGCCATAACTTCCTTGCGGGCGTCCGCCAGAAGCTGGTCCATTTTGGTGCGCACAACGTGTTCCGAAATGTCGATTTTCGCAGCGTCCAGGTCGCCTTTTACCTTGCGATAAACGTCTTCGTGACCGGCTTCCTCGAAGTCCGATTTGACGACGTCTTTGGCGTAGGCTTCTGCCTCTTCACCGGATTTTCCCAATTGCTCGGCTACCCACAGGCCCAAGGCCTTGTTGCGTCGCACCGTCGCCTTGAATTCAAGCTCCTGATTATGCGCATACGCGCCTTCCATGCCTTTTGCGCGTTCGTCCATGCCGCTCATGCGAGTCTCCCTCGAAAACCATATTCTCCTGCCTCTCCGTTAGCTTGGCGCGGCACGTAAATCAATCTTGTGCGGCGGCACACATCATTGCATTGCAGCAAAGCGCGCGGCGGAGTATGCAGGGCGGTCTAAAGCGGCCCATCGGATCGATTCGGGGCCGTTTGCTTTTTCGGACCTCGGGTCCAGCGCACGGAGCAAGGCAATGGCACGCCGCAAAATGATCTACGAAGGCAAGGCGAAGATCCTATATGAGGGTCCGGAGCCGGGCACAATTGTCCAGTATTTCAAGGATGATGCGACCGCTTTCAACAATCAGAAAAAAGCGACGCTTGAGGGCAAGGGTGTTCTTAACAACCGGATCAGCGAGTTCATCATGGTCGGGTTGATGCGAGCCGGTATTCCGACCCATTTCATTCGCCGACTGAATATGCGCGAACAATTGGTGCGTCAGGTCGACATCATTCCGCTGGAAGTGATTGTACGCAATGTCGCTGCCGGTTCGCTGTGCACACGGCTGGGCATTGAAGAAGGCTCACCCCTGCCGCGATCGATCATCGAGTATTGCTACAAAAAGGACGAGCTGGGCGATCCGCTGGTCACCGAAGATCACATCACGGCGTTCAACTGGGCGAGCCCGCAGGATCTGGACGACATCATCGCGCTAACCGTGCGGATCAATGATTATCTGACCGGCATGTTTGCGGCTGTTGGTATTCAACTGATCGATTTCAAGATCGAATTCGGGCGCCTGTTCGAGGGTGATATGATGCGGATTGTTCTGGCCGATGAAATCAGCCCGGACAGCTGCCGCCTCTGGGATCTGGAAACCAACGAAAAAATGGACAAGGACCGGTTCCGTCGCGATCTGGGAAATGTCACCGAAGCCTATACTGAAGTTGCCCGCCGTCTCGGCGTGATCCGGGAATCGGGAACTGTCACGAATATTGAAGAGGTCATGAAGTGAAAGCGCGCATCCACGTCTATCTGAAACCCGGTGTTCTGGATCCTCAGGGCGCAGCCGTTGCAGGCGCCCTCAAGAATCTCGGCTTCGACGAAGTTGAAAATGCCCGCCAAGGCAAGCTGATCGAGCTGGACCTTTCTGGTGATGATGCCGACGCCGCAAAGACCCGCGTCGAGGACATGTGCAAGAAATTGCTGGCCAATCCTGTGATCGAAAATTTCACGGTGGAGATGGACTGAGACATGAAATCCGCTGTCATTGTCTTTCCCGGATCCAATTGTGATCGTGATGCCGCCATGGCGATCGAAAAGGTAACGGGGACCGCGCCGACCATGGTCTGGCATCAGGAAACCGCCCTGCCCGATGGCACGGAATTCGTGATGCTGCCCGGCGGGTTTTCCTATGGTGATTACTTACGCTGCGGTGCGATGGCGGGTGTCTCGCACATCATTCCGGCTGTGAAGGCGCATGCCGAAGATGGCAAGCCTTTGCTGGGCGTTTGCAATGGCTTTCAGGTGCTGATCGAAACAGGTCTCCTGCCCGGTGCGCTGATGCGCAATGCCAGCCTGCATTTTGTCTGTGAGAAATCACCGCTGACCATTGAGAACGGCAATACGCAGTTTACCAGCCGATACGGCTCGACGCGCGACGTGATCATTCCGGTGGCCCACCATGACGGCAATTATTTCGCTGACGACGAGACGCTGGACCGGATCGAGAGCGAAGGTCAGGTGGTCTTCCGCTATGCGCGCAACCCGAATGGCTCGGCGCGGGATATCGCCGGTATCATTAATGAGGGCGGCAATGTGATGGGGATGATGCCTCACCCCGAACGCGCCATCGATGCCGATCATGGCGGAACGGACGGCCTCGCCGTCTTTGAAAGTATTTTGGGGAGCGCATGAGATGACCCAATATGCAGATGACATAACCCCCGAGATTGCGGCCTCACACCTGCCCGAAGACGAGTATGCGAAAACCGTCGAGATTCTGGGCCGGCCCCCGAATATTGTCGAGCTGGGCATATTCTCGGTCATGTGGTCCGAGCACTGCTCCTATAAATCCTCGCGCGTGCATCTGAAAAATTTCCCGGTGACCGGCGATAAAGTCATTCAAGGCCCGGGCGAGAATGCCGGCGTCATTGATATCGGCGATGGTCAAGCCTGTATCTTCAAGATGGAGAGCCACAATCACCCGTCCTATATCGAGCCCTATCAGGGCGCTGCGACGGGCGTTGGCGGCATTTTGCGCGATGTTTTCACCATGGGCGCGCGTCCGATTGCGCTGATGAATGCGCTGCGCTTCGGTGCGCCGGAACATGCCAAGACTCGCCAGTTGGTGTCCGGCGTCGTGGCCGGCATTGGCGGATATGGCAATTGCGTCGGTGTGCCGACTGTCGGCGGTGAAACCAATTTCCACGCCGGGTATAATGGCAATATCCTCGTCAATGCGATGGCGGTGGGCATCGCGGATACTGACAAGATTTTCTACGCACGCGGGGCCGAGCCGGGCCAACCCATCGTTTATGTCGGATCGAAAACCGGTCGCGACGGCATTCACGGCGCGACCATGGCCTCGGCCGAATTTGACGATGAGAGCGATGAAAAACGCCCCACCGTTCAGGTTGGCGATCCGTTTGTTGAAAAGAAGCTGATCGAAGCCTGCCTGGAGTTGATGGATACCGATGCCATCGCCGCCGTTCAGGATATGGGCGCGGCCGGCCTCACATCGTCTTCTGTCGAGATGGCCGGCAAGGGCCAGGTCGGCTTGCTGATGGATCTGGACAAGGTTCCCCAGCGCGAAGAGAGCATGTCGGCCTACGAGATGATGTTGTCGGAAAGCCAGGAACGGATGCTCTTCATCCTGAAGCCGGGCAAGGAACACATCGCCGAGGCCATATTCAACAAATGGGAGCTGGACGTGGCGACGATCGGTGAAACCACCGATACAGGCCGAATGGTCTTGACCCATAAAGGCGATACCGTTTGCGATATTCCGCTCGATCCGCTGGCTGAAGATGCGCCAATGTATGAGCGTCCGTGGGCGCGCGCCATTCCGGAATCTGCGGTTTTTGCTGACGAGCTGGCCCAGCCAAAGGACTATGCCGAAACCATCCTGACGATGATGGTCTCTCCCGATCTGTCGTCCAAAGCATGGATCTGGCGTCAATATGATCGCCACGTCATGGCCGACACAGCGGCCTCTTCGGAAGACCCTGCCGATGCCGCCATTGTCCGCGTTCATGGCACGAATAAGGCCATCGCCATCACCACGGATTGTACGCCGCGCTATTGCGAGAACCATCCGATTGAGGGCGGAAAACAGGCTGTGGCTGAAGCATGGCGGAATCTGACGGCTGTGGGCGCAGACCCCATCGCGATTACCGACTGCATGAATTTCGGCAATCCGGAAAAAGAAAACATTATGGGCCAGTTTGCCGAATGCGTTGAAGGCATGTCGGAAGCTTGCCGTGTGCTCAACTTCCCGGTCGTGTCCGGCAATGTGTCGCTTTACAACGAGACCAATGGTTTTGCGATTCCACCCACGCCAGCTGTGGGCGGTGTCGGCCTGATCCCCGACATGTCAAAACGCATGGGTTATGGCTGTGTAAAGGCGGGCGACATTCTGATGGTAGTGGGGGATACGGCGGGTCATCTCGGCGCCTCCATCTATATGAAAGTCATCGAGAACCGCGAAGACGGTTGTCCGCCTCCGGTCGATCTGGGCGTTGAGAAACGCAATGGCGATTTTGTTCGCGAGCAGATCCGAAGCGATGCCATCAAAGCCTGTCACGATTTGTCGGATGGTGGCCTGGCCGCAGCAGCGTCGGAAATGGCCATGGCGTCCGGCACCGGACTCAACCTCGTCCATGACGGCGATTTGCCACTGCATGGCTGGCTCTTCGGCGAGGATCAGGCCCGATACTTGATCGCCGTTGATGAGGCGAAGGCCAAGGACATCCGCAAGGCCGCGAAATCAGCTAGCGTGCCGCTGCATGTCATCGGTATTGCTGGCGGCGAAGAGCTGACAATCAATGGCACAATCGAGGTGTCGATTGCTGACCTCAAAGCCGTCAATGAGAGCTTCATGCCAACCCTGATGGGCGAGGCGGAATAGGCGCTATTCCATGCCCGGTTTGATGAAGCGGCCACTCTCGTCAGTGTGCGGGATCATAACGTCGGATTCAGCGGCACGTTGCGTCGCCAATTCTTCGGCAATTGTGGCGAGATTTTCATCGAAATAAACGACAGCGTTGAAAACGGTCTGAGTGTTTGACAGGAAAAAATCCTGCTGGACGACCTCGAATTCATCGGTCGGCTGGTGATAATGGTCGTGGAAGTCCACGCCGTAATAAATCCAAGGGATGCCGGCATCATGGAAAGCGGCGTGGTCGGAAGAATAGGTCCAGTCGCCGCCGGGTCCCCACTCGGCATTGTCATAACCCTGAATGATGTGCGTGGGTTCAGCCACGTCGACCGCATCAATATGGGCACGCAGGAAGGGAAAATGGTAAGCGCCCGCAGCCGGCAACTCATTTTCGGCATTGATCGCCAGCATGTCGAGATTGATGTTGAGTACGACCCGATCGGGGTCCACCGGCATATTGGCCACCAAAGCGCGCGCACCGTTCAATCCGTTTTCTTCGGCATCAAGCGCCGCGAAAATAATCGTGTGATCCGGCGTTGTGGTGCCGAGGGCATCTGCAATCGTCAACATCGCCGCGACGCCAGACGCATTGTCATCGGCACCATTACAAATCTGACCGCCGCAATTGCCGAGATGATCGTAATGCGCCGTGACGACCAGGACGGGCCCCTCGCGGTTCGCACCTTCGATAAATCCGACAAGATTGCCGCCCGTCAACTCTTCCTCGGAGCGGCGCGGTGTGTACGTGAAGACCTGATCGTAGAGCCGAAAAGACGGACGTAGCCCGGCTTCGCCCATGCGGGCGCGGATATAGGAACGGGCCTGGTGCGCACCATTTGTTCCGGTGCGGCGGCCATCCATGTCGTCGGCTGATAAAATGCGCAAATCTTCCAGGGCCTGCACGCGGTCAATTTCTGCATTCTGGGCAGAAGCGGCTGACGAAAAAGCAAGGGCGACACTGCCAGCGGCAAGGAGAAGGGAACGCATATCAGAAACTCCGGTCATCAGATTGGCGTTGGGTCTATACAAAGCGTTCGCGCCCTGCCACATACATTTCTGTCATGCCCATGAACGCCGAAGATATTATCCGCCTGATCAAGGATGGAATTAAAGACGCCGAAGTCGAGCTGATCGACCTGGCTGGTGATGGCGACCATTATGAGGCCATTGTCACCGCCGAAGCTTTCAGCGGACTGACACGCATCAAGCAGCACCAGATGGTCTATGCGGCTATCGGCGAACGCATGGGCGGGGAACTCCACGCATTGAAGCTGAAGACGAAGGCTCCGTGACTCTCGATCATTCGAAAGTGTCGAAGCTGGGCTTTGGCGTGTCCGGTCCGCATGCCAGTCACTTGCTCGTTGAAAAACATACAATCCATCGCATTCGCGAAGCGGTAGATCTGGGTGTGACTGTTTTTGACACGGCTCCGTTTTACAAGGACTGGCCGGGGTCAATCGGCAGCAGCCTGGCAGAAATCCGCCTCGGAAAGGCGTTGAAATCGATTGATCGAACCAATGTTGTTCTGGCGACAAAAATTGGCGCCAAATCCAAAGCTGAACAGAGTTTTTCCGCCAGTTGTATCGAGGATTCCCTGAATGGAAGCCTGTCGCGACTGAAAACGGATTTTGTCGATATCCTGTTTTTGCAAGGGCCAAGACCCGCGGACTGGACAGATGAAACGCTCGCTGCGCTGGCGGCACTTAAACAGGCGGGAAAAATTCGCGCTATCGGTATTTCGGGACGTGGAAAAGAGCTCGATGCCGTTTTCGATCATGATTTGATCGATGTCTTGATGGCCCCCAGCCATGTGTCCATCAGCGAGACGGACGGCAAACGTATCAAAAAGGCCAAATCGAAAGGCCTGACCATAATCGGTATTGAATCCATGTACGGTGCGACGCACCCGTCGGGCACGGGTCGTTCACCGGGCAGGCTTTGGTACGATGTGCGCAAATTCTATCATCGGTTACGCCCCGAGATGGAACCGGAATTACCTGCATTGCCGGTTCCTCTGATCTCGCAAGCGGACGCCTATGACTGGTCGCTCAACAAGCTTGGTGTTGATTGCGTGCTGACGCTGACGACGAATGCCGACCATCTGCGGCAGAATGCTGCGGTAATTGGCCTTGACGGACGGCCCCGCACTGCCTAGCTCCAAGCAACGCCCCAAGGAGTGCCGCCATGACCGATGCTGTTCAAACCGAGATCAAGGAAATCGTCGAAAAGAACGACGTGATCCTGTTTATGAAAGGCACACCGATCTTTCCGCAATGCGGATTTTCGTCCGTCGTTGCCGGCGTATTGAATCATCTCGGCGTTGAGTATTCCTCGGTGAATGTGCTCGAAAATCAGGATATTCGGGAAGGCGTCAAAGCCTATTCCGACTGGCCGACCATCCCCCAGCTTTATGTGAAGGGTGAGTTTGTCGGTGGCTGCGACATCATCAAGGAAATGTTCGAAGAAGGTGAACTGCGCGGCTTCCTCGAAGAAAAAGGCGTGCTGAAAGCGGACGCCTAATCCAGAATCGGATTGGTGACGATCATCGTCGCACCGGGACGCGCACCGAGCTCTTCAAACCCGAACGGGATTTCGACGCCGTCGCGCACAATCGCGCGGCAATAGTCTTCGCGTGAACGCCCGAAAGTGACGCGGAATTCTCCACCGCGCTCTCGCACATCAACCGTCAGATCTGATTTTTGCGTGCATCCATTGGACGGAACCCGGGCCACCAGAATATCGTCCCCCACGATCCGCCAGCCATGCAACGCTATGTTGGAATTGCTGGTTTCGACCACGTCTTCCCTGTCGCCGCCCGGAATAAGTGGCAGATTTTGAACCGTTGAACAGGCGGTCAAAACGATCGGCAAAAGCGCAATTGCAAATAAGCGAGGTGTCATAAGGCGACTCCGGCGGTTTTCTGAATCAATTTGATAAGCGTGTTTGGTGCGCCTTGCAAAGCGCGCGCCGAAGTGAATGCGGTTTTTACGAGAATTCCGGCGGTTCAGACTCGCGTTACAGGGGAAATGAGATTCAACACATGAAGCAGAGTCGAATTTCGATTCAATTCCAATGAATTGACGCCAATACTTGATTCAAACTATTTGGAACAAGACCCGGAATATGTATTGAATCATAAAGAAAGGCCGCCCTGGTGCAACACCAAAGCGGCCTATCAACTGCAATTCGTCAATGATTACGAGGAGTAATATTCGACGACGAGGTTTGGTTCCATTTGCGCCGGATATGGCACTTCGGCGAATTCAGGCGTCCGCACATAGGTTGCCTTCATGCCTTTGCCATCGACTTCGATGTAATCCGGGATATCGCGTTCCGGGCTTTCCAGCGCTTCAAGCACCAGTGCCATGGAGCGGGACTTTTCGCGGACCTCCACGACGTCACCCGGCTTCATCCGGTAAGACGGGATGTTGACCTTCTTGCCGTTCACCTTGACGTGGCCGTGGTTGACGAACTGACGCGCAGCAAAAACAGTCGGCACGAATTTGGCGCGATACACGATTGCGTCGAGGCGGCTTTCCAGAAGACCGATGAGCAATTCTGACGTGTTACCACGCAGGCGTTGGGCCTCGGTGTAGATACGACGAAATTGTTTTTCGGTGATGTTGCCGTAATAGCCTTTCAGCTTCTGCTTGGCGCGTAGCTGAAGACCGAAATCGGACAGTTTACCCTTGCGGCGCTGGCCGTGCTGGCCCGGACCGTAGGGACGTGAATTGATCGGGGATTTTGGACGGCCCCAGAGGTTTTCACCCATGCGGCGGTCAATTTTATACTTATTCGAATGGCGCTTCGACATAATTCTCTCATTTTTGACGCGGCCCGGCAGCCTTTCCAAAGAAGACTGCGATCTCAACGGCGGCACCGCACCACCCGTAATGACGCCTGCTATTGCAAGCGAAGCGCGGCTTTTAGCGGGTTGGAGAGCGTTGTCAACGGTGCGAGGCAATCGGTCCGATTGCGCAGAAGCGTTACGGTGCTCAATATATCGGCAAAGGCAGGGGAAATCATGCGCATTCTGGTACTTGGCGGATACGGGCTCATCGGCGCCGCGCTCTCCCGACGTCTGATAGCCGACGGTCACGAGGTGACCGGTTTGGGACGAAAGGCGTCGGTTGGCGCGCGCCTTATCCCCGCCGCAGCATGGAAGTCCGTTGACATCGCGCGGCTGACAACCACGCAAGACTGGTTGCCCATTATCACCGACTTTGACGCTGTGGTGAATGCATCCGGAGCCTTGCAGTCCGGCGGGCGGGACAATGTTACAGCTGTCCAGTCAACGGCGATCATCGCGTTGATCAACGCTTGCGAAACTGCCGACGTCAGCCGGTTCATCCAGATTTCCGCGACGATGGCCGCCATCGACGCTGACACGGACTTCATGAGGTCCAAAGGCGAAGCAGATACGCACCTGCGGACGTCAAAGCTCGCCTGGACGCTGTTCAGACCCGGTCTGGTGATCGCGCCCGGTGCATATGGTGGAACGGCTCTGTTGCGGATGCTGGCTGCCTTGCCCGGGATCGGCCTGATGGCGTTTGGCGACCGCCGTATCCAGAGCATAGGCGTAGATGATATCGCGGCGGCGGTTTCAACCGCCCTCGTCTCGCTTCGCCTTGTTGGCGTGGAGGCAGATCTGGTCGAAGACAATGATCAGCGCCTGACAGATGTGGTGGTCGCAATCCGGAGATGGCTGGGCTGGCCGGACTATGCATTCATCTTGAACCTGCCGCGCTGGGTGACATCAGTCGCGGTCATGTTTGCAGACATGGCTGGACAGTTGGGCTGGCGCTCCCCCCTGAGAGGCAATGCCGTCAAAGTGCTTGATCGCGGCATTTTCGGAAATGCCGTGGATACCCGCGTTGTGCTGGGTCGATCCGCATTATCATTAGTCGAAACCCTCGCCGCCACGCCAACGACCATTGCCGACCGATGGCACGCCCGATTGAGCCTGGCATTTCCGATCGTTCTGACGGGGCTGATCCTGTTCTGGCTGGTCAGCGGCCTCATTGCCGTTTTCCAGTTCTCGGAAGCAGCGCGTGTGTTGAATGACAGCGCGGTCGGGCCTCTCGCGGGCAGGATGGTGGCCGGCGGCATTGCGGCAGATCTGGCGATTGCTATCGGGCTGGCCTTTCGGCGAACCACCGCTTTGGCGCTCAAAAGTGCCATCGGCCTGACGCTGGTTTACCTGGCGCTGGGAAGTTGGCTGACTCCCGAACTCTGGATTGATCCGCTCGGCCCGTTTGCGAAGTCGACGGCATTGATCCTCTTTCATCTGATGCTGCTGCCGCTATTGGAAGAACGATGATGCTGGAACTGACCCTGAGATGGCTGCATGTGGGCGGCGCAACCGTTTTGCTCGGCACCGGAGCCGGGATTGCCTTTTTCATGTTGATGGCGCACCGCACGAACGATGCCGCCCTGATCGCACACACAGCCGGGGTGGTGGTGATTGCGGACATGGTGTTCACGGCCACAGCCGTCATTCTCCAGCCGATTACCGGTATTTGGCTGGCTTACGCCCTAGGGTGGCCGCTTTCCGATGGCTGGATTGTGCTGTCGCTTGGTCTCTACGTCCTCACCGGCGCATTCTGGTTGCCTGTCGTATGGATTCAAATGCGGATGCGGGACATTGCCAGATGCGTTCATGCTGCCGACTCTCCTCTGCCGCCGAGCTATCACAAACTCTTCCGGATCTGGTTTGCCTGCGGGATACCGGCCTTTCTAGCGGTATTGACGATTCTGTGGCTGATGATTGCGCGCCCGAGCTTCAGCCTGCCTGGCGTCTAGCGGTAAACTATCTCACCTTTCGGTCGGATTGGCGGCGCGTGTTGTCCAAAGCACCGCCAAACTGACCGGGTCAGCTATTGAAAAATTGCAGGCAAGTCTTGCCGCGCCGCCTCAAAGAAATAGGGCTCGCCCACAGCTTGATTGGTATTACCTATCATCCCAATCGCGGTCCGGGTCGAAGGCGTATAGCGTACGTAAGCATATCCGCCATTCGTTTCGCCGCCGTGCTCGTAGTGCAAAACCGCTCCGGTTTCGTCACGTACAATTTGCCAGCCGAACGTATATCCCGTGCCGGTTCCGTCATTGGTTGTGGTTTCAGTAAGCACCAGTGGCATCAGCTCTGGCGAGATTAGTTCGCCTTCAAACACCGCAATCGCAAACTGTGCGATATCTTCTGCCGTCGATAGAATGCCGCCGGACGGATAGAAATCGCTGGAATCTCGCCAGATGGTATTGCGGGTCACGCCGTCGGGAAACAGCGTGTAAAACCGTGTGCGACGGACAATCACATTGAGGGGGTGGTCGATCATCGTGTTTTCTAGGTTGAGCGGCGTTGATATTTCGTCCTTCAACAAAGTCCCAAAGTCGCGGCCAGTGGCGCGCTCGGACGCTACGCCAAGCACGTTGTAGGCAAGGCTTGAATAATTGAATGACACGCCCGGCTGGCTGATTAGCGGATCGCTCGCGGTGCGCGCCAATGCGTCAGTCAGGCTTGGATAATAGAAAAAATTATTGGCATCCATGATGTCCGAAAAATCATAATGCCGAATGCCGGATGTGTGGCCGGCTATGTTACGGGCAGTGATGATTCCGATATTCGGCTCGGTCAATTCGGATACCAGATCGCGAATATCAGCATTCACATCCAGTTCGCCGCGCGCCGCCAATCGCAGCGCAATCATCGCGGTAAAGGGCTTCGAAACACTGCCAATGCGCATGCGCGTATCGGATGTCAGTTCAAGCCGCGCTTCCAGGTCCGCGAAACCCGAAGCTCCGCTCCAGACCAACTCGCCGTCGCGAATAATTGCAGCCATCACGCCCGCTGACTGGTCGCGCTCAATGACGGTTTCCAACACGGCATTCGCCGCACTGATTTCGTAGGCATCTGCGGATTGTTGAGCCGCACACGCGGATGATGCCAGCGTCAGCGCTGACAAGCCGGTCGTCAATTTATGTATTTGCATCGTTGTTTCCAGATTCTGAAAAGGTTGCCCTGTCCTGCTTGGAGCGATGGGCACATCAGGCTTGTAAATCCAGCTGATACCCGTCCGGTTTCGAGTTTCCGGACACTATTTTTGTATTGATTGCCGGCGAAACTGGTGCGGAGTTTGGCCGGAGGCTGCCTTGAAAGCCTCATAAAAGGCGGATCGCGACTTGAAGCCGCTTAACATTCCGATCGCCTCAATCGAGGTCCGGGCCTCTTCGGGATTCGCCAACAGGCCTTTGGCATGCGCGATGCGATGGCGGCTGAGCCATTCGCGGAAAGTCTCGCCGTGAACTGAATTTATATATTCCGACAAGGCTTGTGGTTCAGCCGGTATCAGCGCTGAAATCGTTTCTAGTGTCACGCCGTGCTCTAAAATTGCCCCGGAAATCAGGACATTTTGTCGAAGAGCCAATTCAATAGCCGGGTCGCGCGGTTGCTCACTTGGCGTGCTGACCAATGTGGACAAGGTGCGGGACCCAAAAAGCGTCGCTACCACAAAGGCCGTCAGACCCAGCGTGCCAATGGATGGCACGAGATCAAACAGAATTCTTATGTCCGGATATAAAAAACGAGCAATCTGGGCTAGGTGCAACACTGCCATCAGAACAAACAGATAGGGCAGCAAGCGCATCGCCTTGAGGCGTTTTGGCGATGTTTTCGGATCACGGCGAACACGGTTCCAGACAAGAGCGCCGAGGATTGTCCCCGTAATTTGCAACGCAATTCCACCGGCAAAATCTGTCACTTCGCCCAGCACGTCACCGAACAACACCGCCACAAGTCCAAAGACCGGCACCATCAGATAGAGCCAATTGCGCACGCGCCTGAACGCAACCGTTGTGAGAATATAGTCCAGAAACAGGGCCGGCATGGCCGAAGAGATGATCGCCATCAGAATGCCCGTTCGATGACCGTAGATCAGCACGCCTCGTTCCAGCAGAACAAAAAGGCCCAACAAGGCTGCAG
>BQJI01000012.1 GCA_021604625.1 Hyphobacterium sp. | reverse complement strand
CTGGTCGTCAAACCTTTCACACCCGCAATGATCGGGCGCGAGATCGGGATCGCAGGGCGCAAGGGGTCGGCGCGGGAGGCGGAAGCCAGGCTGATCGCCGAGATGCTCAAGGGCTTGATCTAGAAAAAAGCCCCGGAGATTTCTCCAGGGCTTTTTCCTGCTCAAATACGCTGGGTTCATTCCATCGACGACTCGTCCTCATCCATCAATTGCTGGCTGAGAAAAGTGTAAAGCAGGGCGTCGCGACGGGCGCTCTCTGCCAGATTAGCCGCCGAGGAATGTCCGCCTTCCGTGTTCTCATAATAGAGATAGGGGTGGCCCAACTCTTCAAGGAGGCGCGCCATTTTCCGGGCATGTCCGGGATGGACGCGATCATCCTTGGTCGAGGTGTAGAGATAGATTTCCGGATAGGTCCCGTTCGCATCGACATTGTGATAAGGCGAGATCGAACGCAGGAAACCACCTTCATCCGGATCGCTCGGATCGCCATACTCACCCATCCAGGACGCGCCGGCCAGAAGCTGGTTAAACCGCAGCATGTCAAGCAGCGGCACGGCCGAAACAACCGCATTCCAGAGATCCGGCCTTTGCGTATACATCACGCCGGTCAGAAGACCGCCATTTGACCCGCCATAAACGCCCAGACGCCGGGATGTTGTCAGGCCGGTATCGATCAGCGTCTCGGCAACCGAAATCAGATCGTCATAAATACGCTGGCGATTCATTTTGAGTCCAGCCTGGTGCCAGGCCGGGCCGAACTCGCCACCGCCGCGGATATTGGCCACCACATAAGCGCCGCCGCGCTCCAACCATAGCCGTCCGCGCACGCCCGAATAGCTGGGCTGGATCGACACCTGAAACCCGCCATACGCGTAGAGTAACGTTGGCGTCGTGCCATCCATCACCGTGTCGCGATGGCGGACCACGAAATACGGAATCATCGTGCCGTCAGTCGATTCAGCTTCGAGTTGCTCGACGATGAGATCATCGGCGGTAAACCATTCCGGCGTTGACGCCAGTTCGGAAATCGTGCCCGACGGAATGTCGACGGAATAGAGCGAGTCCGGCGTCAAAAACCCCTGCGCATTCAGAAAGGCCAAATTGTGATGCACGCTGGCTCCGAACAGACCCAGCGTCATATTTTCCGGCGTTGGAATCTGCGTGCCTTCCCAGCCGCCATCGCGGGTATCAAACCGCCACAACTGGCCGACGACATTATCATCGATCTGGACCAGCACCGTTCCGTTCGCCACACCCACACCGCCAATCGACTGGCGCGGCCCCGGAACAAAAACCGTCGAAACGTCGGCAATTTCGCCGGACGCAATAAACCCGGCCAAATCAAAGGACAGCAGCGCACCTTGCGGATGCGTTTCACCGTTATCGCGGGTCCAATCTTCCTCCAGCGTGAAGAGAAGCTGGTTATTATAAAGCCCCGTCAGCGACGATTTGGCCGGTATTGGCAATGTCATCGGCGCATCGTTTTCAGGCAGATACCACCAGGTCGTCTCGAAAAATGTGTCAGCCTCGGACGCCATCATGTGAACATTGCCGACATTGTCTTCCATGCGGAATGCGAAAAGGCCGACATCATCCCGGTCGCCACGCAGAATTTCGGTGGCGTCCTCTATCGGTGTGCCGCGCTCCCAGCGATACACAACAGATGGATAACCCGACGTCGTTGAATTCTCATCGTCCGTCGCAAATCCGAAGACGACCGTGTTCTCGTCCACCCAGCTCATGCCGCCCTTGGCTTCGGGTGAGACAAAGCCGTCCGCGAGAAACGACCGGCTTTCCATGTCAAATTCTCGTCGAACCGACGCGTCCTGGCCGCCGTCGGAAAGCGTAATGATACATCGATTATAGTCCGGCGCGAGACAATTGGAGCCCTGCCACACCCAGTTCACACCTTCGGCTTCGGCAACAGCATCCAGGTCCAGAACAATGTCCCATTCCGGCGTACCTGACGCGTAGCTCTCAAGGCTCGTTCGACGCCAGAGCCCGTGCGTATTGGTCGCGTCACGCCAGAAATTCCAGATGAATCCATTCTGATAATTGCCATAAGCGATGCGCTCGTCGCTCTCATAAACTTCCAGCGCCGCGGCATACAATTCATCATATCGCGGATCACCCTGCAGCCGGTCAAATGTCCGTTCGTTCTGGCCCGTCACCCATTCCAGCGCGCGCTCGCCCTCGACCTCTTCCAGCCAGATGCGCGGATCATTGTCCGGATCGATCTCAACGATTTCCGGTTGCACGGCTTCGTTTTCTTCCGTGGCATTTGTTCCGGCGTTTTCGGTCATATCATTATTGTCTTGGGTTTGAGGGGAGCAGGCGATCAAAATTGATCCCAGCGCGGTCGCGGTCAAAAATCGTTGCAGCATTGGTGTCACTCCACGAATATCGTTGGGGCTATCCCTAGCGCTTGGCCGTGCGGTTTCAAGTTAAACTCTGTAAGGATACTGCAATGCAGGCCGTCAAGATGAATGGTGCGGGCAATGCGTTTCTGTTGATCGACGCACGCTATCGGACTGTCGAAATCAACGCCGCGCTAATTCGACGCCTGGCCGAAGGAGAGACCTTCGATCAGATTTTGCTTCTTGAACCCAGTGATCGGGCGGATGCGCGATACCGGATATGGAATCGGGACGGAACAGAAGTCGGCGCATGCGGCAATGGTGCACGATGCGCGGGCCGGCACCTGATGCGAGGCTCCGGCAATGCCACGGCGATGCTCGACACCGCTTATGGCCTGACGCAAGCCCGCCAAATCGGAGAGTTTGATGTTTCAGTTGACCTCGGTCCCGCGCAAACAGATTGGCAGGATATTCCACTATCCCGCGCCATGGATACGCGGGCTATGAATTATGATCTTTCCGAGGATGGTATTTCGGTGGCGAACCCGGGGGCTGTCTCGATGGGAAACCCGCACATTGTGTTTAGCGTTTCAGATCTCGACTCCACACCCGTCGAAAAGCTTGGCAAGTCCGCTGGGCACGACCCCCTTTTCCCCGAAGGCATCAATGTCGGCTTCATGCAGATCATGAACGAAGAGAAGATCCGCCTGAAAGTCTGGGAACGCGGAGCCGGCTTGACGAAAGCGTGCGGAACCGGCGCTGCGGCGGCGATTGTTACCGGTCATAGGCAAGGCATCTTGGAGCGCGATTGTCATGTAATTGTCGATGGCGGCGAACTTGTGGTGCATTGGCAACAGGATAATCATGTCTGGCTCGATGGACCGGTCGAGCTGGAAGGCGAAGTGGATTTGAAGGCGTATTTGAAATGAATGATGCGAGCTGGACGGTTTACCTGTCGGGAGAAATTCATACCGATTGGCGTGAACAGATTATCGACGGGGCAAAGGCAAAAAAACTGCCGGTGGCGTTTCTGTCGCCCGTCACGGTCCATGAAGACTCCGATGATTGCGGAGCAGTCATCCTTGGCGAGGAGGACAAGGCCTTATGGCGCGACCACAAGGGTGCGAAGGTCAATGCCATTCGGACAAGAACGCTGATTCAGCGCGCCGATATTGTCGTGGTTCGCTTTGGGGAGAAATATCGCCAATGGAATGCCGCCTTCGATGCCGGATTTGCGGCCGCCATGGGTACGCCATTGATCACATTGCGCGATGATGCATTGACCCATGCGATGAAGGAAATCGACGGGGCCGCCCTGGCGACAGCGACCGGGCCCGCGCAGGTCGTGAAACTCCTTGAATATGTCATTACGGGCCGGTTACCGCGCTAGCCCTGCTTGACCGGACCGCGCCTTTCCACCACTTAGGCAGGCTCATGTCTGATCAGGATGTCCATACCTCGCCGCCGCCAACACCGGTGAAGCAAGACGGGAACGAGATTCTCACCTTTGGCTGCCGGTTGAATAGCTGGGAGAGCGAGGTCATGCGTGATCATGCCCGGACCGCTGGCCTGGATGGCGCCATCATCGTCAACACTTGCGCTGTGACCAGCGAGGCCGTTCGCACGGCCCGGCAGGCGATCCGAAAAGCACGGCGGGCCAATCCGGATGCTCCGATCATCGTGACCGGCTGTGCAGCTCAGGTGAATCCGGCTGAATTTGCCGACATGCCCGAAGTGACCCGTGTCATTGGCAATGCCGACAAGATGAAAGCCGAAACATTCGCCCCCCACATCCTGCTGGGTGGGAACACAAAGGCGCGCGTATCCGACATCATGCAAGTGAAAGAAGTCGCCGGTCATCTGGTCGACGGTCTGGATGGGCGCGCGCGCGCCTACGTTCAGGTTCAGACCGGATGCGATCATCGCTGCACATTTTGCATCATTCCCTATGGTCGCGGCGATAGTCGCTCGGTCCCGGCCGGCGATGTCGTGGAGCAGGTCAAGACACTGGTCGGAACCGGGCATCAGGAAATCGTCCTGACCGGCGTTGATCTGACCAGTTGGGGATTTGACCTTCCGGGCCAACCCCAGCTTGGCCGCCTGGTACAATCCATCCTCAAGCAATGCCCCGATCTTCCTCAGCTTCGCCTGTCGTCCATCGACGCCATTGAAATCGACGATGCCCTGTTCGAGGCCATTACCGGCGATCAGCGGGTCGCACCGCATTTGCATTTATCGCTGCAGGCGGGCGCCGACATGATTTTGAAGCGGATGAAACGTCGACATTTGCGGCAGGATGCCATCACGCTGTGCTCAAGGCTGCTGGAGGCCCGCCCCGACATCGCATTCGGTGCTGATCTCATTGCCGGTTTCCCGACCGAAACCGAGGCCTTGTTCAGCGACACGCTCGCTTTGGTGGACGAGTGTTCTTTGGCCTATCTCCACGTTTTCCCGTATTCGCCGCGTCCCGGCACACCGGCGGCACGCATGCCTCAGCTGGACAGATCTGTTGTGAAAGACCGCGCCGCGCGTTTACGCCAGAAAGCATCCGAGGCGCTCGAACGCCACCTGACCACCATGGTGGGGTCGGTTCAGCACGGACTGGTCGAAAAGCCCGGCTTCGTGCGTGCGCCCAATTTTGCGCCCATTCGCGCCCAGACAGGTGCCGCGCGTTCCGGGGCCATATTACCATTCCGGATCACCGGTCATGATGGCAAGGAATTGATCGGAGACGCCGAATGAACGATGGCGATAAAAAGAAAACGCCGGGTTTTTTCTCCCGGCTGGCGACCGGCCTGCGGCGGTCATCCAGCGGAATCGCCGATAGCGTTACGTCGGTATTCACGAGGAAGAAGCTGGATTCTGAAACCCTCGAACAGCTTGAAGACGCACTGATTGCCGCCGACCTTGGTGCGCCGATTGCCCGGCGTGTCACTGATCGCCTTGCAAAGGACCGGTTCGAAAAAGAAGTGTCCGACGAGGAAGTTCGGACCGCGCTAGCGGAGACGATTGCGGAAACGCTTCTGCCCCTGCAAGCGCCCCTCGATATCGGCGGGAGCGAGCGGCCTGAAATCGTGTTGTTTGTTGGTGTCAATGGCTCCGGGAAAACCACGACGCTCGGGAAGATCGCGGCCGGAATGACGCGTAGCGGAAAATCCCCGCTCCTCGTCGCATGTGACACATTCCGGGCGGCCGCCATTGAGCAGATCGAGGTCTGGGGCGAACGTGCAAACGCACCTGTCGAGCGCCGTGATCTTGGCGCAGACGCCGCCGGACTGGCGTTTGATGCCATCCAGCGCGCAAAGCGGGAAAATCTGGATGCTGTCCTGATCGATACAGCCGGGCGCCTCCAAAACCGCTCGGAATTAATGGATGAATTGCGCAAAATCGTCCGCGTCATTCGCAAGGTCGACGAGACTGCACCGCATAAAGTGATTTTGGTCCTGGACGGGACGGTGGGGTCAAATGCGATATCGCAGGCCGAAGCCTTTCTGGAGGCCTCCAGCGTTTCCGGCCTGATCATGACCAAGCTGGACGGCACCGCCAAGGGCGGCGCGCTGGTTCAGGTCGCCGAAAAATTCGGGCTGCCTATTCATGCCATCGGAATCGGAGAAGGCATGGATGACCTGCAAACCTTTGAAGCCCGCGCCTTCGCGCGTGCGCTCTCGGGTCTGGAGGAGAATTGAGTCCTGAACTGACAGGCGCTGCAGCAATGCTTGTCTCGGCCATCGCCCATGCGTTCATGGGAATGCTCACGAAATCATCAAATGACAAACTGGTCTTTCGGTCCGTGATGATGCTCACGAGTGCAGTCTCACTCTCGCCCGTCTTGTTCATATTACCGATCCCGCCTGCGCCTGCCTGGCCTTTTCTGATCACCGGAATGGGTCTGCATTTCGTTTTCCAGATGTCGATGATCTCGGCATTCGACAGAGGCGACATGAACCTCGTCTATCCGGTCATGCGCGGATCAGCGCCGGCACTGGCGGCGGTATTTGCCTTTCTCATTCTCGGTGAAACACTGTCGGTATGGCAGATCGCAGGTCTGGCGCTGGCATCAGCTGCCATTATCGGCTTCGCATGGCCAGACAAGACCCGGGCGCCCAAAGCGGCCGCACTTGCATTTGCCTTTCTGGCGGCATTGATGACCGCGCTTTACTCTATCAACGATGCATCAGGAGCGCGTGCGACCGGGCATCCGATTGCTTATCTGGCCTGGTTCTCCTTTTTGACCGCAATCCCGATCTTCGCTGCAGCACTCATTCGTCGGCGAGGATGCTGGCTGGCATGCGCACGCATTGAGTTCCGCGCAGCGGCACCTGCTGCCTTACTCGGTGCCGCGTCTTATGGCTTTGCCCTGTTTGCGTTTTCCATTACCGCCATCGCACCAATGGTGGCGATGCGCGAAACATCAGTGGTATTCGGGGCCATTCTCGCTGCCGTAATTCTGAAAGAATCATTCGGCCGCCACCGAACCGTTCTGGCAATCCTCCTTGCCGCTGGACTGGTAATCCTTCAAATCGGTTAGGCGACAAGGAGTCATTTGATGAGCCAGACACAAAAGACAGTTGGGCAGGGTGCGCAATTACTGACAGATGTGGGGCCGGTTATCGCCTTCATTCTGGTTTACAATATCGGTCGCCGTGTTGTTGACGGCGATGCCATCTATTGGGCGACCGGCGTTTTCATGGTCGCTGTCGGGCTGGCCCTCACCTATGCAGCGATTGTCCAGAAGCGCTTTCCGCCGATGCTTGTGGTTTCAGCGGTGATCGTGCTCTCCTTCGGCGGCCTGACAATCTACCTACAAGATCCCATTTTTGTGTACGTAAAGCCGACGATCATTAATCTGATTTATTCCTTCGCGATTCTTGGCAGTTTCGCCTTCGGTTTCAATGTCTGGAAAGCGCTATTTGGCTCCATTTTCACGCTACCCGATCGCATCTGGTGGATACTGGCGGTGCGCTGGGCATTGTTCTTTCAAGTGCTGGCGCTCATCAATGAATTTCTCTGGCGTCATATCAATGATTCCGTTGTCAGCGAGAGCGCGCGCTGGTTCCCGCAGCTTGCCTGGAGCGAAGGCTTTTGGGCCAATGGCAAGCTCGGCATCATGGCGCTGACCTTCGTTTTTGCCATGGCAAACATTCCCATCGCACTGCGGCACCAACCAGCCGAAGAAAACGACACCGCGAAGGAAACGGTTTAGCCCAAAGCTGTCCGTATCCGGACAATTATGATTGAACCATCCTGATACGCCGCTAGATTTGGCGGATCGACAAGCCGTGGGAGGTCTATATGAGCGAAGACGACGCATTTGATTTGTCACAATCGCCAGGACACCTGCTTCATCGAGCGCAACAATTTGCTGCTGAACGATTTGCCAGCAATCTGACCGCTGGTGACAAACTTACCCAGCGTCAGTTCGCAGTTTTGGCAGCAACAGCTGCGAGTGAAGGCCTGACCCAGACTGATCTTGTACGGGAAACCGGCATAGACCGGTCAACCCTGGCTGAACTGGTCGCGCGCATGGCGATCAGGAATTTGGTTCGTCGCGAAGCGGTGGCCGCAGATGCCCGGGCCAACGCCATTTTCCTGACCAAGGTCGGGAGAGAAATTTATCAGCGCGCGCTATCCGGAGTGCAGATTGCCGACGCTGCGATTTTGTCCTCGCTACCCAAAAACAAGCGGGCGGGTTTTCTCGTCACTTTGCGCCGCATTGCGATGACAATTGAAGAAGACGAAGCCAAAGCCAAGGCCGAGTTGAAAAAACTTAAGGCGGCAGAGAAGAAGGCTAAAAAGAAGGCCAAGAAAAAAGCCAAAAAGAAAAAGGCCAAAAAGAAAAAAGCGAAAGCGCTCTCGGACTAATTGCCAGTATCCAGTGCAGGCAGAATTTGGCGACGAACGACATCCTCCGTCAGCGGACCGGCCCACCGCGCGCGAATGATCCCATTCGCATCAACAACGAATGTTTCCGGCGCGCCGGTGACGCCGAGCTCGATTACGGCGGTCCCAACGGGGTCTCGGACCACGCCACTGAAAGGATTGCCCAGCCGGTTCAGAAAAGCATTCGCATTCTCGTCGCTGTCACGCCAGGCAATGCCGTAAATGGGAATGCCACGATCGGCCAATTCCATCAGCAAAGGATGTTCTGCCTCGCAAGGCGGACACCATGATCCCCAGACATTGAGCAAATAGGCCGTGCCCGCCAGATCGGTCGCCACGAAGCCGGACCGGCCGTCAACCGCCTCCAGCTCGAAACGTGGAAGTGGCTCACCCACGAACCTGTCGGTCTGACTGGACGAATTGCCTGAAAGGAGCGCGAATGCAAGCGCTCCAGCCAAACCAACAAGCACAACAACCGGCAATACTCTCAACCAGCTCATTTATTCGCCTCATCTTCTTCGCGCGCTAGAAACCGCCGCGCCGACGACCGTTCGGCCAAAACGAAGAGGATCAGACCGGCAACACCCAGCCCGGTCAGAACGTAGGCGGCAGCAACAAAATGCAGATAGCTGCCGGGCTCAATGACGCCGCTCATGCTCTTGATTCCCGAATTCGACGCAAGCTGGCTGCTTTGCGCGACAGGATTGCGCTGCGCATACGATATAAAACCATCCATGACGCCAACAAGGTGAATCCAACGGCCATAAGGCCAAGCGGGAGCAGTTGGCTGCCATGAATCGAGGGTCCGTCGACCCGGAACACCGTGGCACCCTGATGCAATAACCCGTCCCACCATTCGACGGAAAAACGAACAACCGGTAGATTTACAAGTCCCACCATGGCCAGTATGGCACCCGAGCGAGCAGCAAGGCGCTGATCGTCAATGGCGGCCCGCAACGCCATATAGCCAAGAAACAGAAGAAACTGGATCAACATCGATGTCAGGCGCGCATCCCAAACCCACCACGTGCCCCAGGTCGGTTTGCCCCACAGCGATCCGGTGATCAGGCACAATGCCGCGAACACCGCTCCGACCGGCGCGATGGATACCGCAGCGACATCCGCAAGATTGTGCCGCCAGATAAAGAAAACAAAGCTGGCAAATCCCATCGCAAAATAGAGCGAAAGCGCCAGCCACGCTGACGGCACATGGACATACATGATGCGAATCGTGTCGCCTTGAAAGCGGTCCACTGGCGAAGCAAACAGCCCGTACCAGAGACCCGCAACAATCAATGCGCCCGCAAGCCAGCCGCAGGTGGGGATGGCAATGCGCGCGAATTTTTCAAAACGTTGAGGGTTTGCAAGATAGCTGAACATGTTGGGAAACCCGTTAACCTGCCTGTGCTGGTCGGGCAAGCGCCAGATGGACGCACATACCGCATCTACTCAGGAATAATCGGCTCAAGTGCATCGCCTGGCTCCGTCAGAACCTCCTGCAATGGTTGTCCTTCGAACGCCTCGGTCCAGTCCGGCGCCAGATACCGGTCAAAGACTGACAACGGCACAACGACATCATATCCACCTTCGGCATAGGATCCGACAGCATAGGGTTCGAAATGAAACATTAATCCCGCCGCAGCCTCACCCGTTTCATTGGGGATGAGTGAGAAATCGGGAAACGCCTCTAGATTAGCCGCCAATGGTGACAGCCACGTATCTCGTTCCATCGTTTCGTCAAAATCCGACCCGAGTCGAACCCGCTTCAATGCCATCAGCTCACGATAGACGGCGTAGAAGAGGGCCGTCATCGCCGGAGAATCCACACTGGTATCAGAAAATAATTCGGCGAGGCCGACAGGCCGATAGCTCTCAACTCGAGTCAGGACGGCGGAAACCGACTGATTGGGGTGAGCTCCTCCCGTGTAAACGTGCCCCGTTCGAACCAGGCTGATGATCCCGCGCCCGGAAAAAGCAGTCTCAACGGTAATGTCGATAAAATACGCATTCCAGCTCCATTCCGGCGATTCAAGCATCCAGTCCTTGTGGTCCGAGACGGCCAGGTTCGCGAATTCATCCAGAATGTCTAACTCAGCCGCGCGCAGTGATGACCGGATTTGCGGGTACTCGGTCAGGCCTTGGTCCAGCGACCACGTTGCCGAATAGACATCGCCCAACGTCATTTCGATGCGCTCGGCATCCTGTGCATAGGCGGTTGCCTCGACAATCAGAGCAGCAATAAGGGCAAAGCATAATTTCATGATCATGATTGAAGCATAGGCAGGCTTGCTATTCCAGCCGTCCTTTTAGCGCCGCCGCAATTGCGAAGGGCATGAGCGCCAACAGGAACAGGCTGCTGGCACAAGTCAGCAGAACATTGGCCTGCGCGGACGCATCACCAATGCCGCCGACCCGACCGGAGCTCGCGGCAAAGACCATCAGCGGAATCGCCAAAGGCGCTGCGATCAACGCTATGACCAGTCCACCGCGCTTTGCACCGGCAGACAACGCCGCAGCAAGCGCCGTCAGAAATGTCAGGCCGGGAATAGCCGCCGCCAGAGACACAGCGAGCAGGGCTGCATTGCTTGCCGGCAATCCGTACGCAACTCCGGCACCGAAACCGACTAGTGGCAGGGGCCACAAGGTTGCAAATGCGGTCGCCAGAACCTTGGCCGCCGCGACAACAGACAATGGCAATCCTGACAACGCATAGGCTTCCAGCGTCCCGTCGCTGACATCATCGACGAATAGTCGTTCCGCGCCCTGCAGGACAGCCAGAAGCGCTGCAAAACAAATAATTCCCGGTCCTGCCGCCTGAAGCGTTGCTGGCAACTGCCCGATCGCCAACGGGGCGACTGTCAGAACCGCAATAAAAAAGGCCGCCGGGGCGGCCGGCCCGCCACCGCCGGAAAATGCCAGACGGGTTTCGCGAAGAAAGAGAGTCACCGCGCGCATCGTGCAAGCTCCTGCGTGCGCGCATTCGGCCAGGCAAGCGCCTGATGAGTTGCAGCGATAACCAGTCCGCCACGCATCAGATGCGACGAAACCAAACTGGACAATCGCTCACGCCCATCTTCATCAAGCGGAGCTGCGGGCTCATCGAGCAACCAGACAGGGCGATTTTGAACGGCGATCCGCGCCAATGCCGTTCGACGTTTCTGCCCTTGCGATAATCGACGCGACGACCGATCGGCCAAAGCACGCAGACCCATCTGCTCCAGACCCTGATTGACGGCTTGCGGGCGATCGGAAAGGCGCGCCCAGAATTCCAGTGATTGCCGCGGCGTTTCGTCCGGCTTCAATGCGTCTTCATGCCCAAGAAAGCCACAACATTTCGATGCAGCCAATTCAGCGCGAACACCAGAATACAAAATCTGCCCTTCACCGGGCTGCAATACACCCGCCAAAGCTCTCAGAAGTGTGGTCTTGCCAACGCCATTTCTGCCTATTAAAACAATAGCCTCGCCCGAATTCAAAGTCAGGTTCAAGCCTGCAATCAACGGAATGTCAGCGCGTTCCAGCGAGAGATCCGTTACATTCAGCGACGTTGGAGAAAAGTCCGGCAAGGTCATAGTGCGCGATTTCACCCGGCCTGACCCCGGGGTCAAGGCAGATTGGCTAACAGCACGCATTGCAGCAAGGCGCGACGGGGGCTAGAACGCTCGCAAACACCCATGCTCCCGTCGCGAAGTTTAGCACGCGCCAGCCAATAAAGGATGCTCCCCATGGCCTCACTCGACAGTTTCAATTGCCGCCGCAAACTCGATGTTGATGGCAAGGCCTACATCTATTTCGATCTGAAAGAGGCAGAGCGCAACGGCCTGGACGGCGCATCGAGACTTCCGGCCTCGCTGAAAGTCTTGCTCGAAAACCTCTTGCGAAACGAGGACGGCATCACAGTCACCAGATCCGACATCGAGGCGATGGCGAATTGGGTGAAAGAGCGCAAGTCAACGACCGAGATCGCCTATCGCCCGGCCCGCGTGCTCATGCAGGACTTCACCGGCGTACCAGCTGTGGTTGATCTGGCAGCGATGCGCGACGCCGTGAAGGAGTTGGGCGGCGATCCGCAAAAGATCAATCCGCTGGTTCCGGTCGATCTCGTCATCGACCACTCCTTGATGGTGGATGTGTTCGGAACTGCCAATGCGTTCAAGAGCAATGTCGAACGCGAATACGAACGGAATGGCGAGCGCTACAAATTCCTGAAATGGGGTGCAAGCGCTTTCGATAATTTCCGCGTCGTTCCGCCCGGCACAGGCATTTGCCACCAGGTCAATCTTGAATATCTGGCCCAGACGGTCTGGACCAGGGAAGAAAATGGCGAAACCATCGCCTACCCCGACACGCTGGTTGGAACCGACAGCCACACAACAATGGTCAATGGCCTTTCCGTGCTCGGCTGGGGCGTCGGCGGGATTGAAGCCGAAGCCGCCATGCTCGGCCAGCCGGTTTCCATGCTTATCCCTGAAGTTGTCGGTTTCAAACTGACGGGCAAACTTCCGGAAGGTGCAACAGCGACTGATCTTGTATTGACGGTTGTTCAAATGCTTCGCGAACGCGGCGTGGTTGGTAAATTCGTCGAGTTCTATGGCGACGGTCTGGACCATCTGTCACTGGCGGATGAGGCAACCATCGCAAACATGGCGCCGGAATACGGGGCAACGTGCGGGTTTTTCCCGATCGACAATGAGACGCTCACCTATCTGGCCGACACCGGTCGCGACCCGAAGCGTGTGAAGCTTGTGGAAGCCTACGCCAAGGCCCAGGGCCTGTTCCGCACAGACTACGAAGAAGATCCGGTATTTACCGATACGCTCGAACTCGACATGGCCAGAGTTGTGCCATCATTGGCAGGCCCGAAAAGGCCGCAGGACCGTGTACCGCTGGACACAGCTTCGGACGCATTTGCAACTGTTCTGCACGAAGAATTCGACAAGCTGTCGGAAGGACACAGGCGCGCCAAGGTCGATGGCACGAAATATTCAATTGGCCATGGCGATGTCGTCATTGCAGCTATTACGTCCTGCACGAATACATCAAACCCGTCTGTTATGCTGGGTGCGGGGCTCATCGCCCGCAACGCGCGGCAACGTGGTCTGAAGGTCAAGCCATGGGTGAAAACCTCACTGGCACCGGGGTCTCAGGTCGTGTCAGATTATCTGGCGAAAGCGGGTCTTCAGGATGATCTTGATGCTCTGGGCTTCCAACTGGTCGGTTATGGTTGCACGACCTGCATCGGTAATTCCGGACCGCTACCTGAACCCATTTCGAAGGCGATCAAGGAAGCTGACCTGGTTGCCACCTCCGTGCTTTCCGGGAATCGGAATTTTGAAGGGCGGATCAGTCCGGATGTTCAGGCGAACTACCTCGCTTCACCACCGCTTGTTGTCGCCTATGCGCTGGCCGGATCGATGAATGTTGATCTTATCAATGATCCAATCGGATACGATGAAGAGAACGAGCCCGTTTTCCTGAAGGAAATCTGGCCGACCACAGCAGAGATTAATGAAGCTGTACGCGCGACCGTCACGCCTGAAATGTTCGCATTGCGCTATGCAGATGTCTTCAAGGGCGATGATATCTGGGCAAATATCGAGGTGTCCGGTGGCGAGACATACGACTGGGATATGACATCGACCTATATCCAGAACCCGCCATATTTCGAAGGCATGTCCATGGAGGCCTCACTTCCACACAGCATTAAAAATGCACGAATTCTGGGACTGTTTGGCGATTCAATCACCACTGATCACATATCCCCAGCCGGTGCGATCAAGGCCAACAGTCCGGCAGGTTCCTATCTTCAGGGGCATCAGGTCGCGCCGCGAGATTTCAACTCATACGGATCGCGCCGGGGCAATCATGAAGTCATGATGCGCGGTACATTTGCCAATATCCGCATCAAGAACCAGATGTTTGACGGCCTCGAAGGCGGCTATACCAAAAAATGGCCCGGCGGGGAGAAGGCGGACATCTACGATGCCGCAATGGAATATAAATCCGCAAACACGCCGCTTGTCGTAATTGGCGGCAAGGAATACGGCACTGGCTCGTCGCGCGACTGGGCGGCAAAAGGAACCCTCCTGTTGGGCGTCCAGGCTGTCATTGCCCAAAGTTTCGAGCGTATTCACCGCTCCAATCTGATTGGAATGGGGGTCCTGCCATTACAATTCGAGAGCACGGGTTGGCAGGAATTGGGCATGACCGGCGACGAACAGGTTTCGATTGCCGACATTGAATCCATCACCCCGCGCGCCATTCTGGATGTCGCAATCACATTCGCGGACGGACGCACTGAAACCGTGAAGGCCCGCGTCCGGATCGATACAGAGAACGAACTCGAATACTATCGGAATGGCGGCATTCTACATTACGTCTTGCGGCGTTTGGCAGCGGGCTGACTTCAGCCCGCCGCCGGTCGGCTCAAGCGACCCTATTTCTGGCCATATAGAGTTCAACGCGTTTGATCTCTCGCAAAGTCGCGAGATGATTCATACGCATCCAGAACCAGATTTTGATCAGCCCCACCGACAACATTGCGCACCAGACACCCGTGGCCCAAAGCACAAGGTCACGGGTAGTCTCGGCCTGATAGAGCTGCCAGAAGCAGAAAATGGCGGCACCAAACAGGAAAAAGGACATAGCAAAGGCATAGGCGGCCCAAAATTTGAGTTTACCCTGAAAAGCACCACTCATCTGTTCAATTAGACCCGGCTCATCATCGAGCCGCTTGAGGAAAGCTTCGTCTTCTTCGCTGAGCGCGTCGTCGAGATTTTGATGAAAATCAGACATGATCATTTCTCCTGTCTAGTGCCGATTTCAGATACCGGCGTGCGTGAAAAATTCGAGATTTTACGGTGCCGACCGGCGCGCTGGTTACGAGCGCAATTTCGGACAGGGCCAACCCCTCACCAAAATATAACGTTGCCGCAATCCGTTGATCATTCGGCAGGCTTGCGAAGGCCTGGTTGAGCGCCAGGCGCCTTTCCGACTCAGGCGGTAACGAACAGGGAATAGAATCGTCAACTTCGGTTCTCTGCCGAATACGTTTTCGCAGGCAATCCGTGCATTTCCGCGAAAGAATGGCATAGGCCCAGGCGGGAAACCGGGCTGTATCCTGCAGGCCGATCCAGCCCGAACATATTGAAGCCCAGGCCTCCTGTACGGCATCTTCAGCGAGATCCGCGTCGAGGAGGATACGCCGCGCCGTACGCAAAAGCCGTGGGTACCAGCGGATCGCCAGTCTTTCTGCAGCGCGTTTGTCTCCAGTCCGGGCCTGAATCAACAGCAACTCGTCGAAAACACGTATGGCATCTGCTTGCTTCACTCAGGTCTCCGACTTAACTTTCTGTCTATAGGTCGTCTGAGGGTGGCAAAAGGTTCATTGGGGCAGCAATAGGTTTGCAGTCCCTGTCACAGCGAAGTGATTCGCAGGTCAATGAATGGGGTATTATCTAGACAATCATGATCACGGAGATTCTCGGTTTCTTGATTGCAGGGTTGATCGCCGGACCGGCTCACGAGCCGGCCAGCATGTCTGCGCGCCCGGTGCTTGTCGAACTCTATACCAGTCAGGGCTGCCCGCTCTGCCCGGCCGCAAATGAATTTCTGGGTCGACTGGACACCCGCGACGATGTTGTCGCATTGAGTTTCAGCGTCGATTACTGGGACATTTATGGTTGGGAAGACACTTATGCGCGAGCTGAATTCGGCGAAAGGCAACGCGCCTTTAAACGCCGTCTGGATCTGCCGCGCGTTTATACCCCTCAATTCGTGATCGACGGCACAGCCGAGGCGGGAGGCGCCCAGCCCGACGGAATCATGTCTGAAATCGCCAATCGTCGATTAACGCTGACCGATTCCGTGCAAATCGATGTTCAGCACCACGGCGAGGGTAATTTTACAATTGATCTGAATGGTACTGTACCATCACAGACTCCCGCGTCGGTATACCTTGCGGCTTATGCACCCGGCTGGCGGAGCGTCACGCCCGATGGCGGGCGAAATGCCGGTCAGGAATTTCGGGTTTATAATCCCGTTACCGCGCTATTTGAACTTGGTCAGTGGCAACAGGGGGCGGATAGCTATGGCGCAGCCCTGCCTGAGGGCATTGCCGGCGTATTTTTTATTCAGGGTGGTGAAGGCGGTCCAATCTATGCCGTGGCTGACTTTCGACGTGCCATGAATATAACGGCTCAGGACTGAGCCCCATCCGGCGTGATGCGCCAGGGCGGGTCAATACGGTTTTTTCCGGCATGATATAACTTCCAGCGATGCCCGTCAGGGTCCCGGAATGTCGTTTCCCGCCACAGCCAGCTTTCATCACGGGCCTCGGTGTCAAACTTTACACCCAGCGCCTCCAGCCTGGTCTTCTCGGCGTCAACGTCAGGCGTTTCCAGATAAAGTGTGGCGCCGCCTGTGATGGCGGCATCAGCGACATGGATGGAAAACGTCGTATCACCGTCTGGGGCCAGAAACCGGCAATAGTGGGCACTGTCGACCAGCAATCGAAAGCCCAGTTTCAGATAAAACGATTTTGACCGTGCGATGTCGCCGACATCAAGGGTGAACTGATTGAGTTTCATCTAGTCAGCACGCCTGTATTCGAGTTCGAAATACGGTGTCCAGCTCGCGCCGCCATCCGTCGTCATCAAGACATCGAACATGAACTGATCGTCCGAGACAAATGTCCAGCGCAATTGAAAGTGAAGTCGCGTGTCTTCGCCGAATTCAAAATATGTATCTGATCTCAGATTGGTCGCAACAAGCCGCCCATCGGAGTCGAGCCTGCCTTCATACACATCAAGAAGGCCGAACCCTTCATCGAGGGCGGAAATGCGATAGACTTCGCGAAACCCGTCCCATGTCAGTGTGGTCTGAAGCCCCGACTGGTTGCTACCATAGTCGATCTGCGTGGTTTCGACATAGGCACGGCCGCCATAAACATTCTCGATCTCGGCCATTTGGGGCGCAATATCTGTCCATCCATCCGGGTCCAGACGGCGACCCGTCACTGTCCAATGACCCTCATGCCCCTCCAGAATTTGAAGTGCGGATGGGGAGTTATCCTCGCTCGCCGCCCCGGCGATTCCCGTGGGCGCAAAAACGGAAAGAAAAATGCCGCAAACCGTCCAGAGTTTCGATAGTCTAACCAACATGCCCGTAACCCTCGCTAATATTAGGCGCCAGCGTCTGGGTCTCTGAATTTCACGGCCATACGTCCAATGACGTTTTGGTTACCGCGGGGCCGGATCAGTCGGCATGGCGATGCCGCTCAACGGTCGCATCAATCGGTCAGCTGACAGATCACTGAGTTCAAAAGCCCACCCATCCGCGCGCTCATTCAACGAAATGGCGTTGGCGCGTGCGGCATCACTGTGTGCGACGGCAACAATACGCGCCCACAAACCGTCGCCGGTGTCATGAATAAATAGCGTAACCTCCAGGCCATTGACGGTTGTGACCCTGTGCTCGGCCACTACCGGCGCCCGGATCTCACTTATACGGCGAGCATCACGGAAACGAATTCGAGACAGCGTCGTCGCGACGCCATCTCCTGCCCCCGGCGATACAAGGACCCAGCCGCGCGGCGAGGGTAAGTCAAAAACCTCGGTCGAAAGGCCGGTTCGCTGGAGACAGTATCCGAGGCGATCGGGTGGTAGAATACAGGCTTCCCGAATATTTGACCGCCCCAGGGACAGAAAATCCAGATCCATCCAGTTCGATCGTGCAGCAAATTCCGGCATAAAGCCCCGCGCAAGCCAGCTCTTCATTTCGCCCGCGCGGCGAAGATAGAGAAACCCGTCCGAACGCTGACGGCCAACCACAATATCTGCCAGGGGACGGTCGTTATTGTCGCGCATGATAATGTGCGCGCCGGCTCCATTGTTGGCAGGGTCGCCCAGATCGAGTCGAAAATAGCGCTCCGGACGCCGCGTGCGTTCACCAACCGGCGCAATTGATGCCACGGCCGCGATCAATTGATCGGCAAGGTCGGCATCCGCGACATATCCATCATGCGATGCCATCGCCCACCCCTCCAGCGTACGCCGAAGCGTAAAACTGTCGTTGTTTGTCGAAATGCTGATCTCGGTTACAAACTCCGGCAAAGCCGTAAGAAGGGGCGTCAGGCTTGCTGGCTGCGCAGTGAAAGATGAAGGCCGCCCATCAAGGCCAAGCGCGGCAAGTCCGGCGATCATCAGCGCGAAAGCCAGTCCCAATGCGGTAAGGGCTTGTCGGCGTCGGTTCCGATACGCGCTCATGACAGGGTTCTCCGGCGTCGCCATAGTCCGACAACCAACCCGATAAGTAGAATTGCAATGGGCGGGATCCACATCGTCCAGAATCGCAGCCGCGCTTCCAGGCCATCAATAGCTTCGCGGAATGATCGCTCGATGGACCGCAGGCGATCACGCGCGGCCGCCAGGTCAGCCCGTAATTGCCCAATACGGATTTCCGGGCTTTCGGCAGTATGTGTGCCGGACGGCAGCGGGCGGCCCGACAATACGCCATCCAGCTCCGCTTGAATCTCCGCGGTTCGGATTTCGAGCATGGCCTGTTCGTCGGAATATTCGGCCTCCGCCTCGGCCCGAAGAGAATTCACGCGCGACATTGGTCGGGCGGACGACGGCAAGGATCTCAATTGCAAGAGCGCCGGATCTCCGAGCGCGAGATCGACAAGATTCAGTAAAAGGGCCGGATTGTCCGCCACGATGGAAAGGCCGAACGTATCATCCCCGCGCAAGAAATAGGGGTCATCGAGCCAGTCAACATCTGCAAAGACGACAACATCGCCTGACACTCGGGATGCGCTCAGATGATCACGCCGGGGTTCGCCCGTCGCAATCCCGTCAGGAAATGCTGATGGGAATAACCCGTTCAGACGCACACCGAGAATCAGCGGGGCCGGCGCTGGCGAATAATCCGACAACAGGGCTGCAGGCGACGGGTTGCCTGCAGCAATATCGGTTTCAACCAGTGCGCCGTCCGCGCTTGTCTGTGCAAGAATACGTACACCCAGCCCGTTGACAGGCGACAACCGGATATGCCCCGGCGACCCGAAATTCACGCCGCGCTGCAGATCGGCAGTGGCCAGATCTTCGCTTGAAAGGCCGTCACCGCCAACGCCGAACCAGAGTGGATAATTGCGCACCTGATTGCGTCCATTCTCGGTTATTTGCACCGGCAGGCCCAGTGCCCGGTCCATCGCAATGTCTTCGCCAGATATATCAACGCCCCACACATTCAACAAGCGATCCATCGACGAGGCACGACGCGCACCCGGCGGCGGCAATCCATCTGCGCCCGGACGAAAAGCCGCCAGTGCCAGCGGATCGAGCGCAAGTATCAATCGCCCACCCGACAGAACAAATTGATCAATCTGATAGATCTGGTCGTCCGCAAGGCGCGGAGGATGCATCACCAGCAGTGCATCAACATCCGGAATCTCGCCGAAACCGTGTTCAATCCACGTCACCTCGTAAGCGCTACTGATCTCGTCCACAATGTGACTCGGACGGGTGCCGATCTGGCCCGGCCGTATAGGCAGGCTGGTCAGAATACCCAGTGTGCCGCGTTCATCCCGGGACAACTCCGCCAGAGAGCGGGTCAGGTCATATTCCAGCAGAGCTTCGCGCTCCGGTGCGAAATAGGTCACGATCTGTCGGTCATCAACGGCATTCTCTGCAACCAGCCCGAAGAATATCCGGCTACCCTCACCGGCTGGCGCCGGCGTCAGGCCAGCCGCCAGCGCATCATCCTCTATCGCGGAAAAGGGCGGAGGATCGATTTCGGTCAGGATGATTCCTCCATCGGCCTGGCTAGCATAGGAACGCAAAAGTCCGCGCACGCGCGCGCCATAAGCCCGGATCGCGGGATAATCCGCCGCCGTACGCCGGGAATAATAAAACGTCCAGCGAACCGGCTCGTCGATCGTGCGAATCACGCTGCGGCTACCGTCGGACAATCGGTACAAGCCGCCTTCGGTAATATCGATACGCACAGTTGATAATAGTGTCGCCGCAAGCAAATTGACGCCCGCCAGTCCGATGAAAAGCGCGACCGCAAGACTCGCCAGGTGCCAGCGACGGGTCATCGCCCCCCCTCCCGACTGGCGCCGATTTGCAGGCCGCCGACGGCAATTCCGAAGACAATAATTGTCAGGAAGAAAACGAGGTCTCCGCTACCGACAATTCCGCGTTCAAATGCAGAATATCGCTCCAACACGCTGATATAGGCCAGGGTTTCGACCAGGAAAGCCGGGGCTGAACCGGACAAGGTGTCTGTCACCAGCGGCAGGCCGGCCATGGTCAACAACAGAGCCGCCAGAACGGAAAGAACGAAAGCTGTAACCTGACTGCCGGACGCCGCCGACAGTGATTGGCCGATGGCCAGATAGCTGCCCGCGAGAAGAAAAGCGCCGAAATAAGCTATGGCGATAGCCAGATTATCCGGCGAGCCAAGATAATTGACCGCGATCCACAGAGGGAAAGTTGCAATCAGGGCTGCTGCCGCGACAGCCCATGCCGCCACAAATTTGGCAGCGGCGATAGACGCGACAGAAACAGGCAGGCTCAACAGGATTTCAAGCGTACCTCGATCACGTTCCTCAGCCCATGCCCGCATGGACAGGGCCGGCATCAGGACCATTAACAGCCACGGTAAATAGGCAAAGAGCGGCGCCAGGTCAGCTCGGTTTGTATCGAAGAAGCGACCGACATTGAAGGCGAAGGCGGGCGCAGCAAACGCAAAGGCGGCCAGAAACACATAGGCCAGCGGCGTGGTGAACCACGTTCCCATTTCACGGCGAAAGACCGCCAGAAATCCCGCAACCCAACCTGTCATTCCAACACCCCGGTTATTGTCTGCCGCGTCAGGTTTCGAAACGCGTCATCAAGACGCCCCGTTCGTGAACGCGCAACAAATTCATCCGGCCCCTCATCTACAAGGGTTTGGCCCTGATCAATAAGGATGACGCGGCTGCAAACCGCAGGAACCTCTTCCAGAATATGTGTCGAGACAATAATCGCCTTGTCCGATGCCATTTCGCGGATCAGCGCGCGCACATCGTGTTTCTGGTTTGGGTCGAGCCCGTCTGTTGGCTCATCCAGAACCAGAAGCGGCGGGTCATGGGCGATAGCCGCAGCCAATGCAGCGCGGCGCTTGAAGCCTTTCGACAGGGTTCCGATCTGTTGATGGGCCTCGCCACCAAGGCGCGCGCGTTCCAGAGCCAGATCGCGGCGTATGCGCATATCTGCACCAGAATGACCACGTGCCATGAGGCAGAAACTGACAAACTCGCTAGGTGTCATTCGGCGATAGGCCGGCGCGCCTTCCGGCAAATAGCCGATGAGTGCCTGACCTGCCCGCCGGTTTCCAGCCATGTCATGGGAATGAACCCGGACCCGACCGGAATCCGGCTCCAGCCGGCCCGCAATCATGCGCATGACGGTCGTTTTTCCTGCGCCATTGGGCCCGAGAAAACCCAGAACCTCACCGTGCGCAAGATCGAAAGATACGCGATCTACGGCCGTCCGGCGTCCAAAGGATTTGACCACTGAGTCAACGGTCAGCATTCGCGGAAACATTCCTTATCGTCGACAATTTATCCAGCGGATAGCGATAACTTGCGTCGGCAGGCTTGGCCAGAC
>BQJI01000011.1 GCA_021604625.1 Hyphobacterium sp. | reverse complement strand
GTTTTTTGCGGCGCGCGCCATGGCTGACCTTGATCTGGCGCTGTTGGAGGCAGAAATAGCGGGCGTTTACCGGCTTATGGCGCGCGATCGGGAACTGATTGTCATCCCGGCACATGACACCGCCGCCTACCCGACCGGTGCCATATATCCTGGTTGGATCGGAACCCCGCAATAACAATTTGTAAGCTGTCAGACGAAAGCGAAGTGGTCTCAGTTTGCCAGATATGCGTCGGTTTAGGCCGCAAGCTGCCGCCATTCGGTCAGTTCTCGCCAAACCTGCGGTTTTATAACTCAAAATCGGGAATGAGTGGCGGTGCAGCCAGACAAAAGCGAACTGGGTGCTGTCAGACTAAAGCGAACCGGTCTCTGTTTAGCAGGTTTTCGCTGGATTAGGCGGCAAGTTGCCGCCATTCGGCCAGCGCGCTTTGCCGGTTCTCCTTGAACCAATTTCGGTCGTTGATGTGGCGCTCTAGATTGAAGTGATTGTGGACGGAAGAATGGACGGCAACGAATTTCTGGAGACTTCGCATTCGCCTGAAACGGAGCATCGCCCGTTCTCGTCTTCGTAGGGGCTGATGTGAGTTTTCGGCCCTGTTGTTGAGCCACCTCCCGACGTCCTGCTTGTCTTCATTGCCGATGACCTTCATGGCGGCTTTGTATGACCGCAACCGGTCCGTCACGATGACTTCCGGGTTGCCATAACGCTTCATCGCTTTGCGTAAAAACTTCAACGCAGCATGGCGATCCCGGCGCTTTGTGACATAAGCTTCCAGAACTTCACCTTCGTGATCGACAGCGCGCCATAGGTAGTGCGTCACCCCATTTATCTTCACGAACACCTCGTCCAGATGCCACTGCCACTGGTCCCAGGCACGTAGCCGATCGGCGCGCTTCTTCCTGATTTCCGCCGCGAACATCGGGCCGAACCTGTTCCACCAGAACCGCACCGTTTCATGACACAGATCGATACCGCGCTCATGGAGCAGATCTTCGACGTTCCGTAGCGAGAGCGGAAACCGGACATACATCATCACGGCGAGACGAATGACCTCGGGTGAAGTCTTGAAATATCGGAACGGGTTCTTCATGCCCCCAAATTATCGGTCAACCCGATAACAGGCCGTTTCCTCTGACAGGACCCTATATCGCCTTCGTCGAGTTGGGGAATGAATTCCGACCCCATTCGGGATGCTGACCAGCCCGCGATTGAAACGAGGGCCACCGCAGCGGCTACGACAATCCATCTCAGTCGCAGCGCCAGCGACAGGGCAGGCGCATAGATTTTCGTTGCGCCGCGCATGACTAAGTTGGGTTTCTCTTGGACCTTCCCTGACACGATCATGGCGACAGCAGCCGGAACAAATGTGAGCGACAGGATCATTGCCGAGGTCAGGGCAAAGACCACGGTGAACGCCATCGGATGAAACATTTTCCCTTCGACGCCCGTCAAGGTGAAGATCGGAATATAAACAAGGGTAATAATGAGCACGCCGAACAGGGATGGGCGCATGACCTCTGCCGCTGCTTCGGCGGTTTCATGGAACCGTTCCTCACGCGTCAGAAGACGTCCGAGCTGGTGTTGTTTTGACCCCAAGCGCCTCAGGCAGTTCTCGACGATAATCACGGCACCGTCGACGATTAGGCCGAAATCAAGTGCGCCGAGACTCATCAGGTTTCCTGAAACCCGATTTTCGACCATCCCGGTAATCGTCATCAGCATTGATATCGGAATGACGAGAGCGGTCAGGATCGCCGCCCGTACGTTTCCAAGCAGCAGGAAAAGTACAACGATGACGAGAAGCGCGCCTTCAACGAGGTTTTTTTCAACGGTTTCAATCGTACGATCCACGAGCTCTGTACGATTGTAGATGGCTTCAGCGATGATACCGGGAGGAAGGGCCAAAGAGGCCTCCTCCAAACGCACTGCGACGGCCTGCGCAACCTGGCGGCTATTTTCTCCCATCAACATGAAGACCGTCGCGAGAACAACTTCCTCGCCATTCTCCGTAGCGGCCCCAGTTCGCATTTCCTCACCAAGGAGGACATCGGCGACATCACGCACCAGAATTGGCTGCCCATCCCGGTTGGTGATTACGGACGCCTCAAGGTCGGCAATGCTTTGGGCCTGACCTGAAGACCGGATCAAAAGTTGTTCGCCATTATGTTCGACATAACCTGCGCCGGTATTGGCATTATTATGGACGAGAGCATCCACAACGTCGTCAAGCGTAAGGCCGAAAGCCGCCAGTTGGTCCGGGTGGGGCGTCACATGATACTGGCGGACATAACCACCTATGGTGTTGACCTCTACAACGCCTGGCGTCTGCAATAATTGCGGTCGGATGACCCAGTCCTGTAGCGTTCGAAGATCTTCCGCTGTCCACGGCGTACCGTCGTCTCGCAGCGCACCCGGTTCGATCTCCAGCGTGTACATGAAGATTTCGCCAAGCCCCGTCGCTATTGGGCCCATTTCGGGTGTAATGCCTTGGGGTAGCTGATCCCTGACGGTTTGCAGGCGTTCGTTTACCAACTGCCTCGCAAAGTAGATGTCGGTGCCATCTTCAAAAATGACGGTGACCTGTGACAGGCCGTATCGCGATACTGAACGGGTATAGCTGAGGCCGGGAATGCCGGAAATGGCGGTTTCAATCGGGAACGTGAGGCGCTGTTCGGCTTCAAGCGGAGAAAACCCCTCCGCCTCGGTGTTGATTTGTACTTGGACGTTTGTGATGTCCGGTGTCGCATCAATCGGCAGGCGCTGGAAATTCCAGACACCCAGCGCTGAGACCGCGACGATGAGGAAGAGAACGAGCCAGCGATACCGGATCGACTGCAAGATTATGGATTTCAACATGATCCTGTCCTAGTGGTCGTGGCTTGCGCCGGACTTCAGCACATCAGCGGTAATCAAGAACGCGTTCTCGCTGACATAGACTTCGCCGGGGCGAAGTCCGCCAAGCACTTCAGTCCACCCACTCGATTGACGCCCCAATTCCAACATCCGCACTTCATAGGTGTCGCCAACACGGGCGTAGACGACGGTAAAGTCCCTGAACCGCTGCAAGGCAGCCGTGCGAACCGCAAGCGGCACATCAAACGTTCCGGTTTGGATCGACGCTGTTATCCGTTCCCCCGGACGCCAATTGCCTGCGCCGTTTGGCATTTCAACGTGCGCGATGGCGCGCTGACTGGCTGGATTAACCATCGGTGACAGGAACTCGATCACCGTTTCTGTGAAACGGCCACCGTCTGTACTTGTCACCGTCACGTTCTGTCCCGCCGTGAGCGCGGCAAGGTCGCCTGGATAGATAAAGAGTTCGGCATGGAGCTGCGTGGGGTCTGCAACAACGTAAAGTGGGCTGTCTCCGGTCGGCGCATTGAGTGTCGCAAGTCGTTCGATCACCACCCCGTCGATTGGACTGGTAACTGAATATGTCTGGAGGCTTTCGGTTGCCGTTACCCGAGCCAACGTCTGGCCAGCCCTAACGGAGTCCCCAATAGTGGCGCTTAAGGCAACGATGCGGCCCGGCAGCCATCCACGAAGCTCGGCTCGGCCTTCTGGCATGAGCTCGATTTCCCCGTAAACTTCGACTGTTTCGCTCAGCGTTGCCGGACCGGCTGGTTCAACGACGATACCGCCCGCGTCCGCCTGTTCCTGCGAAAATGTTGTCCGGCCCTCATAGGACTCATATTCCCAACGCCCATTTATACCCGACATTCGAGCGGTAACTGCCACGTCAAACGAGTGCGGTTCGGTCACTACACCATCACCGACCAGAAAATCGTCTTGAGGAACGAATTCGAAATGGTCCACAAGACCGCCCAGCCGGGAAAGGTCAATGGTTGCGTCAACCTGCGAGGGATCAACTGGGTCGCCGTTGACGTAGGGAAACAGCCGAAATTGGGGATCAACACCATCTTCGAAGATGGTCAGTTCCAAAGCGAACTCGCCTTCACGGAGCATCCTCCCGCGATGTGGGCCGCGCTCATACTCATCGCCGACCAACTCAAGAGTTGTAGCGTCTTCTGCGCTGACGGAGCCTGAGCCTGCCGAACACGATGCCATGCCCAGCACAGCAACCGTAAGCATGGCCCATTCTAGCTTCAAATAGTGAATGTTTGTCATTGCTGGGCTCCTGAGCCATTCGGCTGGTTTTCGCCCAAATCGGTAAGGCGACGGAGTTGAATATCGGCTTGGTGGATGGCTTGAATGGCATCAACACGGCGCAATTGGGCGTCCATGAGCGCCCTCTGCACGTCGTAAATCTCAAGAAAGGAGAAGCTGCCACGCGCGAAGCCGGCTCTTGCCTGCTCCAGTGTTGACTCAAGACGCGGAATTACGTCGCTATCCAGTGCATTGAGTTCGCCTGTCGCGGACTGCCTGCGCATCTGCAGCCTCTGGATATCGCGCAGTGTTTGCCTTTGCCGGGCTGAATATTCTGCATCTATCGCTGAAGATTCGGCGCGCGCAGACGCGATGTTTGCCTGATTTCCGTTCCAGAATTGAAGCGGAATTGAAAACCTGACGCCCAGCGCCACATCGTTCGTTGATTGATAATGGCGCACTTCAAGACCGACATTGGCGTCCGGAATGGCTCTTGCGGTTTCTATTCCAATTTCAGCATCGCTTCTTGCGCGTTGAGCGCGGAGGAGGGCAAGTTCCGGGGTGTCGCCGCTATCCGACGAAGCATCGACAATCGAGACAGCATAGAAGCCATCCATATCGACCGTAAAATCAGCAGTTCCACTCCAATAGGATGCGAGGATTGCAGAATTTAACGCGGCGCGGTGTCGGGCGAGGCCCGCATCGATTCGAGCTTCCGCGAGGCGTGCTTCAATTCGGTCGCGCGCCATAACCGGGTCTCGTGCGGCCCGCACGCGGTGATCCACAACCTCCGACAACGCCACAAGGGCTTCGACCCGTTCATCAGCGACGCGGGCCTGAGCCAGAGCCGCTTGAATGTCGAGATACGCCAGTTCTACTGTCTGGATGAGGTCGCGCCTGCGAAGCTCGGCTGACACAATCGCCACGTCGCGATCCCGCTCAGCCAAAGTGCGCCGTGCGGCCAGATCACCGCCGCGCTCCAACGGTTGCATAACACCGACAGCTGCTTCGCCCTCATTCAACAGGTTACGGTCGCCGGTTCCCAAGATGCTTTCTGAGCTGAAATCAAGGGTCGGATTCGGACGCCGGGATGCGGCATCAATGAGTTGCCGCCGGGACTCGACACGCGCCTCGGCTGCGGTCATTTCCGGGGCTTCGTCCAGGGCCAGCGTTGTGGCCTGATGCATCGAAAGCTGGGGCGGTGGAACGTCTTGTGCGTCGGCAAGCGCTGACGCCAAGGCCAAATGCGTCGCGACGAGCGCGAGCATGCGAAATATCAAAGTCATGGATAAGTCCTGTATACGAATGCGTTTCAGCGTCCGGCTTGAACCGGCGAGCTCATCGTCGTTTCGTTACAGAATCTGTTTGGGAGGGCGTTGCAGAACAGCAGGCGCAGAGCCGATAACCGGATCGGAATTCGTTAAACTTCGTGGGACTGTCGCGAACGCAGCGAGAAATCGAATTTCGCCGGTGCCGCTCGGGGCACCGTCTGTAGCAATGTGAACATGAAAGACTTGGCCGTCTGTGTCAGTGGGCGCGAATGGATTAATCACGAATGCCGCGTAGTCCAAGCCGTGCTCGGCGTCGTCGTGGATTGTGTCATCATTTTCGTGATGAGGTTTCTGATCAATGTGGTCCGCAGTGGAAATTGTCGAATGTTCGCCCGTTTCGTGATCATGGAATGAATCTATTTCGTGCGCATGCGCATGCCCTCCGGTAACCGGCCCGAAGCCGGTTAGGAGTGCAATTAGCAAAAAGACTACGAAATTTTTCATCTGTCTCACTGAAAGGAAGAAAATTCGTTGTGCCGCTTAATCTGACGATGGTCAAGGTTGTCAGTGTCCGCTGCAGAGACCCGGGTACGGGGTGAGCGACTTCAACCGATTGGTTCTCAGTTACAAGTGGGTCTAATACGGTTGCGACTGAGATTGCGACCGAGACACATACACTTCCAAGGCACTAATGGCGCGTTCAAAGCGCGTGAGGGTATTTCGAATAGATTGCGCGTTTTGTTCAAGAAGCGTAGCGTTGCAATCCTGTTCGACCGCCAACTCGCCTTCATCCAGCCTGTTTTCAACCAACACACGCAAAGGCTCATGCTGAGCACCGGGCCGCAACAGGGCGCTATATCTCACATCCATGACCCAAGCTGATTCCTGCAGCCCGTTAAATTCGTCAGTTCGTTCACACGCGTTATTCATCAGATTTAACTCTGCAAGGTCATCAACAAGCCGCGCGTGATCCGACCTCGCATGCTGCAGAGCGAGCTCCAACTCACGCTGGTCGCCCATGTCATGGTTTGGATGAGTCGCCCACGACAAAGTCGTTACAGCCACCGTTAGACAGCAAGCAAACACAATGTTTCTGATCATCAAGATTCACCTAAACTTTTCGCAAATAGCCACAGATTAAAGCGCAACATACCAAACGAGTCAGACGCCGACCAGCGCGGAAGGGTTAGCGACGTACTGTCGCTGGCGAGGATGTCAAAGGCCTTGCCTGTCACGGGCTACGAGCCGTCTCAACCAGTTTCCAACGCTCGCTTTGTGGGACAACGCCGGTTTCTCGATCAGGCTCCAGGACAGCGCCGAAACCAGGAATGTCACGGGCACTGAAATGAGCAAGATACCCAGCGGTGATCGCGCCAGATCAAAATACCAGAGCGTCTGCATGACCGGGTAATGCCAGATATAGATGCCATAGGACCAGTCGGGCATTTGCGAAAATGTCGGCAGGCCGCCGAGTTTGGCAAATGCCAGCCAGAACAGGATCGAGGCCAAAGCCAGATTGAGAAAGGTCTCAGCCAGCGGCGACGGTCCGAAAAAATACCAGACTGGAAGGGCGAACAACGCCACAACGGGTAGAAGCGGGATTTTGTTCCGGGCCGAATAGATCAGCATGCCAAGCAGGAAGGCCGCGCCAAGCCGAAGCGTGAGCGTGATGATCGCCGGGCTTCCCGGCCAGTAGGCCCCGATGACCAGGTATCCAGCTGTCGCCGCGATCAACAGAGCCAGGTGGACCCGCCACCCCCGTGCGATGCCTGAAAAGAACAGGATAGCTGCGCCGATATAGGCCAGCACTTCATAGCGCAGCGTCCAGAGTGTCGCAGAAAACTCGCCCGGTGCAGGGTTATTGCCAAATACCCCCAGCGGCCCTTGTTCGGTATCCAGAAACAGCATGACATTGACCGGGTAGAGCCAGGTCTGCGAGCCGGTCCAATAGTCCGGGATGGATGCCGTGGTAACGAAGGGTCCGATGAACAGCACCGAGCTGATCGCAAGGACTAGCAGGGCGGGCAGGATGCGGAGCGCGCGCGATGCCGCATAGCTTGCAAGGTTGGCGCGGTGTTCAAGACTGCCCGCGATCAGGAAGCCGCTGAGGATGAAGAAGCCACTTACCGCGACATAGCCTATCGACCAGCCATGAATCGCAACAACCGGCCCGCCCGCTAAACCGCGCGGGACAACAAAGATGTGTTCGATCATAACCGCCGTTGCGAGAAACAGGCGGATGAGTGTGAGTCGGTTGTCGCGCCCGGTGAAGGCGTGTCCGATTGTGGTCCAGTTTATGGCCTCGCCTCCCAACCTGCAGATGCACATACCTACGAGGCGGTCGAGGCCTTCCCTCATTTTTCAATAGGCAAGGGAGATGAGGGAGCAGGCCAGGCGGTGCGTAAACGTATCAGAACATGTTCACGAGGGAGGTTCTCATGTCCGATTCATCCAACACGCCACTCCGTATAACTCCGCTGGGGTTCACACTTTCCACGTTCTTGCTGATCACATTCGTGATTTGTGTCGGCTTCGGAATGCTGGCCCCGCAACAATTCCACATGCACGAGGCATGGGCCCCGCTTCTGCCCGGCTTTGAATGGCTGACGCCTGCCGGATTCCTGTTCGGTGCGGTCGGGGCCTTCGCCTATGGCTGGTTTATTGCCGTCGTCTTCGTGCCGTTACACCGGTTCTTTCATCGTCAGTCGCAACAGGCACCTGACTGAATCGGTGGGCAGGTAACACTTCCATACGAGCAAAACACGCAGCAGTCGCCAGCAAGAGGTTTGATGACCTTCTTGCAGGTCGGGCAATCCCAAAAATACTGACATGCATCCGTCGGCATTGTCAGATCAGGGTGAAGGGTCCCGCATTCAGGGCATGTCAGTGTTGATGTGAGCATCACGTCACCGTCACTGGTTGCTCTTACCGACTCGTTCTTGCCGCCATCGTCCATCGTCATTCACTTCGGGCGTGGGCCGGATAGCCAGCATTTGTGGAAGCCAAGCCGATCGTCTCAGCGTTGGTTACAGATGGGTTGAAAATTACTGTGGCGGTTTTTTCTTCAAAATTTACATCCACATCTTCGACACCTGCAACGCGTCGCATCGCCGTTCGCACCGTGATCGGGCATGTGGTGCAGGTCATATTTTCAATGTCAAAAGTTACGGTCTGGTGTTCATTTTCTTCCGATGAAGAGTGGGTTTGAGCGATTGAAAGTTGGCCATCAACACTGGCCAGGGCGGGCACTTGAATCCCACAAATCAATATGATGATGATGATGAAAACCGGCGATAGAAGTTTCATTAAATTGCCTTTCAGTAAAAAAGCAGGGCCCACCAGTCGATCGTGGCCGCAGCCAGGACGATGACAGACGCCGTCCACAAGACGGTTTTGGTAATCAGAATGGATTGAGGTTTTGCGCAGAAACTACCGTCTTCGCAGTCTGATCTGGGTCGGAAATAGACATGCCAAAATCCCAGGCCGATAAAGACGAAAGTCGTACCGACGAACCAAAACTTGTACGGTTCCAATGCCGTTAGCGATCCTATCCAGGCACCGCTAATTCCAAGGACAACAAGAACAAGAGGAATGATGCAGCATGAGGAGGCTACGATTGCGGCCAGTAGACCCGCACCCGCCAATAATCTAGACGGACGTAACTCACTATTCATTGCGGTTAGCCGATCTCAATGAAGCTTCACAGGCATCAAGCTGGCCAATTGGCCCCGGTGGCTGAATGGTGCTGCTCTCTGCAAACCTGAATATTAGCGTTGATTGGCTCATCTAACCTCTCATCCATGCCACAAGTGCGCGCCTCCGCCTTGAAGCAGCGGTATGGCTTTGGCTGATGATGGAGTCTCACTTGACATAGAGACGTCTTAGCCCCTGTAGTTGGTACAGGTACAAGGCCAAAACTTAAGAGCTGGATCACAAAAATGAGAGATGCGCTCAAACGAGGACAATTGTCGCGGAAGCTTGGCTGCAACCTCGAAACCATCCGCTATTACGAAAATATTGGACTTATCGGTCCCGCTGACCGCTCCGCCAGCGGGCATAGGTTATACTACAAGACTGATATTGATCGGCTAAGGTTCATTCTTCGACTAAGGCAACTCGGGTTTTCCATAGACGATGTTCGAAGCCTGCTTGAGACAGTCAACAGCGGCGACTTCACCTGTAGCGAAATTGCCGAAGTGGCTGAGCAGCACATTTTGACAATTCGAGCCAAGATTAACGATCTGAAGAGGCTTGAACGAAATTTGACCAACATCACCGGTCAATGTCATCGCGGCAACACGCCGGACTGTGCGGTTATCGACGTTCTTTCAGAGGAATAACATCCGTCAGTCAGAATCATTTTTCCGGCTGGTCAATGCCATCCGCAACAACCTTTGCATGCGCAGGATCAGCAATATAAATCCGGCGAACACGGTCACTAACGCAAACAGAGCGGCGGTGATCACGAGCGGATTGTTGAAGTCCTCGCGCTCCTGATAGTCCATTATGTGGAGCATCCAGAAGAAATCATAAAACCGCCAAGCGTCATTGCGATGGGCCGTGATCAGGCCGGATTCCGGCGAAACATAAACCCGCGTTCCCTCGCCATCGGCAAATGATATTCGCCAGGCGGGTCCGGTACGGCGGTATTCCCATGTTGGCTCTTCGAAGTATTCTACAAAAGAAATTTCAGGTTCGCCCGCATAATCGGCCAGCGCTAGTTCGATGGCGCGCTCTCGGCTGATCGGCGTCAGCACCTCACCTGTTACTGCATCGACCAGCTGACTGGTTTCATTTCTGGCTATGACATTCCACACCGGCTGCCCATGCCAGTTCTGCAAACGGGCCTCTGCCAGACCGCTAGGCGGAGAGGCCGCATCAACGGCCTCGCCGACGGAAATGATATTATCTGTCGCCAGTTCGACCGGAATGATTTCAACAATATTGTGTTCGCCGCGAACGGTTTCAATTGGAATGATACTCATCACCACGCCGCCGGTCACCCAGAGAATGATCTGGATGCCGACGATCAGTGCAAGCCATTTGTGGGCGCGAATGGTCCAGCGCAACAAGGATGTCATTGATGTGCCCCCCAATAAGATGATGACGGCACATCAGCGCCGGAGTTCGTTGCTAAAACGTGGCGCGCCTATTCGTGATCATGAGACGGCGTCTCTTCATCGGCGTCCATCTCTGAATTCTCGTCATTATCAGCATGTCCACCATCGTGGTGCATTGCGCCGTGGCCAGTCATTTCACCTTCGCCGTGGGCGGCATGCATGTCTTCCATCATGTTATGGCACGCCATCATCATGTCGCGTTGATCGTTGTCCATGTCGGGCATAGTGTCGGCATCCGAGGCATGAGCGTCGTGCATCCCAGACATCGTTTCGTGAAGCGCCATACAGTCTTCGTGGGATGGGGCGGGTTGGTCAGCATGATGGTCATGTGACCCATGGCTATCGGCAAACACTGACGGCGAGGCCAACAAAGCCGATGCGGCAAAGGCACTGATCAAAAAAGGTTTCATTTAAAGGCTCCATTTGGGTTGGTGTTTGCGCCGCCGGAACGGCTTTGCCCAAAAAGGGGGGAGGTAGGGAGGAAACCGACGACTCCAGCAGGCGCAAACTGTATATGAATACGTGACGATTATTCGTGTCCCTCACCACTAATTTCATGTGAATCACGCAGTTTGGATCTTGCTCGGTAAATCCGCACTTCAACCGCTTTGGTCGTCAAGCCCATCACCGTGCCGATTTCCGCATGCGACAACCCTTCAATGGCCGACAGAAGCAGGGGGGTTCTCAAGCCTTCCGGCAGGTCCTGGATCGCACCGTCGACCTGCCCAAGTGTCTGTCTGTCGGAAACTACTATATCCGGTGCCGGGGCCACCGTTGCGAAATGTTCAATAGTATCGTCACTTCCCAACCAGCGCATCGCCGTTCGTTTTCGCAAGGCGTCACGCCCCTTGTTTCGCGCTATGTGAAACAACCAAGCCACAAAAGTGCGGCTGGGATCGAAACGATGCAGATTGCGGTGCAGGGCGACGAATGTTTCCTGTGCCGCGTCCTGGGCATCATCCATGTTTCCGAGCACGCGCGCCAAATATCGCACGACCATGGGAGAATGCCGCCGCATCAACAGATTGAAGGCCTGATCCCTGCCTTGGCGAGCCTGGGCGACGAGATCGACATCAACAGCATTGTCATCGGAAGCAGACGCATTACTGCCCGGCATCAAATGCGTCTGCCAGTCGGGCATCGAAGGATGCACGTTGATCGTCAGTGAGAATGGACCGCATCGCCAGAATATGGCTCAGCGTCTCGACCTGTAGCTCCCCCATCGCAGTGTGGATGGCCTGTGCATGAATAGAGACCTGATCAGACAGCGCCTGATCCTCCAATAGAGCCTCACCCATGGCTTGTCGTGCGTTCGCCATCCGGGCTTCCAGCGCGTTTCGCCGAATGGCAAAGGCGGTTTCCAGCTCTTCAATCAGGGCGTCCTGCTCAGGCGACAGGTGCAGTTCATGATGGACCATGGCATGCAGGCTGGGGGCATCGTCCGGTTCGGATGAAAACAGCGTGATACCCATCCAGACCCCGGCAAGCCCGCCGAGAACGCCCAGGGTGACGGCAACGATTCCAGCCCTCAACATCAGGACCCCGCCCTGGGCAAATCTGCCAGCGCCGAAATCGAGTAAGGCGCATGGCTGGTGAACACCGCAAGGTCATCAACATCGCGATCAGCCGCCAGAGCTGCACCAGATACGCTGCCGACAACCAGCGCCAATGCAGCCGGGGCGGCTCGCCATGCGACACCCGGGCTGACGGACCGCAGACTACTGACGAACGCGGTCCATCGTTTTGGGCGGTCGTGAATGCGTTGCCAAACTCCGGCGGAAAATGCCTGCTGGTCAATAGTCGGCTTTGTCGCTGCCATTTTCTCGAATTGTCGATCAATCGGGTCTATCGTCATGTTTCAAACCTCCTCAGGAAGTATGGAGATGGCGCAATCGCCAGCCACTTTCAGTCCGCGTCAGGATCGCAGTGCCATGCGCGTCGCGTTCACGGGCTTCGCCATGCGACACATATTCCATCCGGATGGTGAATGTCGCAACAGCCAGATCGCCATCAATCGCTATGTCGTAGCCGTGCCAATCATAGACATCGATATCAAAGCCTTCAGCGGCAAACTCTGGTGCCAGATGATGGTCGCGGTAATCCGCCCAGCCGATATTGGTGCCCGAGCCCTCAAAGATCGTGAAGTCTTCGCATTCGGGTAAGACCCAAGCTTCGGCTTCTGTCACGTTTTCTGCAGCAAGGGCACCGGAATAAGCCTCAAGTGCCGCTTCAATATCATGTTCTTCATGGGCGAATGCGGGAGCCGAGGCGAGAAGGCTTCCAGCGAGGGTCAATATGACAAGTTTGATCATTTCAGTCTCCTTGTGAGCGCGCGACTGATTTCGCGCGATGGTTTGAGAGCCACGTATCGCCCCAGCGGCGAATGACGTGTCTTGATGGTTTTTCTAGCCATTCATAGGTAGCGCTGGACGCTGCCAGCATGGCCGCGAGCATTGCCAGAAGGGCCAAAGTCGAGATGGATTCCCCGATCAGGCCAAAAACGTCCTGCAACAGATTGAAGACGATCATGAAAAACGGAACGTGAAGCATGTAGATCGCATAGGATATCTCACCGAGATACCGCACGGGGTCCCGCTCGGGCGCGCGGCGGGCATGCCGGTCCAGTTCGGCCAATGTGTAAATCAATGGCCCGCCCAGTAGAGCAATAATCCGGTCATCCCATGCCCAATGGGCTGACATCAGATAAACGACGAGGCTTACCGCAAAGCCTGCGAGCGCCATATTTCGGCCAAGCGTGAAGCGGCAACCCAGCCGATAGATGGCTATTCCGATCAGAAATTCAGGAATGATCCTCAAAACGCCAAATCGCTCAGTCGCCATAGGCAGGCTTTCGCCAAACAGACTCTGATGAATCCGATCAAAGAGAAGAAACGACGCGATAGCGATCACCAACAAAATGATCGGTCGTCTGGTCAGCGCAATGGTGATCATCAGATAGGCCGGAAAAGCCAGATAGGCGAACCATTCAGCGCTGATCGACCATGACGGGCCATTCCAGCCCGGGTTGGGGGCAAAGCCCCATGCATGAACCATCAGGAAATTGGCCGGCATGTCAGCCAGCGGGAAATCCTGCGGGTTGAATGGAGCGCCAATGACCGATGCGCCCAGCGCCGCGAGGGCAAGCAGTGCGATTGTTGCAACATGAAGTGGGTAAATTCGGGCGAACCGCGCAAGAATGAAACGGAGAAAGTCAAACCGCCCTTCCTCACGCGCTGCCAGATAAACATGAGCCAGCACGAAACCTGACAGGATGAAGAACAGGTCAACGCCGAAACGGCCCATCTCGAAAAAAGCGGTCACGGAGTCAACATCCACCGACCAGGGTTCACGCCAATGATAAAAGACCACCCATAGGGCCGCAAAGAAGCGGAGCCGGGTCAGTGATGGCAGATCGGCGGGATAGACAGACATTGTCGCCTAGCCACCCATCAGATGAGCCAGCCCGCCATGCGCCAGCGATCCGCCCAGAAAGCCGTTGATTGCGACGGCCAGTGCTGCCCCGAAGACAAGCACATTCATCGTCCAGAACGTCGTGTTGCTGGCATCGCGGCGGTGCCATTCTACAGCCGCAGCCACGACAAAGAGACCGACAGTCAGGCTGGTTCCCAGCCAGCGATGCAGCGACATGATCCCGTCTTCTGTTGACGCGACAGGTCCCGCGTGAGCCCAGCCCAGCAAGCCTGTAGCAAGTCCGCCGAAGGCTGCCGTCCAGACAAGAAAGCGAACGATATCGCCATATCCGGCACGTCCCGTCATCAGTCCCAGTGCCTGCGCAAGGGCGGCGGCCAGAATGAGCGCTATGGGGAAGTGGACAGCGACGGAATGCAGCGCCCCGGTTTTCGCGATGGCGCGTTCCAGATCGGTCCGGGGTCCATGATCTCCCCAGTGTGCATGGTCGCCCGGTTGTGCGCCGGGTCCATGATGATCCGCAACCATTTCGCCAACCTCGTCGGTATGGTGATCGGCTGCGTCAGGTGACGCCATACCGGTTTCATGATGGTCCTGTGCTGGTGGCGGTTCGGCGTGTTCGTGCGGCGCGCTGCCGGTGTCGTCATGCGGTTCCGCCTCACCATGACCATGGGGCGACGAGCTTGTGTCGTCATGTGATTCCAAAATTTCTGACGTTTGACGCGCATCCTCACCCTCCGGTTCGGCCTGCACATGCTCAGCGGGCGGGTGCGCTGCCGCTGGTGCCAACACCACGACGAGCGCCAAAGTCAGTGCTAATGCACTCAGAATCCTGCCAATAGCCACGCATTCACTCCACACCGCCGGAATGGAGGATTACGCGGTGATTGTATCATTCCCTCACGCGAGAGAGGGCATAGGGGTCAGACTGATATCATTTTATATGCCGTCGGTTCGACCACGCCAGCACATATCGCAAACGCTATCGCCGTGTGACAGTGTTTTGTTGCGCTCATAGTGACTGCGCCTGCCGTCGCCTGCGAGAATGTCCGCGCCCGGCCAGTCATAGCGGCACCAGCTCTCACGGAAGGCCAAGAGGTCGTCCTCACTGCCGCCTGACGCAACAACAACCCGAACGAAGCTGTGCGGGGGACAATGGGTGAAGTGTGTGAATGTGTCCCCGTCTTTTTCCCAGTGCTTAACGGCATATCCCGGTGCGCCTGGGGCATTGAACGGAAACCACAGCAGAGCTTTTATGGTCCGGCTAATCCGTTTTGAGGGATCGCGTGTGGTCAACCGGAACGGCCAGGAATAAAGCCCCAGCATTTTCGAATAGATGTCCCAAATAATGTCGGCAACCAGCCGCCTTGCACAGGCGCGCTCAACACCCATTTCGCGCAGCGCGCGATAGGCTGCGATCGTCCGTAGGGTCATTTCGACCATTATCTTGTTTCCCAGATCGTCCGGGCGCTTGGCTTTTATGCCTCGCACTTTGCGCGCTTCAATGTTCATTGCCTTCCAAAAGCGTTTGATATCCTGTTTGAGCCAGCGTTCACGAGACCCGCCTTCGAATACCAGTTCACGTATCAGGAGGACTTTTTGGGCGGACCGCGCTACCAGCAGCTCAAGAATAACGCAGGACAGCCGCTCAAGAGGGGTTCTCCTATTCATGATGTCCAGCTTCATGAGACTCGCCGCTCTTACGTCGTCGCGACAGGTAGAATTTTTCAAAAGCAAAAATGGCGACAATTCCTGTCACCGAAATTGCAATGATAGCCGGGTCGCTCATCGCCTTCATCACCAGAAAAGCCCCCAGCGCGACGAGATCAAAAAGAATAGCGCAAATCAGAACAACCGGGTTGGCACCCACATCTTCGCGCAATCGCTGCAGGACGCCCCAATGGATAATCATATCCATCACAAGGTAGAAAATCGCGCCCATTGACGCGATCCGACCGAGATCGAAGAAGACGGCCAGCGCACCTGCAGCGACGACCGTATAGACCAGCGTGTGTGTCTGGATGTTACCCGGCATGCCAAAATGCTTGTGCGGGATGAGGTCCATATCCGTCAGCATGGCAATCATCCGCGACACCGCGAAAATACTGGCGATCACGCCGGACGCCGTTGCGATGATGGCAATAATGACGGTGAACCAGACACCGGCATCACCGAAGGCCGGACGGGCCGCTTCGGCCAACGAATAGTCGCGTGCTTGCGTGATTTCGCCGATGGTGAGGGTTGATCCGACCGCGAAAGCGACCGTGAGGTAGACCACAAGACAGATCGTCAGGGAGATCATGATCGCCCGGCCCACATTGCGGTTCGGGTTTTTCACTTCACCGCCGCTGTTGGTGATCGTCGTGAAGCCTTTGAAAGCAAGAATGGCCAATGCCACCCCGGCCAGAAAACCGGTGATCGATGTTTCCCCGGCATCGCCTGCGACCGCCGGTTGAAAGCTGAACCCAGCGGCCCACAACACCAGGATTCCGAACACCAGAATACCGCCAATTTTGGCAATCGCGGCAACTTTGGACAGGCCCCCGATGATCTGGTTGCCCGCAATATTGACGAGAAAGGCAAAGACGATCAGCCCCAGCGCCAGGATGGGAATCAGCACCTCGCTTTGTCCCACATCGAACAGCCGCAACACATATGTGGCAAAGGTCCGCGCGACCAGGCTTTCATTGATGATCATGGAGAATGCCATCAGCAGGGCTGCGCCACCGGTGATCGTGGCCGGGCCATAGGCCTTTTTCAGGATCATCGCGATGCCCCCGGCAGAGGGGTATTTGTTGGAAACCTTGATATAGGTGTAGGCGCTAAAGCCGCTGATGACGGCCGCTAAAAGGAAGGCCAGCGGGAATAGCGGTCCGGACAATTCGGCAACCTGCCCGGTCAGGGCAAATATCCCCGCGCCTATCATCACGCCGGTGCCCATTGCGACGGCCCCTGCGAGTGTCAGACTGCCTGCCTTGTAGTTTGGTTGCATTATTTCGCCCTTGGTGAGTTGTTACTGATGCGCGGCACGGCGCGATAAAATGAAATGGCCCCGCTAGGTGTTGGCACTATGCGAGTGTTTTCAACGACGAGCCCGATCTCAGCCATCAACTCTGGTAGAATGCCATCGGCATTGGGCTGAGTATCCGCGACTCCATCCAGCATTTGTACGGTGCTCCGGAACAAGGCCCGCATTAGAACACTCTGCTGCAACCCGTAATCTGCGATATGAATCGCGCCTTTTTCGGGGAGGAGGGAACTCATCGTGGAAAGAATCTCACGCTTTGTAGCCAACGGCGTCTGGTGGAAAACAAGGCTTGAGATGATCTTGGTCGGTTTCCATTTCGACGGCAGGGCAGATTCTGATAGAAACCCCTCTACAAACCGAAGCGTTTGGCTCTCGGCAGTCGCTTTTGCCGCCGCGCGTGCCAGCGCACGTCTGTCGGGGTCAATCCCGACGATATCGGCTTGCGGTGCCATTTGTTTTAGCGCGACCGCCAGCGTGCCGGTTCCACAGCCCACATCGAGAATTCGGTCATCGTGCGACGGGTCAATCTGTTTGATGAATGCCGAGCGCCAAACATGTTCGCGGGTCAGAGCTCTGACGGCTGTATCATAAACCGGTGTCAGCCAATCATGCCCAAGTGGTGGCGTATATACTTTGGATCCAACCGTCATATTCGCGCGCCTCGCAAGCGCAGGGAATTTAGCACGACGGAGATTGATGATGCGCTCATGGCGAAGGCTGCAAACATTGGGCTGATTAGGATCCCGAAGACCGGGAAAAGCAGACCGGCAGCAACCGGAACCCCGGACGCATTGTAGATCAGGGCAAAGAACAGGTTCTGGCGTATATTGCCCATGGTCGCGCGGGCCAGCCGCCGGGCGCGGACAATACCGTCCAGATTGCCTTTCACGAGTGTAATTCCGGCGCTTTCGATGGCCACATCCGCGCCAGTGCCCATCGCAATCCCGACATCGGCCTGGGCCAAAGCGGGGGCATCGTTCACGCCGTCTCCGGCCATGGCCACCTTGCGGCCCTTGGCCTGGAGATCGCGAATAATCTCCGCTTTGTCGGCAGGCAGAACGTCAGCCCGGATTTCGTCAATTCCCAGTCGCGCGCCAATGGCTTTCGCGGTGCGCGCATTGTCGCCCGTCGCCATGATGATGCGAAACCCCAGATCGTGCAGCGATTTCAGCGCATCCGGCGTCGTTTCCTTGATCGGGTCCGCCACGCTGACGAGGCCTGCAATCAACCCATCCACAACAACAAACATGACCGTCTCGCCCTCGTCACGGAGGGCATTGGCCGTCTCGGCTAGCCTTGAGCTTTCCAGGCCCATATCCGTCATCAGGCGGGCATTACCCAGCGCGACTTCGCGGCCCTCAACAACACCTTTGACACCCTTGCCGGTGATCGCCTCGAACGCGTCGGCTTTGGCAATGTTGATACCGCGTTCTTCAGCACCACGCACGATGGCTTCGGCCAGCGGATGTTCCGAGCCGCGCTCCAGGGACGCCGCCAGTCGCAGAACTTCCGCTTCGTCGTGACCGTCTTCGGGTAAAACCGCGACGAGTTTCGGCTTGCCTTCAGTGAGCGTGCCGGTCTTGTCGACAATGAGCGTGTCGATCTTCTCAAACCGTTCAAGGGCTTCGGCGTTCTTGATCAGGACACCGGCCTGCGCACCACGTCCAGTGGCGGTCATGATCGACATCGGTGTCGCCAATCCCAGCGCGCAGGGGCACGCAATGATCAGAACGGCAACCGCCGAGATCAGCGCATAGGAGAGCGCAGGAGCTGGCCCCCAAATCGCCCAGGCTGCAAAAGCGATCAGAGCAATGCCGATAACGGCAGGGACAAAAAACCCGGCAACCTTGTCGGCATACTTCTGGATGGGTGCACGGGATCGCTGGGCATTGGCGACCATTTCGACAATCTGGGAGAGCATCGTGTCTGCACCGATGCGCGTGGCTTCAATCACCAGGCTTCCCGTCCCATTGATTGTCGCCCCGGTCGCCGGATCGCCCACCGTTTTTTCAACGGGTAATGGCTCACCGGAAATCATGCTCTCGTCGACGGAGGATCGCCCTTCCACGACAACACCGTCCACGGGCACTTTGTCACCAGGACGTACCCGCAGATGATCGCCCAGCTGAACGTCTTCGAGCGGGATTTCGTCTTCTGACCCATCGGAACGGATAATCCTCGCGGTCTTGGCTGACAGGTCCAGCAAGGTCCGGATGGCCTTGCCGGTTCCTTCACGGGCGCGAAGCTCCATCACCTGTCCGAGCGGGACGAGGACGACAATGACCGCTGCCGCTTCGAAATAGACTCCGACATGACCGTCGGCACTGCGGAATCCATCGGGAAAAATGCCGGGCGCGAGAACAGCAACTACGCTGAAAATCCACGCAGCCGACACGCCCATCGCGATCAACGAAAACATGTTGAGATTCATCGTGCGAAACGAGTTCCAGCCACGTTCAAGGAAGGGCCACCCGCTCCATAGGACGACAGGTGTGCCCAGCGCCAATTCAATCCAGAGTGTGACCCGTTCACCGAAAACTTCCCGAACGCCGGGAAAGCCCACCAATGGCCCCATGGTCAGGACAAGGAGCGGCAAGGTCAGGACTGCACCAATCCAGAAGCGCCGGGTGAAATCGACCAGTTCCGGGTTGGGTCCATCTTCCATCATGGTCGCCGATTCCAACTCCAGCCCCATGCCACAGAGCGGGCATGAGCCGGGATGAGGTTGGCGGACCTCCGGGTGCATGGGACAGGTATAGACTGCACCCTGATGGCCTGCTGGCACGGTATCGTATTTGCCGTTCTTTGCCGCTTCAGAGGCCGCGCCACCAGATGAGCACCCTGAATGGTCGTGGGCCTGTGTTTCCGCGTCGCCGGATGCGTGAGACTGTCCTTTGCCTCCGCAGCATTCGTGTTTGTCGTCCTGTTCGTTTGCCATGCTCTGATTGCTCCTCGATTTCACACCGCGAATCTGCCGATTTCAGCTTTGATGTCGTGACCCTGCACCTTCCAGTCGCTGGAAGGTCAAGCGGCGAAGCGACGGAACTTCGCGGCACCAGTCCAACAGGCTTCTCAGGAGATCTCTTCATGCCCCGCAAGGCTATCCATGATTGGACAATCCGGTCTGTGGTCGCCCTCGCAGGCGTTCACCAGCGTTGAAAGCGTTCGGCGGATTTCCTTCAACTCATTCAGTTTTTGATCGACATCGGCGATATGACGAACGGCGAGTTCGCGAACATCGGCGCTGCTGCGCGCGTCGTCATCGTAGAGTGAAAGCAGCTGACGGCATTCCTCCAAGGAAAATCCAAGCGAGCGTGAGCGAGCCAGAAACGCCAGCTTGTGTAGGTCGTTTTCGGAAAAGCTACGGTAACCGTTTTCGCCTCGGGCCGGTGAAACAAGGTCAATTTCCTCATAATACCGGATTGTCTTGGCTGGCAATCCTGTCGCTCGGGATGCCGCTTTCATGTTCATTCGACTGCTCCCTCAATTCTTTCACGGCCCTGTCCGGTCTGCTTTGCCTGTTTGAGTACAAGCGTCTGCCAGATCAGGAAGGCGGCTGGAATGACGAGCAAGGTGAGAACAGTCGCACTGGTCATCCCGCCGACCATCGGAGCGGCGATCCGGCGCATGACCTCCGAACCGGTTCCCGTACCGAGCATGATCGGCAACAGACCGGCGATGATCACCGCGACCGTCATCATGATCGGACGAACGCGCAGCAAGGCCCCTTCAACCACGGCTTCGCGCAAATCATCGCGAGTGAGTGCGCGGCCTTCACCGTCGGCGATCTCCCGCCGCTTTTTCAGGGCCTGCTCAAGATAGACGATCATGATGACGCCGATTTCGACAGCCACCCCTGCGAGCGCGATGAAGCCCACGCCTACCGCGACGGACATGTTGTAGCCAAGTATATCCAGTAGCCAGAGACCGCCGACCAGCGACAAGGGCAATGTTCCCAGTATCAAAAGCACCGGGACGACGCGCTTGAAGTTGAGGAACAAGAGCAGGATTATGATCGCCAGCGTGACCGGCACAACCATCGACAGTCTGGCTTGCGCGCGCAGCATGAATTCATACTGTCCCGACCAGTTGATCGAATAGCCCGGCGGCAAGTCAATTTGCTCGGTAACAGCGCGCTGGGCATCGGCGACATAGGTGCCAATATCCACGCCCGTAATGTCAATATAGACCCAGCCATTCAGCCGCGCATTTTCACTACGAATGACGCCCGGCCCATCGGATATGGAGATATCGGCCACACGCCCCAGCGGGATTTCGGCCCCCGTCGGCGTGATCAGCGGCAGGGCGCGCAGCTCATCGGGCGACCCGCGATAATCGCGCGGATAGCGCAAATTGACCGGATAGCGCTCCAGACCCTCAACGCTCTCCGTAATCGTCATGCCGCCGATAGCGGTGCGCACAAAATCATGCACGTCGGCGATATTAAGCCCGAAGCGCGCCGCCTCAGTCCGGTTCACATCGATATTGATGAAGCGGCCTCCGGTCACACGCTCGGCATAAACCGACGCGGTGCCCGGAACGTTGCCAATAACATCTTCAATCTGCTGGCCGATTTCAGCGATGACATCCAGATCGGGACCAGACACCTTGATGCCCACAGGTGTCTTGATCCCGGTGGCCAGCATGTCGATACGGTTTCGGATGGGCATGATCCAGACATCGGTCAGGCTGGGCACATCAATCAGTGCATCGAGCTCCGCCCTGATGTCATCCATGGTAACGCCGGGACGCCACTCATCGCGTGGCCTCAGCTGGATCGTCGTTTCGATCATGGTCAAGGGTGCCGGATCCGTCGCGGTCTCCGCGCGCCCCGCCTTGCCATAGGCGGTCAGGACTTCCGGGACGGTCATGATCAGCTGGTTGGTCTGCTGCAGGATTTCAGCCGCTTCACTGGCCGATACGCCCGGATAGGCGCTCGGCATGTAAAGCAGATCGCCCTCATCGAGGTCAGGCATGAACTCGCTGCCCATACGGGAATAGGGAATGATCGCACTGGCAAGGGCAATGGCGGCAATACCGATCATCAGCCAGGGGTGTTTAAGCACGCCGTTGATAAAGGGCCGGTATCCGGCGATGAGGCCGCGATTGATCGGGTTTTTGTGCTCCGGTGTGATCTTGCCGCGCACGAACCAGCCCATGAGAACCGGCACCAGCGTGATCGACAATCCGGCTGCCGCCGCCATTGCGTAGGTTTTGGTAAAGGCCAGAGGATGAAACAGCCGTCCTTCCTGGGCTTCGAGCGCGAAGATCGGCACAAAACTGACCGTGATGATCAGAAGCGAGAAGAAAAGAGCGGGTCCAACTTCGCCTGCGGCTTCACCTACAATTCGCCATCGGTTTTCAGGCGTCAACGGTTCACGCTCTATGTGCTTGTGGAGATTCTCGATCATCACGATGGCTGCATCCACCATCGCGCCAATGGCAATGGCGATACCGCCCAGCGACATGATATTGGCGTTGATCCCCTGCATGTGCATGACAATGAAAGCTGTCAGGATACCCACCGGCAGGCTGAACAGCACAACCAGCGACGAGCGAAAGTGAAAAAGGAAAATCGCGCAGACAATGATGACGATCAAAAATTCCTCGATCAGTTTTTCCTTCAGCGAGTCGATGGCGCGCTCGATCAAGCCCGCCCGGTTGTAAGTGACAACGATTTCGACGCCTTCGGGTAGGGAATCCTGAAGTTCGTGAAGACGTTCTTCGACCCGCTCGATAGTCGCCATGGCGTTCTCGCCATAGCGCATGATCACAACACCGCCGACGGCCTCACCCTCGCCATTGAGTTCACCGACACCGCGCCGGAGCTCCGGACCCGTCTGAATTTCGGCAATGTCGGATAACAGTATGGGCGTCCCGTTTTCACTGAGCCCCACCGGGATGGCACGCAAATCGTCCTCGCCCTGGATATAACCCGATGCGCGGACCATATATTCGGCCTCGGCCATCTCAATGACACGGCCACCGGTTTCCTGATTGCCGCGCTGGATCGCCGTTCGGACATGCGACAGCGGAATGCCATAAGCGCGCAGCCGGTCAGGGTCGGCAATGACCTGATATTGACGCACCATACCGCCAATCGTGGCAACTTCAGAGACGCCCTCAATCGTTTGCAACTCATAACGCAGGAACCAGTCCTGGATACTGCGGAGCTGGGACAAATCATGCTGCCCGGTTCGGTCGACGAGTGCGTATTGGTATATCCAGCCCACGCCAGTTGCGTCCGGTCCCAGCGCTGGCGCGGCACCATCAGGAAGAGTTGGTGCGACCTGGCTGAGATATTCCAGCACCCGCGACCGGGCCCAGTAAAGATC
>BQJI01000010.1 GCA_021604625.1 Hyphobacterium sp. | reverse complement strand
GTTGCCTGCGCTTTTGGCGCGGAGGCATAAAGCGCAAGTCGCTGCCTAGGCGGCACTGCGAATTCATGGCCTAATGACGCTATGAAGGCGACACCTCACCTGGTTGAAATGACATTTGCGGATGCCGAGTCGTTGTTTGATCGCCTCGATCCGGTCCTGCTGGACTTCATGATCGGGGATTGGTGGGGGCGTGAAATCACCACCGGGCATAATATGGACGGCGCGCTGGAACTGGCGCGATGGTATGGCAAGAGCTTCATTGATGAAGAGACCGTCCATCCGCTGGTTCATCAGGATGGGGCGGGGAAGAAATTCTTTGCTGACCCCGGAAAAATGCCGATGGGTCCGCGCATGAAAACGCCGCACTATCCACAATGGATTTTGCCCGCTCTGCGCTTGAGTATGAAGACGTATATGCAAACGACGAAAAGCCGCGCGCGCCTCCGGATGACGGAATATCGCGGCAAGATTTCCGCCACGATGTGCTATGATCAACTGCCCATCCATGACGTCTTTCGCAAGCTGGATGACGACAATGTTCTGGGCTTCATGGATATGAAGCGGATAAAGCGGCCCTATGTTTTCACGCTGACACGTGAAGGCAAAACGGGGTTTGATTTTTCGACGCTCTGATCAATTTCACGCTGTGCTGGCGACAGTCGAGCGGACGGGTGCTATCCATGCACCAACGACACGGGGAGTCATGAATGTCATTCAATCTGAAATCCGGACTGGCTGTATCTGCGGCGGTTTTGCTCGCGGCCTGCTCGCCAGGCGAAGAAATTATTGCCGAGAATATTTCTGCGGCGATTCAGCAGGACGGCTTAGGCCAACTGGTGGCGGAGGAAGCCCGGACATTTACCGTGATGGTCGGCGGGGTCGTCATTGGTGCGATGGACGTCACTCCGGGCGAGGACAGCTATTCCGTCGATTTCGAATACCGGAATAATGGCCGCGGACCAACGCTGACCGAAACGGTTTCACTGGATGAAGAGGGCATGCCGACAAGCTGGGCGGTGGAGGGCAATACGACGTTCGGCAATGCTGTCGATGAAAGTTATGACTATACAGACAGTCAGGCGAGCTGGACTGACGCAACCGGCTCGGATGAGGCGGTGATCGAGGACACGGCTTTCTATGTTCCACAGAATGCCAGCCCGTATTGGCTGGCGATTGCTGCGCGCGCGCTGATGACTGACGAAGACGGTGTGCTTTCTGCCATTCCCGGCGGCGAATTGCGCATGACAGAAATTGACGCGGTGAACCTGACCAATGGCGACGCTGACGTCGATGCGACCGTCTATGCGATGAGCGGTACCAGCGTGAACCCGACCTATTTCATGATGTCGGGGGAGGCCTTTTTCGGGCTGATGACGCCGGGCTTTTCAATGCTGCCGGAAGGATTTGAAGGCGAGGATGAACGTCTTCGCGGTCTGGCGGCGGGCTATGGTGCGCGCCGGTTCGAAGAGATCCAGTCGCGCGTCATACATGACTATGACGCGCCGGTCCTGATCCGCAATGTGCATATTTTTGATGCCGTGAACGAGGTGCGCGGTGAAGCCGCGTCTGTTCTGGTGGAGGGCAATCGGATCACTGCCATTGGTGCTGCGGATATGGCACGTCCTGATGGCGCGGTCGAAATCGATGGCGCGCACGGCACCCTGCTGCCGGGCCTGTTTGAGATGCACGGACACATGGGTGAGACCGCCGCTTTCCTGAACATCGCAGCGGGTGTCACATCGCTTCGGGATATGGGCAATAATAATGAGGTGCTGAGCGCTTTGCTGGCTCGCATACGATCGGGCGAACTGGCCGGTCCACGTGTTCATCGCTCCGGTTTTATCGAGGGCCAAAGCGATTACAGCTCGAATAACGGGATTATCGTGTCGAGCGAAGAAGAGGCCGTTGCGGCGGTCGATACCTATGCCGATAGCGGCGCGTATTTCCAGATCAAGATCTATAATTCGATGAACCCGGAATGGGTGCCCGCCATGATCGAGCGCGCGCGCGAGCGCGGCCTTCGGGTGGCGGGTCATGTGCCCGCTTTCACCAATGCCGATGCGATGATTGCGGCGGGTTATAACGAGATGACCCATATCAACCAGATCATGCTGGGATGGGTTCTGGAAGAGGGTGAGGATACGCGCCAGCTATTGCGATTGACGGCGCTGCGTCGTCTGCCCGCGCTCGATTTGAACAGTGCGCCGGTGCAAGCCACACTGGATGCGATGGTTGAAAACAATGTGGCCGTGGATCCGACTTTTGCGATCCACGAGGCGCTATTGCTATCGCGTAATGGCGAAATTTCGCCGGGCGTGGTGGATTATGTCGATCACCTGCCGGTGGACGCGCAGCGTCAGGCGCGTTCAGCCTGGGCGGCGATCGAGAATGACGAGGATGACGTCAATTATCGCGGCGCATTTGAACAGATCACCAACATGCTGCGGATGATGCGGGAGCGCGGCATTTTCATGGTACCGGGCACCGATCTGGGTGGGTCATTTACCTATCACCGCGAACTGGAACTTTATCAGACCATCGGCATGACACCGCCTGAAATTCTCAGCTGGGCCAGCCATGGCATGGCGGACTATCTGGGTGTGGGTGATGAGGTCGGGCTGATCGAAGAAGGCTATCTGGCGGATTTCTTCCTGGTGCCGGGTGATCCGACGCAGGATCTTGCCGAGATCAAGACGATCTCGATGGTGATGGCCGATGGCCGGGTCTATTTCCCGACGGAAATCTATCCCGAGTTCGGCATTGTGCCGTTCACCGAAATGCCGGCCGTTACCGTTCCGGCCGAATAAGGAGACCCTCATGAAAACACGTGCTGCTGTTGCATTCGAAGCCGGGAAACCATTGGAGATTTGCGAGGTCGATCTCGAGGGCCCCAAAGCCGGTGAAGTCCTCGTAGAAATCAAGGCGACCGGAATTTGCCATACGGATGAGTTCACCAAGTCGGGTGCGGATCCGGAAGGAATGTTTCCGGCGATTCTGGGCCATGAGGGCGCAGGCATCGTGCTGGAGACAGGCCCCGGTGTGACCAGCCTGGAGCCGGGCGATCACGTCATTCCGCTTTACACGGCGGAATGCCGGACGTGCGAATACTGCCTCAATCCGAAGACCAATCTGTGCCAGAGCGTGCGCGCCACGCAAGGTCAGGGCGTGATGCCGGACGGCACCAGCCGGTTTTCCTACAAGGGTCAGAAACTCCTGCATTATATGGGATGTTCGACCTTCGCGAACCATACGGTCTTGCCGGAAGTTTCTCTGGCCAAAGTCCGCAAGGATGCGCCGTTTGACAAGATTTGTTATATCGGCTGCGGCGTTACAACGGGCCTGGGTGCGGTGATGTACACCGCCAAGGTCGAGCCCAATTCCACCGCCGTGGTCTTCGGTCTGGGCGGGATTGGCCTCAACGTGTTGCAAGGCCTCAGACTGGTCGGCGCGAAACAGATCGTCGGTGTAGATCTGAACCCCGAACGCGAAGCCATGGCCCGGCAATTCGGCATGACAGATTTTGTCAATCCGAAGGATATTCCTGGCGGGCATGACGGTCTGGTCGGGCATCTGGTTGAGCTGACCGGGGGCGGGGCAGACTACTCTTTCGAGTGCATAGGCAATGTCAATGTCATGCGCGCTGCGCTGGAATGTTGTCACAAGGGTTGGGGCGAAAGCGTGATTATCGGCGTGGCGCCCGCAGGTGCAGAGCTTGCGACGCGGCCGTTCCAGTTGGTGACAGGCCGGGTCTGGCGCGGCTCGGCATTTGGTGGTGCGAGGGGGCGGACAGATGTTCCCGATATTGTCGACATGTATATGGAGGGCCGCATCGATATCGACTCGCTGATTACCCACAAGCTCGCCTTGGAAGATATAAACAAAGGCTTCGACCTGATGCATGCCGGGGAAAGCATTCGCAGCGTCGTGGAGTATTAGTATGACCCCTGTATCCAAATTTCGTGCCTTTAACGGGGCGCTCTCTGTCCATGATCACGATAGCGCTGTCACCGGCACATCAATGCGTTTTGCCGTCTTTGTGCCGCCGCAGGCCGAAGCCGGGCTCGTGCCGGTGTTGTGGTATTTGTCGGGCCTGACCTGCAACTGGTCGAATGTGATGGAGAAAGGCAATCTTCAGGCTGCGGCTGCGCGTCATGGCGTGATCGTGGTGGCACCGGATACCAGCCCGCGCGGCGAGGACGTGCCGGATGATGAGGCCTACGACCTCGGGCAGGGGGCGGGATTCTATCTGACCGCGACGCAGGCTCCCTGGTCACAGAATTTCAATATGGATCGCTACATCACCGAGGAATTGCCGCAGATCATCCTGGATAATTTCCCGGCGGATATGAGCCGTCAGGGCATATTCGGCCATTCCATGGGCGGGCATGGTGCGCTGATCCTGCATTTGAAGCACCCAAAAACCTACAAAACCTGTTCTGCGTTCTCACCTATTGTTGCGCCGTCCCAGGTGCCGTGGGGGCATAAGGCCTTCACAGCTTATCTCGGCGAGGATCGCTCAAACTGGGCGGAATATGATGCCTGTGCGCTGATGCGAAAACAGGCGTCACAGGCGCATATCCTGATCGATCAGGGGATGGCGGATAATTTCCTCGAAGAACAGCTGAAGCCGGAATTGTTCGAGGCCGCCTGCGCCGAGAGCGGTCAGAAACTGACCCTGCGGCGGCAGGCCGGGTATGATCATTCCTATTATTTCATCTCGACCTTCATGGATGATCACATCGCCCATCACGCCGGGGCGCTCAAACGGTAAGCGACGGCTGTGTGACTTTCGCATGATTTCCGGTGGTATGGATGAGGTCAGTCGTCTGCGCGCACGAAGACATTATCATTGAATTGGCGCCAGCCATCCTCGCGCAAAATCCAGTCCGTGACCTGGATATTCCCGTCCTCCAGCACGCGATAGCGCGATCGCCCAAGCGTATCGGCAGGCTCGCCCCAGTATACGAGCAATTCTGTGTCCCTGATCGAGCCGTCGAGATCGTGCATGTCGCCGCGATTGTCGATCCATTGACCAAATACGACCTCGTCCTCGCTCATGTGTACGCCGCGCCCCAGGAATACATTGGCGCTGTCGGTGTCGGGATTGGTTTCGATGATATATTCGAGCTGCCAGTAGCATTCATCCATTCTCGCCGACCAGCTCATCCGACTTGTGGCTGGTTGGCCGAATGCATTGCCATCCGACCGCCAATCGCCCTCCAGCGCTTCATAGAGTGGCGATGATGACGGTTCGCACGCCAAAGCTGTGGACGCGGAGCCCAGAAACAATAGCGCAGCGGACAGAGGTTTGATCATCTTCATGCTGAATGTCCTCCGACGAGTTTCCAGCAGGATAGACCAGAAATTCACCGCAAAACAGAATTTTTGACCAAAACGTCGCGGTTTGGATTTCAACTGACCCTGGCGGCCCGGTCTTGCGCTACCGGGCGGCGCAGCAATTCCCGCAATGAACGCCAATAAGTACGGCCGACCGGGAAAACAGTACCGCATTCCAGCTCCAGCTCATGACGGTTGGGGGCGGGTGTCCGGATTTCCCGGATCGCGGAAATCGGTACGATATGGGAGCGGTGAATACGGATGAACCGGTCCGGGTCCAGCTCTTCCGCGAGCGATGACATCGTGCGTCTTACGAGTAGGGACGACGCCCCCATTTCCAGAATTGCATAATCCTTGTCTGCCGAAATGGAGCGAATGTTACCGACGTGAATTTTGCGGTCTGCATATCCATTCTTGACCCAGATCACGTCTTCCTCGGGTCCTTCATTTACCGCGGCTTCCGCCTGGGTTCCACGCTTAACCAGGCTAGCAATAAACCTCGATAATGCGCTCTGGATTTGATCGCTTGGCATGGATAAAAGTACGTAATCGCGCGCTGACAGCTCGAACATGAGATGCGCCTGATGACAGGATGCCGTCGCCAGCAAATAGGGCATGCCGGTTTGTTCCAACCGGGTTGTGACGCGACGCACCGTACGATCGACATACTGGTTCGCTAAAATTGCGCCCTCGATCCCGTTTTCCTCGATATCCCGATCAAGCTGCGAAGAATCCATGCTGTCGGAGCGAACAATCAATTTGCAACGATCCGCAATCATGGATTGCAGGCCCACGCCAATGGCGCCCGGCGCACTCAACAGCACCGTTGGACGGTAGTTCAGCATTTCCATAAATCTGCAACGGCCCTCCTGCGCACCGTAATGGTCCATGCCCGGCCGCAAGAATAAAACTCACAATCCGCCAATAATATTCACAAATTCGTGAAACATAATCGGAGATTAATCTAACATTTTGGACATATGCAGTTCATTATTACGCTTCGTCGCAAAATTTCACCATTTTATCTCTCACCGCTGTATGTGTTTCACAGTCTGATCTAAGTATTTTCGATCCTGCGTCGTCATGGCGTTCGGAGGGGAAATAATGGAGACTCAGATGAAAGTATTCGAAAGGCGCACACGCGTCTCGTTGAAGACTTTGGCGCTGTCGTCCTGTGCGGCAGTTGCTTTTGCTTCAACCTTGGGGGGAAGCGTCGCTTTCGCTCAGGATGGTGCTGCGGGCGACCGTATCATCGTCACCGGTTCGCGGATCGGTCGTAGCGAGTTGACGTCCGTCAGCCCGATTACGGTTGTCGGCGCCGATGACCTGAACGTTCAGGCGGTTCGTACGCTTGAAGATTTTGCTGACCAGATCACGTTCGCACCGGGTGGTGAAACCAACTCGCGCGTCAATAATGGTTCTGGCGGACAGGCGACCATTTCGCTTCGCGGCCTCGGCCCGAACCGGACACTGGTCCTCGTCAATGGTCGCCGCGTTACGCCTGCCAATACGGGCGGTACGGCTGACTTGAACTTTATTCCGGTTTCCTTGATCGGTCGTGTTGAAGTGCTGCGTGATGGCGCATCGACGGTTTATGGTTCTGATGCCATTGCCGGTGTTGTGAACATCATTACCCGCGATGACCTGGAAGGCTTTGAAGCCTTCGGTCAGTACGATGTCACATCGGAAGGCGACGGCCAGATCTACCGTTACGGCGCGTCTTTCGGACGTTCTTTCGATGGCGGACGCTTTACAGCCAATGTTGAATATTTCGATCGTGGCACCATTCTTCAGGGTGATCGTCCGTTCTCGGCTTGTCCGTGGGCAGAACAAGGTGGCCAGCTGATTTGTGGTGGTTCGGGTACAGCCTATCCGGGTCAGATCTTCGGTAATGGTGCCAATTCGCCCAACTTCACCGCACAATTTGGTAATGGTGGTGCCGTGCTCGATCCGGCCACGAACACGCTTCGCGCGTTCACACCGGCTGATGGCTTTAACTTTGCAGCGCGGTCCTACATGGTCACGCCGCAAGAAGTATGGTCCGGTTTCTTCGACGCTGAATATGACGTGCTGAATTCCGATCGCTTCGGTGAAGTTACTGCTTTTGGTGAATTCATGTATGCGGCACGCGCATCCGAGCAGCAGCTTGCGCCTGTGGGTACCTTCTGGTCACCACTGGTTCCGGCCTATCACCCGAACAACCCAACCGGCGAAGGCGTTTTCGTTGCCCGTCGTCTGGCTGAGCTGTCCTCTGGCCGCTTCTTCACGCAGGATGCCTCGTCCTGGCGGTCGATCTTCGGACTTGAAGGCATGCTGCCAGCTGGCATCTTCTGGGATACGTCCCTGTCATATGGTCGTTATGTTGACGCGCGCGTCATCGACGGCCAGGTGAACCCGGTTCGTGCGGCCCAGGTTCTGTGTACCGACCCGGCATCTGTTGCAGCTGGATCGTGTCAGACACCTGCCAATCTGATCTGGGATCCGTTCCGCGTGAACACGCTGACGGATGCGATCGCCAATTACATGCTGGTTCGCCACTCACCCGTCGGACGCACAACACGTTTGTCCTTCCAGGCAAACATGTCGGGCGATCTCGGTGGCCTGCAATTGCCAGGTGGCGAAATCGGTTGGGCTGTTGGTTATGAGCGTCGCCGCGATACCGGTGAGTTCATCCCCGATGGTGCAGCTCAGATCGGTCAGATCTACTTCGTGTCCGGGAATGCCACGCAAGGTGAAATCACGTCACAGGAATTCTATGGCGAAGTACGCCTGCCAATTCTGTCCGGCGTTGAGTTCGCTGAATTGCTGGCTGTCGAGCTTTCAGCTCGTTCATCCAGCTATGATGTGACCGGCACCGGGGTAAACCAGTCATTCGATGCCAATACTTACGCCATTAAGGGTGAGTGGGCTCCGAATGATCAGGTTCGCGTCCGTGCTTCGTTCTCGACCGGCTTCCGGGCTCCGTCGATTGCCGAGCTGTTTGCACCGCAGGCCCAGACGGCCCTGCAGTACACTGATCCGTGCGTGACTTACGGAACGTCCGGCGTTAGCGCCACGACGATTGCCAACTGTCAGGCTGACGGCATCAACAACCCTGCCTTCACTCTGACCTCGACGCAGGCTCAGGGTGTTGCGGGTGGTAACCCGAACCTGACGCCGGAAGAATCCGAAGGCTTCACAGTTGGTGTGGTGTTCACACCGGCGGGTACGCCGATCCTCCAGGACTTCACCTTCTCGGCGGATTACTTCTCGTTCGAGATCACCAATGCGATTGGTTCTGCTGACGTCAACACGATTGCGACGCAGTGCTATGCTTCGGTTGGCTTCTCCGATCCGCTCTGTGCACTGATCCAGGGCCCGACGTATACCATTGGCGGTACACCGCTTTCCGCTCCCTTCCCGGGACCGGGTGGTGCACGTCGCGGTGCGACCGGTGTTCTTTCTGGCGTTCTGGTGACCAATGCCAACCTCTCGACCTATGAGACGTCAGGTGTTGATATCGGTATCGACTATGCCGGTCCGACCTTCGACATCTTCCAGTCGACGGCCCAGTTCATTGCTGGCCTGGATGTAACGTATCTGGAAAGCTTTGCTTATCAGGTGCTGCCAGGTGGTCCGACGTCTGAATATGCCGGTACCTTTGCTCAGGATCCGTTCACTCAGAACCCTGCAGCTTTCCCTGAAATCACCGCCCTGCTTCGTCTGGGTGTTGTCGGGGATAACTGGCAGTTCAACTATGTTGGTCGCTATCTTGACGAGGTTACAGCCTTCAGCCCGAGCGGCGGTTTGTCCGACGACGCTGAACGTATCCTCTATCATGATGTTCAAGCGGCTTATGAGTTCGTCGACTCAGGTGTTGGCCTGACCTTCGGTGTGCGCAACCTCGCAAATGAGACGCCGCCTTATGTCACCAACAATGATGACATGAACACACTGAACCAGACCTATGACACTGCTGGACGCTACTTCTACGGCCGGGTCACGATCCGCCGCTAGGCAGATCGGAAAAGGTAATACGCAGCACTCAGAGGCAGGCATCCGGAACTTTGGTTGAGTTCTCGGTTCCGGGTGTCGGTCTCGCCCTCCGAAAACAGTGTTATGCGTATGCTAGGCGGGCCTTCGGGCCCGCCTTTTTTTATGGATTACGAAGATCAATTTGCGGTCGGAAAACCGACATGCCTCGTGATTGTGCGGCCGCCAATGCGGGTCAGCAATTCATAGCTGGAAAGACCAGCCGATGCGGCCTGCTCATCTATCGTCAATTCCTGCCCGTAGATCAGCGCGGCTTGATGATAAAGTGAATGCGGGTGGGAGTGGGCGGAAATGTCGGCAACAAATGAATCCATTGAAACGCGACCGATAATCGGCATTTTCAAACCATCTATCCAGACGTGAGCGGTGTTGGAAAACCCTCTCGGAATGCCGTCTGTATAACCCGCACCAATCGTGGCGGAATAGCCATCTGTTGCGGCCTTGTGTGTTCCGGCATATCCGAAGCCATCACCTTTGTTGAACTGCCGGATCTGTAATACCGGTGCTTCAAAGCGATAGGGAATTTGCAGAGGCAGGGATTTTCCAATCACCGGTTGGGCGCCGTATAGCGCAAGCCCCGGTCGTGCCATGGCAAACTGCCATGCCGCGCCCAGAAAGCAACCGGCGGAATTCGTCATGGATATCGGCATGTCGTCAAACTGCGCGGCGCGTGCCTGAAACCGGCGAAGCTGCGTCTGGTTTTCTTCGCGTTCCGGTTGATCGGCGCAGGCGAGATGGCTCATCAGATGGACGAGTTTCAAGCCGTTATTTGTCAATTCGAGAATTGAACTATCATCATCGGCGGGCAGGCCCAGCCGGTTCATGCCGGTATCCAGATGCAAGGCCGCAGGCGCATCGCCGACATCGCCTATCCATTGCCGGGCTTCGGCCAAGGAATTGAGAACCGGAATAACACCAGCGGCCGCAAAATCCCGGCTCGCATAGAGACCGAGGCCGTTTAACACCAGAGCCTGCCCGCCAGCGGCATTGATGAGCTTCGTCAGAGGCAAGGCTTCAGGCAAATGTGCAAAAAAGAAAGTGTTACACTGCTCGGCCAGCAGATGCCGGCAAATGGCTTCTGCGCCCAGCCCATATGCGTTCGCCTTGATAACGGCGGCGCAGTTCGCGGGACTGACGGTCTTGCGAATGAGGCGGTAATTGGCCGTTATGGCATCGAGATCGACGGTGAGGGTGGGACAAGGCTGCATGGTGCAAGTGTTTCAGCCTGAAAGCGGGCAGGCAATCAGCAAACCCACACACTGAGCTATGCTATCCTGCGCGCTTTGTCTCATCCAATTCAGATCAGGCGAAGGCCTGAATGCCGGTCTGGGCTCGTCCGAGAATGAGCGCATGGATATCGTGCGTACCCTCATAGGTGTTGACGGTTTCCAGATTAATGGCGTGACGCAGGATATGATATTCCTCGGCGATGCCATTGCCGCCGTGTATGTCTCGCGCTTCCCGGGCAATGGCCAATGCCTTGCCGCAATTATTCCGCTTCATCAGGGAAATGGATTCGGGAATCCATGCGCCTTCGTCCAGTTGTCGCCCGAGACGCCAGGCTCCCATGAGACCGAGTGTAATCTCGGTTTGCATGTCAGCCAGTTTCTTCTGGACGAGCTGGGTCGCGGCGATCGGCCTGCCGAACACAACCCGGTCAAGCGCATATTCGCGTGATGCGTGCCAGCAGGCTGCAGCCGCGCCCATGGCCCCCCACGCAATGCCGTAGCGCGCTTTGTTGAGGCAGGAAAACGGGCCGCGCAAGCCTTTGACGTTCGGCATCAGCGCATCCTCACCGACCTTGCAATCAGCCAGGGTGATGGATCCCGTAACGGAGGCGCGCAGGCTCATCTTGCCGTCAATCTTGGGCGTTTCGAAGCCCGGCATGCCGCGCTCGACGATAAAGCCGCGAATGGCGCCATCCAGCTTGGCCCAGACCACGGCCACGTCAGCAATCGGAGAATTTGTGATCCACATTTTCGAACCGTTGAGGATGTAGCCATCAGCCACTTTTGTTGCGGTCGTACGCATCGCACCCGGGTCAGATCCACCGTCCGGCTCTGTCAGGCCAAAGCATCCGACCCATTCACCTGTGGCCAGCCTGGGCAGGTATTTCTGTTTTTGATCTTCGGAACCGAAGGCAAAAATCGGATACATTACCAGTGAGGATTGTACGCTCATCGCCGAGCGATACCCGGAATCCACTTTCTCGACCTCATGCGCGATCAGACCATATGCCACATGATTCAGGCCAGCGCCGCCATAGGTTTCCGGCAGGGTCGCGCCCAATAACCCCAACTCGCCCATTTCGGTCATTATATTTCGGTCAAAATTCTCTTCACGTGCCGCCTGAATCACGCGTGGCAAAAGCTTGTCCTGCGCATAGCCTCGCGCGGTCTCCTGGACCATGCGTTCTTCCTCGGAAAGAAGGCCGTTGAGATCCAGCGGGTCTTCCCAGTTGAACGATTTGGCATCGGCTGTGGATGAGGTGTTCATGGCGGTAATCCTGTGGTCTGTCGCGATCTGTTCAGTCTGATGGCATTTTAGCGACCTGAGGTCCATTGGCGAGATGTGTTGCGAGGTCCGCTGCTTTCGAATAAAGCAAAACCATGAGGGAAGCGGTGTCGTTACTGGAGTTTGCCGGTTTGCGTATTACGCAACCGCGACTGCAGATTGCGCGCATACTTTTTGCTGACGGCGAGCATCGCCATGTTTCTGCCGAACAGGTGTATGGCCAGTTGCAAATGACGGGCAAGCGCATCGCACTGGCGACCGTCTATAATACGCTCGGCCGCTTCGTTGATGCCGGACTCCTGCATCCGATCTCGGCGCGCGGACTTGATGCCACATTGTTCGACACGAACATGGCTCCGCATCATCATTTTCTGAATGAAACCACCGGCGAGCTGACGGATATTCCCGAGGGCGAGGTGCCGCTGGATCTTCTGCCGAAGCCTGGCGATGACAGTGAAATCCTGTCGTGCGAACTTGTGATTCGCACGCAGGCGAAGTGAGAATTATTCTCATTTATTAGAATGATTCCAATTTATTGACTTCGCTCTGAAGGGGAATAGGCTTGCGCCTGAAATTGACGCCGAATGCCCGGCGAAGGGAGGAATATCATGTCGCTCAAAGGCTCGAAAACCGTAGAAAATCTCAAGGAAGCATTTGCCGGAGAAAGTCAGGCCAATCGCCGCTATCTCTACTTTGCCCAGAAAGCCGATATTGAAGGCTATAATGATGTCGCGTCTGTTTTCCGGTCGACGGCTGAAGGCGAAACCGGTCATGCGCACGGTCACCTCGAATTCCTCGAAGAGGTTGGAGATCCGGCAACAGGAGAGCCCATTGGCAATACCGAAGCCAATCTGAAATCCGCGATTGCCGGAGAGACCCACGAATACACCGACATGTACCCGGGCATGGCGCGAACAGCGCGCGAGGAAGGCTTTGACGAAATCGCCGACTGGTTTGAGACATTGGCAAAGGCCGAGCGATCACACGCGGGCAAATTCCAGAAGACGCTGGACCAGCTCGACGGTTAGGCGGATCCGCATGAAACCGACCCATGACGCCCGGGCTGGCTATCAGGCTGGATCGGGCGTCTCTGTCTTTGCGGCGCTTTGGAAAGCAATGACATGAGCCATACACCGACACCGCCGCGCGAAGGATCGCTGGATGCGCCGACGCGGCATCCGATCGAATGGCAAAACCCTGACTATTATGACGAAGACAAATTTGATGCTGAATTTCGGCGTCAGGCCGAGATATGCCATTCCTGCCGTCGCTGCTTCAATCTGTGTGACAGCTTTCCGACGCTGTTTGATGCTGTCGATGACTCCGAGAATTTTTCGGTCGACGATCTGACCGCGACCGACATCAAAGCGACTGTTGATGGTTGCACGCTGTGCGACATGTGCTTCCTGACAAAATGTCCTTATGTACCGCCGCATGAATTCAACATCGATTTTCCCCATCTGATGCTGCGCTATCGGGCGATACAGCAGAAAAAGGGCGACGTGTCCTTTGCTGATAGCCAACTGGTGAAGACGGACCGCAATGGCATGATGGCTCGGCCCGTTGCTGGCGTTGTGAACTGGGCGACAGACAGGCAAAACAAGGGCATTCGCACGCTGATCAACACGCTGGGCGATATTAGTCCTGATGCGGAATTGCCGAAATTCCATACCCGCACTTTGTCGCAACGCGCCAAAATCAAACGGGAGATCAACTCTGAAGCGCCCGCTTTCGGCGAGCGTAAAGTGACGGTGTATGCGACCTGTTTTGGCGAGTACAACAAGCCGGAAATCGGAGAAGCCACGCTCGCGGTTCTGGCTAAAAACGGCATTGATGCCGAGGTGGTTTATCCCGGATGTTGCGGGATGCCGGAACTGGAACAGGGCAATCTTGAAAAGGTTGCTGCCAATGCGCGCAAGGTTGCTGGCGCGCTTCGGCCCTTGGTTGATGATGGCTACACCATAATGGGGCTCGTACCGTCCTGCTCACTGATGCTGAAATTTGAATGGCCGCTTATTCTGCCAGACAACGAGGATGTTCGAGCGCTTGCTTCCTCGACCATGGATTTTGACCAATTGATCGTGGATGTGGCGCGCAATGAAGGACTGGCGGATGGACTGAAACCGCTCAAGGGCGGCATCACACTTCACTTGTCGTGTCATTCCCGCGCGCAAAATATCGGACAAAAATCGACCGAGTTATTGAAAATGATCCCCGATACCGAACTGAATGTGATCGAGCGCTGCTCCGGACATGGCGGCACTTGGGGCATAAAGAAAGCCAATCACGACACCGCCATCAAGGTGGGAACACCGGTGTTTCGCAAGGCACTGGACCACCACAATACATTTGTGACGTCCACATGTCCGCTATCGTGCGACCATATCAAGACCGGCATCAACACGCTGCAGTCAGAGTCGGCGCCGGCCCGGACGTGGCACCCGATCGAAATTTTCGCGAAAGCCTACGGACTTTAAAGGACCAGCATAATGGGAAATGTCGTCAATATATCCGACAGGCGTCAAAAGACCGAAGTCAGCGCCGCTGATCTGATGGACATGTCCGAATACGGCAAAATCCGCAAACAGAAGCGGGCCGAACTGAGGCCGGTGAAAGCGGTGCGCCGCGTTGCGATCGGTCCGCATGCGACGTTTTATTTTGAAAGCTATCAGACCATGTGGCTGCAAATCCATGAAATGCTTTTCATCGAAAAAGGCGGTGCGGCGCAGATCCCTGACGAGTTGAACGCCTATAATCCGCTGATCCCGAAAGGGCGGGATTTGTCGGCCACGCTGATGTTCGAGATTGATGATGAAAAACTGCGCAAAACAGTTCTGGGATGTCTGGGCGGCGTTGAGGAAACGATATTCCTGAAATTCGGGGACCATGAAATCATGTCGCGGGCAGAAACCGATGTGGATCGCACGACGGCCGATGGTAAGGCGTCATCGGTGCAATTCATCCACATCGACTTTACCGATGAACAGGCAGAAACTTTCAAGTCATTTGACGGCGACGTCATGCTGGGCATACGCCATGCGCATTACCCCCACATGACCTTGTTGTCGGCTGCGACCAGGGCCGCACTTGCCGCCGACCTGGCCTGATTTCATCCACTGCCAAAACCAGTTCAGCCCTCCCAATATCCGGCTTTGTGTGATTGTCTGGCACGGTTGGTTTCGGGGAGATCGTAATCCATGAAGATTGCCTGCATCGGAGGCGGGCCGGCGGGCCTCTATTTCGCGATTGCGATGAAACTCCACGATCCGGATTGCGAGATTGATATCTATGAGCGCAACAAGGCGGGCGATACGTTTGGCTGGGGCGTGGTGTTTTCCGATCAGACAATGGAAAACCTGTCTGCAACTGATCCGGAAAGCGCACAGTCTATCGCGGATTCCCTAGCGCACTGGGACGACATTGATGTGCATTTCAAAGGCGAAAAGCAAAGCTCCGGCGGGCATGGGTTTTGTGGAATCGGGCGCAAGCGCCTTTTGAACATTCTTCAGGACCGAGCGGCCGAACTGGGCGTCAATTTCCATTTTGAGGCCGAAATTGACCCGGCCAATCTGCCAACGGCGGATATTGTCATTGCAGGTGATGGCATCAATTCGCGCATTCGTGATCATCATGCCGACGTGTTCAAGCCGGACATCGAAGTCCGTGCGAACAAATTTGTCTGGCTGGGGACGAAGAAAGTGTTCGACGCTTTCACTTTTGCTTTTGTTGAAACCGAGCATGGCTGGGTGTGGGCGCATGCCTACCGGTTTGACGACGACCTCTCGACTTTCATTGTCGAGTGTCCAGAAGAGACCTGGCGGGGCTTGGGCTTTGATCAGATGGATCAGGACGAGACGTCGCGCGCCTGTGAAGCCCTGTTCGCGGATCAGCTTGATGGCCACGAATTGATGAGTAATGCGAAGCATCTTCGCGGTTCGGCCTGGCTCAATTTCCGCCGCGTTCTATGCGAAACCTGGACGCACAAGAATATAATTCTGCTCGGCGATGCGGCTCATACGGCGCATTTCTCCATCGGGTCCGGCACCAAGCTGGCGCTCGAAGATGCCATTATGCTGGCTGAAGTATTGACGTCAAAAACGCAGCCCATTGAAGAAGGTTTGAAGGAATATCAGGAGGTCCGAACTGTAGAAGTGTTGAAGCTTCAATCTGCGGCGCGCAACTCCACAGAATGGTTTGAAACGCTGGACCGGTATCTTGATTTCGAACCTATCCAGTTCGCCTATTCCCTGCTGACACGGTCGCAACGCATAAGTCATGAAAATCTGCGGGAGCGCGATGGTGCATGGATGGCTCGAATGGAGGGCTGGTTTGCGGGCAAATCAGGTGTTTCCGAACGCCCGCCCATGTTTGTGCCTTATGCCTTGCGCGGGATGACGTTGAAAAACCGCGTCGTGGTGTCGCCCATGTGCATGTATTCCAGCGATGACGGGCTGATCAATGATTTCCACTTTGTCCATTATGGCTCGCGCGCCATGGGCGGGGCGGGGCTGATCTATTCGGAAATGACCAATGTCGCCGCCGATGCGCGCATTTCGCCGGGATGTGCAGGCCTATACAAGGATGAGCATGTCGCTGCGTGGAAACGCGTCGTTGATCATGTCCACGCCAATAACGCCAAAATGGCAATCCAGCTGGGCCATGCCGGGCGCAAGGGCGCGACAAAGCTGTCCTGGGAAGGCGATAATGCGCCGCTGGAAAGCGGGGCGTGGCCGTTGATCGGTCCATCACCGATTCCCTGGTCGGCTGAAAACCAGGTACCGCAAGAATTGACGCGCGCCGATATGGATCACGTGAAAGCAGAATTTGTCACCGCAACCAAACGGGCTTTGGAAGCGGGTTTCGACTTGGTCGAAATGCATGCGGCGCACGGCTATCTGTTTTCGTCCTTCATCACGCCGGTGTCCAACCAGAGAGACGATGAATATGGGGGCAGTCTGGAAAACCGCCTGCGCTATCCGCTGGAGGTTTTCACAGCGATGCGTGCTGCGTGGCCCGCAGACCGGCCCATGGCGGTGCGAGTCTCCGCAACCGACTGGATGGGCGAAGACGGCATTACGCCGGATGACACGGTGAAAGTTGCGGAAGCCTTTGCCGCTGCGGGCGCTGACATGATTGATGTATCTGCTGGTCAAACCACGCCCGAAGGGCAACCGGTTTATGGCCGGATGTTCCAGACGCCATTCTCGGATCAGATTCGCAATACGCTGCAGTGTTCAACCATGGCCGTGGGTAATATCTACGAGGTGGATCACGTTAATTCGATTCTGGCGGCGGGCCGGGCCGATTTGGTCGCACTGGCGCGGCCGCATCTGGCGGATCCTTACTGGACGCTCCGCGCCGCAGCCGAGCTGGGCTATCGTGATGCGGGCGTTCCAAACCAGTACATTGCGGGGCATGTTCAACTTAAACGCAATCTGGAAAAAGCGGCCCTGATGCAGGAGTTCAAGGCATGAATTTCGAAACCCATTCGCCGGAGCATTTTCTCTGGTCGTTCGAAAACGGAGTCGGGACGGTTACGCTCAACCGTCCGGAAAAGAAGAATCCGCTGACGTTTGAAAGCTATGCCGAGCTGCGCGATTTCTTCCGGGCGCTGGTTTATGCGCCGGAGGTGAAAGCAATCATCCTGACGGGCTCGGGCGGCAATTTCTGTTCCGGCGGAGATGTGCGCGAAATCATCGGCCCCCTGACCGAAATGGACATGCCGGACTTGTTGAACTTCACCCGCATGACGGGCGATCTGGTGAAAGCCGTTCGCGCCTGTCCACAGCCAGTTATCGCGGCGGTCGAGGGTGTTTGCGTGGGCGCTGGAGCGATCCTCGCCATGGCGTCCGACCTGCGGATTGCCACACCGGACGCCAAGACCGCATTCCTGTTCAACCGTGTCGGTTTGGCCGGGTGCGATATGGGGGCATGCGCGATCCTGCCTCGCATTATCGGACAGGGCCGAGCGAGCGAACTTCTCTTCTTCGGGCGTTCCATGAGCGCGGAAGAAGGCGAACGCTGGGGTTTCTGGAATGCACTCTCTTCTGCAGACGCCCTGATGTGTGACGCGCAAAAATGGGCATCGCGAATCGCCGCCGGACCGACATTTGCCAATGGTGTCACCAAAACCCAGTTGAATGCGGAATGGGATATGGGCATTGATCAAGCCATCGAGGCTGAAGCACAGGCTCAGGCGATCTGTATGCAGACCGAAGATTTCCGCCGCGCCTATCGCGCCTTTATCGCGAAGGAAAAGCCGGTCTTCGAGGGGAATTGATCATGGCGGACCGGACGTATCTGGATTGGCCCTTTTTCGAAGGTCGCCATCGCGAACTGGCAGATGCGGCGCGCGGCTGGTGTGCGGTTGAAATTGGCGAGACCGGCTTTGCCGCGCATGCCGATATCGATGAAGATTGCCGCGTTATGGCGCGGAAAATGGGTGATGCCGGTTGGCTGAAAAATTGTGTACCAGCGGCCTTTGGCGGGATGAATGAGACGCTGGATGTTCGTTCGCTCTGCGTCATGCGGGAGACGCTGGCTTATCATTCAGGCTTGGCCGATTTCGTATTCGCGATGCAGGGGCTGGGCTCGGGTACAATCTCGCTGTTCGGCTCGCATGAGCAGAAAGCAGACTGGTTGCCAAAAGTTGCGTCGGGCGAAATTCTGGCCGCCTTTGCGCTGACGGAACCCGCGGCAGGGTCCGACGTCGCTTCTTTGGCGATGAAGGCGACACGCGACGGCGATGAATACGTTCTCGAAGGCGAGAAAACATATATTTCAAATGGTGGGATTGCGGGTTTCTATGTGGTTTTTGCGCGCACGGGAGATGCCGGCGCGCGCGGGATTTCGGCTTTCATCGTTCCAGCGGACACGCCAGGCCTGTCGGTTGCGGAACGCATTGAGGTGATCGCCCCGCACCCTCTGGCGCGGCTGAAATTTGAAAATTGCCGGATTCCGGCTTCAGCGATGATCGGCGAGGAAAATTCCGGGTTCAAATACGCAATGGGGACGCTGGATGTTTTCCGGTCAACTGTTGCGGCAGCGGCGCTGGGCTTTGCCCGACGGGCGATGGATGAAGCGCGATCCCGCGCGCAATCGCGCGAATTGTTTGGCGACAAGCTGGCCGATTTGCCCGTTGTTCAATCGCAACTGGCGGAGATGGCCATTGATATCGATGCCAGCGCCTTGCTGATCTATCGCGGCGCCTGGATGAAGGATTCCGGCGTCGGGCGTATTTCCCGCGAGGCGGCGATGTCGAAATTCTTTGCAACGGAGACCGCGCAAAACACGATTGATAAAGCGGTACAGATTTTCGGCGGACTCGGCGTTACAAAGGGTTCCGTTCCGGAAGCCCTCTATCGCGATATTCGCGCCTTGCGTATCTATGAAGGCGCGTCTGAAGTGCAAAAACTGATCATTGCGCGCCATATTCTATCGGAGACCGGACAATGAGAATGCTCAACCCACCCAGCTGGCCACGCCCCAAGGGTTATTCAAATGGCATCGAGGTGACCGGTCGTCAGATTTATGTGTCCGGGCAAGTCGGCTGGGACGAGACGGAAACATTTGTCTCGGATGATTTTGCGGATCAGTTTGAAAAAGTTCTGGAAAACACATTGGCCGTGCTCGCGGAGGCTGGAGCCGGGCCGGAACACATTGTCCGCATGACGGGTTATATAACCAGCCGCGAGGATTATCTTGCGGCCGAGCCCAAGCTCGGCACGATCTGGAAACAATTGATGGGAAAGAATTTTCCAGTCATGGCCTTCGTGATTGTTGCCGGCCTGATTGAAAAAGAAGCGCTGGTCGAAATTGAAACAACGGCAGTGATTTCAGACTAGGCGCGCTCCAGCACCATAGCTGCGCCCTGGCCGACGCCGACACACAGCGTCACCAGCGCATAACGCGCGCCTGTAGCTTTCAGGCGAAAGGCGGCGGTAAGCGCGAGACGCGCACCGCTCATTCCAAGCGGGTGTCCCAGAGCAATCGCGCCGCCCCAGGCATTGAGCCGGTCATCGTCATCAGCAATCTTCCAGCTGCGTGTGCAGGCCAGAACCTGCGCGGCGAAGGCTTCATTGAGCTCGATCACGTCGATTTCATTCATTGTCAACCCGGCTTGAGCGAGGGCCTTTTCTGATGCCGGAACCGGGCCGATGCCCATGGTGCGCGGTGGCACGCCAGCTGTGGCATAGCTGACGATCCGCGCCATTGGTTCGATGCCGAGTGTCTTGCCCGTGTCCTTATCGCCTATGACCAGCGCCGCCGATCCATCATTGACGCCCGAGGCATTGCCCGCCGTGACGCTGCCGCCCTTGCGGAAGGCGGCGGGTAGTTTGGCGAGTTTGTCCACCGTCACACCAGGGCGGGGATGTTCGTCGGCGCTGACGATTATCGCCTCACCCCGGCGCTGGGGAATGCTGACCGGCGTGATCTGATCGATACGTTTTTCGATGGATTCGCTGGCAAGACGTTGCGAGCGCGCGGCGAATGTATCCTGGTCCTCGCGGGAAAGGTTGAACTCTTCTGCAAGGTTCTCCGCTGTCTCTCCCATGGACTCGACGCCGTAGAGGCGCTCGATTTCCGGGTTCACGAAGCGCCAGCCAATCGTGGTGTCTTCCATTTTTGCGGCGCGAGAAAAACCGGCTTCGGCCTTGGCCATCACGAAGGGCGCCCGCGACATGCTCTCTACGCCGCCCGCGATGGCGGCGGAGATGCCCCCGGCCTTGATCCGGAATGCTGCCTGCGCGACAGCTTCAAGGCCGCTGGCGCAAAGCCGATTGATGGTGACGCCGGGGATGGTTTCACCAAGGCCCGACAGCAACACTGCCATACGCGCGACATTGCGATTGTCCTCACCGGACTGATTGGCGCAGCCCAGAATGACTTCGTCCACCGTCTCAGCCAGCGCGGGGTAACGCTTTGCCAAAGCGCGGATCGGTAAGGCTGCAAGATCATCCGCTCGCACGCTGGACAGGCATCCGGCATATCGACCAATGGGCGTTCTGAGGCCGGTGTAGAGAAAAGCTTCCGTCATGGCGGCGTCCTTGTGCATAATGATCGCCATGAGAGTGCGGCGATTCACTTCAAGCCTAGCGGGCCGCGCCACAAATGGGGAGATGTGCCATGCCGATGGAGCCAAGTGGCTATGCGGATGGTTTTGCGCGCGAAAGCCTGCCAGACGAATCCGACTGGCCGGATTTCCGGTTCGCGACCGATGCGGTTCAATATCCCGCTCGCCTAAATGCCGCCGCTGAATTACTCGATGGCGCGCTTGAGAAGGGTTGGGGCGAACGCGTCGCGGTTTATTCCGACGGCCGGACGTTGACCTATTCCGAACTCAACACCGAAGTGAATCGTCTGGCGCAGGTTTTGGTGGACGATCTGGGTCTGGTTTCCGGTGAACGTGTATTGATCCATGGACCCAATTCCATCGACATGATGATCGCCTGGTATGGCGTGTTGAAAGCTGGAGGTATTGCGGCAATGACGATGCCGCTTCTACGCGAGCCGGAAATCACCAAGATCGTGCAGAAAGTCGGGATTCGCTTGGCATTGTGCGCTGCGCCGCTGAAGGAAGCCGTCGAGAATTCCAAATCAAATGGTAGCGGACTGAAGCGCATCGCCTTGATGGGATCTGGCGAAGAAGTCGCGCGATTGATGGCGGAAAAGTCCGGCACTTTTACGGCCTGTGATACCGCGGCTGATGATATTGCCCTGCTGGCCTTCACCTCCGGCACGACCGGAGAGCCAAAGGCGTGTGCGCATTTCCATCGCAGCGTTCTGGTTATGGCGGACACGTTCGGTGCTTTGCTCGATCCCCAAGCCGGCGACATTTATGCCGGTACGCCGCCCTTCGCTTTTACCTTCGGCCTTGGTGCCTTTGTTGTATTTCCGGCCCGCGCCGGAATTGCCGTCGCTCTGGCACCCAAACCCGGGTTTGAGGCGCTTTGTGAAACCATCCAGCGTTTTGGTGTCACTCATACCTTCACCGCCCCGACGGGATACCGGGCGATGCTGGCGCTTTTGCCGCAGTGTGATCTGTCTTCGCTCAAATGCGGCGTCTCAGCAGGCGAACATTTGCCCGAAGCCAGTTGGCGCGCATGGAAGGACGCGACCGGGATTGGTCTGATTGACGGTATTGGCGCGACGGAGATGATTCACATTTTCATTTCTGCGACCGGCAAGAACATTCGCCCGGGCGCGACCGGCAAAGCGGTGCCTGGTTATGAAGCGCGTGTGATCGGCGATGACGGTGAGTCAGTTGCCGATGGCGAAATCGGAAAACTGGCGGTGCGTGGTCCGACCGGGTGCCTGTATCTTTCCGACGCGCGGCAGGAAACCTATGTCCAGAACGGCTGGAATATCACCGGTGACCTCTATCGCCGCGATCCGGATGGTTATTTCTGGTATGTCAGCCGGGCGGACGATCTGATTGTGGCGTCAGGGTATAATATAGCCGGCCCCGAGGTCGAGCAGGCGCTGCTGATGCATGATGCCGTTGCCGAATGCGCTGTGGTCGGTCAGTCTTGCGCAGAACGCGGAACTATCGTCTCGGCCCATGTGGTACTCAAACAGCCGCTTTTGGCAGGAGACGAAATGGCCATGGAGCTACAGAATTTCGTGAAACTGACGATTGCGCCGTATAAATATCCACGCGCCGTGCATTTTATCGAGGCCTTGCCCAAAACACAGACCGGGAAAATCCAGAGATTTCGCCTGCGCGGTTGATTGCTCAGTACTCTGTGCGCCAACGCAACGCGATCGAAGCCTGGGTGTCGCCTGTCAAGCGCGAGAGCAGTGAGAAATCTGGCGTCAGCGTCCATTCCAGGCGTGCTGATGATAGTGCGGCACCGCGGCTTTCCAGTTCGAGATAGACATCGTCGGTCAATTGCTCGCCGCCGGTGACGCGGATTTCACCATTCTCGGCGGTGGCAAAATCCAGTCGATCCAGTCCGGCCGCACGGCGCAGTCCGCCCACAATTCCAAAAAGGTTCTGCCCGGAAAGCTGTGCCGCAATGGTGGCAGTTTCCAGAGCGCTGAGTTGACCGGAATTCCGGTCAAACAGCAGGCGCGCCAGAATTTCATCCTGCGGCAGTGCCGGTTGGCTGGACAGTGACAGGGATGGGGATGCCACCGGGCCTTCAACCCGTGCATTGACAGTAATGCTATCGCGCTGATGCCGCGCGAGAAGGTTGATTTCGGCCGTCTGTACATCGCCTGCTAGCGACACCCGGCCCTCTTCCATTCGAAAGGCCCGGTTGAGCAATATGGCCCGGCCGGAGATAAGGTGGGCATCGCCCTCGATGTCCGGTGACGATGGATTGCCGGAGACATACCAATCACCGCGCCATTCGGTGGAAAAGGATTCGGCGGATACGAATATACTGTCGCTGGCGCGAATTCGGTAATCAAGTGTTACGGGGATCCGGCGACGTCGTTGGCCGTTTTCTC
>BQJI01000009.1 GCA_021604625.1 Hyphobacterium sp. | reverse complement strand
CGGCGAAGAGGATAAAAATCTCTCTCTGCCGATTTTCGATACGGTCGGTGAAGCGCGCGCGAAAACCGGCGCCAATGCCTCGGTCATCTATGTGCCGCCGCCTTTTGCCGGCGACGCCATCCTGGAAGCCATCGATGCCGGTATCGAGCTGATCGTGACGATCACCGAAGGCGTCCCGGTCGCCGACATGGTCAAGGTTAAACGCGCCCTCTCCGGCACGAAATCACGACTGGTCGGGCCAAACTGCCCGGGCGTCATCACGCCGGGCGAATGCAAGATCGGCATCATGCCAGGCCATATTCACATGCGCGGCACGGTGGGCGTCGTCTCGCGCTCCGGCACGTTGACTTATGAAGCCGTCAAGCAGACCTCGGATGTGGGTCTGGGCCAGTCGACCTGCATTGGCATTGGCGGCGACCCGGTCAACGGCACCAATTTCATTGATTGCCTGGAGCTTTTTCTTGGCGATGACGAGACGCAATCCATCGTCATGATTGGCGAGATTGGCGGATCGGCTGAAGAAGAAGCCGCCGACTTCCTCAAATCCGAAGCCAAGAAAGGCCGCTCCAAACCGGTCGTTGGCTTTATTGCCGGGCGAACCGCGCCTCCGGGACGCACAATGGGCCATGCCGGCGCGGTTGTGTCGGGCGGCAAGGGCGGCGCGGAAGACAAGATGGAGGCCATGCGATCGGCTGGCATCACCGTTTCTGACAGCCCGGCGCGCCTTGGCACCACCATGGTCGAGGTTCTGAAAGGCTGATCGAACACACAAATGTCCAGGGTGGAGGTCGTCAAACCGGCCCCGCCGCATCCGGTTTGGGGTTTACAAAGGGGGTAGGCTCACCGGAAACATAGAAAACAGGCGAACCATCGGGGGTTTCGCCCAGCAGGAATAAAAATGTCAGACGCAAAGCGCACTGATCGTAATCAGAATTTCCTCGACACCTCTTTTCTTTACGGTGGCAATGCTCACTTTGTCGAACAGATGGCCGCCGCCTGGGCAGAAAACCCGTCTTCGGTTTCACCGCAATGGCGCAAATTTTTTGAAGACAGTGGTGATGATGCCGCGGCATCGAGCCGGGCTGCACGCGGGGCCAGCTGGACCCGCCCTGACTGGCCACCGGAAGCCGGTGGGGATCTGACCTCGGCACTGGGCGCGATTGATGCCACGGTTGAACCGGCTCTGATCGAGAAAGTCGCCGAACGTCTGCCCGAAGCTGATGCTGCCGATGTGCGCAGAGCCACGCAGGATTCCATCCGTGCCATCATGATGATCCGCGCTTACCGCATGCGTGGTCACCTCGCGGCCAATCTCGACCCGCTCTCCATGGCGGATAGCGGACCGCAGCCCGAATTGCAGCCGCAAACCTACGGCTTTGATGGCGCGGCCATGGATCGCGAGATTTTCATTGATGGTTATCTCGGGCTCGAAACCGCCACGCCGCGGCAAATGCTCGACATATTGCGCCGTACCTATTGTTCGACGGTTGGCGTTGAATTCATGCACATCTCCAACCCGGCTGAGAAAACCTGGTTGCAGGAACGCTTTGAAGGGCCGGACAAGGGCGTCAATTTTTCATCAGATGGCAAGAAAGCCATATTCTCGCGGCTGGTCGAAACCGAAGCGTTCGAGCGTTTTCTCCATAAACGTTATCCCGGCACAAAACGCTTCGGCATTGATGGCGGCGAATCCATGGTTCCCGCCCTTGAACAGATCATCAAGCGCGGCAGCCAGATGGGCGTGACCGACATGATTCTCGGCATGCCACACCGCGGCCGTCTGAATGTACTCGCGGCTGTGATGGGTAAGCCCTACCACCAGATTTTCCACGAATTCCAAGGTGGCTCCACGCAAGGCGGTGAATTTGGTTCCGGCGATGTGAAATACCATCTCGGCGCCTCATCTGACCGTGCATTCGACGGCAAAAACGTCCACCTCTCACTGACCGCGAACCCGTCTCACCTCGAAGCGGTTGATCCGGTTGTTCTGGGCAAGGCGCGCGCCAAGCAATCAAAATTCCGGCGGGCGCAGGGCGATGAAATCAACACTGCCCAACAAGTCTTGCCGCTGCTCTTGCATGGCGATGCCGCGTTCGCGGGTCAGGGCATTGTCGCGGAGTGTTTCGGACTGTCGGGCCTGAAAGGTCACCGCACGGGCGGGGCGATCCATTTCATCGTCAACAATCAGATCGGTTTTACGACCGACCCCAAGGATTCGCGTTCATCACCCTACCCATCTGATGTGGCCTTGATGGTTCAGGCGCCAATCTTCCACGTCAATGGAGATGATCCCGAAGCTGTCGTCTATGCCGCGAAAATGGCGACTGAATACCGCCAGATTTTCGGTAAGGATGCCATTATCGACATGTTCTGCTATCGCCGCTACGGGCACAATGAAGGCGACGACCCGTCTTTCACCCAGCCGCAGATGTACCAGATCATCAAGACTCACCCGACGACGCGCGAACTCTATCAGCAGCGCCTGGTGGCTGACGGTGTTTTCACCGACGAAGACGCCGAGAAAATGGCGCGCGATTTCGATGATTATCTCGATGGCGAGTTCGAAAAAGGCAAGGATTTCAAACCGCAAGTCGCCGACTGGCTGGATGGTGTCTGGTCCGGCCTCGGGCTTCCGGAGGAAGATGATCGCCGGGGCGAAACCGCCGTGCCGGTTGAGCGCCTGAAAGATTTGGGCGCAAAGCTCACCGCGATTCCCGATGATGTCGCCATTCACAAGACGCTCGCCCGTGTTCTGACGGCTCGTGGCAAGGCGATCGAAACCGGTCAGGATCTCGACTGGGCGACCGCAGAGAATCTGGCGTTCGCGGCCTTGCTGGATGAAGGTTTTCCGGTGCGTTTGTCGGGGCAGGATTCGGGCCGCGGCACCTTCTCGCAGCGCCATTCGCACATCATCGATCAGGAAACCGGCGAAAAGCACACGCCGCTCAATCAGCTCGGCACCGAGCCGGTGCGTTATGAAGTCATCGATACCATGCTGTCGGAAGAAGCCGTGCTTGGATTCGAGTATGGCTACTCCCTGTCCGCGCCCAACACGCTGGTGATGTGGGAAGCGCAGTTCGGCGATTTCGTGAACGGCGCGCAAGTGATTATTGATCAATTCCTCGCTGCTGGTGAACGCAAATGGCTGCGCATGTCCGGCCTCGTCATGCTGCTGCCGCACGGTTATGAGGGGCAGGGGCCAGAGCACTCGTCTGCGCGTCTGGAGCGTTTCCTGCAGCTATGCGCACAAGACAATATGCAAGTCGCAAATTGCTCGACCCCGGCGAATTATTTCCACATTCTGCGTCGTCAGATTCATCGTGGTTTCCGCAAGCCGTTGATCCTGATGACGCCGAAATCGCTCCTGCGTCACAAGAAGTGCGTCTCATCGCTCGACGCTCTGGGCGCGGGTTCCTCTTTCCACCGCGTTTTGTGGGACGATGCCGATCCGTCCAACCGGCCGGAAGGCGCATCCGACGTCACCAAAACCCGGCTCGTCGCCGACGATAAAATCCGGCGAGTCGTCATGTGTTCGGGCAAAGTCTATTATGACCTGCTCGAAGCGCGCGAGGAGAAAGGCATTGATGATGTCTATCTGTTGCGCGTTGAACAATTCTATCCCATCCCCGCCCGCTCCATGTTGCAGGAATTTTCCCGCTTCCCGAATGCCGAACTGGTCTGGTGCCAGGAAGAGCCGCAGAATATGGGGGCCTGGACGTTTATCCAGCCGACGCTGGACTGGGTTCTGATACAGACGGAAACCAAACAGGCGCGCCCGAAATATGCCGGTCGCTCGGCCGCCGCTTCAACTGCGGCGGGCACAGCTGCCGCTCACAAATCTGAACAATCCGCCCTGATCGACGACGCGCTCGCCTGATCCCCGACACGAAGGACGAAACTGACATGACTGATATCAATGTCCCAGAACTGGGTGAATCCGTTGCCGAAGCCACTGTCGGCACCTGGAATTTTGCCGAAGGCGATGCAGTGAAGAAAGACGATATTCTCGTCGAGCTGGAAACCGACAAGGTTTCGATCGAGGTGCGTGCCGACGGTGATGGAACCCTGTCGCAAATCGTCGCCGCCGAAGGCGAGACGGTCGAGATCGGGGCAAGACTGGCTGTCATCGGCGAGGCCGGCGCAGCCGCGAGCGGCGCCGCACCCGAAAAGAAGGCGGAGCCAGAGGCAAAACCCGCACCCGCCGAAACACCCGACGCCGAACAGGGCGGCAATCTGGTCGACGCCAAAATCCCGGAAATGGGCGAAAGCGTATCCGAAGGCACGGTCGGTGCCTGGCTCGTGGACGTTGGTGCCGCCGTCAAACGGGATCAGGCGCTGGTGGAAATTGAAACCGACAAGGTTGCCGTTGAAGTCCCGTGCCCGGTCGATGGCGTGCTGGCGGAGAGAAACGCAGAGGAAGGCGATATGGTCGCGCCCGGTGATGTGATCGCGCGCATCCGTGAGGGCGGCGCAGCAGCACCGGCGAAAACCGACACCCCCACGGCTGAAACAAAAAAAGATACGCCAGCTGACGTCAAGGCCATGCCGTCGGCAGCGCGCATCGCGGAAGAGAATGATCTGGACCTGTCGAAAGTCGAGGGCAGGGGCAAGGATGGCCGCGTAACCAAAGGTGATGCGCTGAAAGCGGTCGAAAGCGGCGCCACATCTCCGACGCCCGCCGCGTCGCCTGCGCCAGCACCCGCGGCTTCCGCGCAGCGTTCCGACGAACCGCGCGAAGAACGCGTGAAAATGACCCGTTTGCGTCAGACCATCGCGCGTCGTTTGAAAGAGGCGCAGGACACCGCTGCCATTCTGACGACGTTCAACGAGGCGGACATGACCGCCATCATGCAGGCGCGCAAGACCCATCAGGATGCTTTTGTCGCCAAGCACGGCGTCAAACTCGGCTTTATGAGCTTTTTCGTGAAGGCGTGTGTCAGCGCATTGAAAGAGATTCCGAACGTCAATGCCGAGATCGATGGCGACGAAATTGTTTACAAAAATCATTACGATATGGGCGTCGCCGTATCTTCGCCGCGTGGGCTGGTCGTGCCGGTCGTACGCGATGCCGACCAGATGTCACTGGCGGAGATCGAAAAGAAAATCATCGAACTGGGCACAAAGGCCCGCGATGGCAAACTCTCCATTGATGAAATGCAGGGTGCGACCTTCACCCTGTCCAATGGCGGTATTTTTGGCTCATTGCTGTCAACGCCGATCCTGAATGCGCCCCAATCCGGCATTCTGGGCATGCACAAGATTCAGGAGCGTCCGGTCGCCGAAAACGGTCAGGTCGTGATCCGGCCGATGATGTATCTGGCGCTCTCCTATGATCACCGCATTGTCGACGGCAAGGAAGCGGTGACTTTCCTCGTCCGCGTTAAGGAGGCGCTGGAAGACCCGCAACGTCTGTTGTTTGATATCTAGCGTCGAACGCTTTCAGCAACGACCCGATTCCAACACCCTCCCCATCACGGTATTTTCGCGCTAGTCTCGAAATTCCTGGGGAGGAATTACATGTCTGATTCACACGCTAAAACGCCGATCTGGTTCTGGATTCTGGCTGTCATCGCCATTCTGTGGAATGGCTATGGCGTCTTTGCCTATATCGCCACCCAATACCAGTGGGCGCCGGCTCTTGAGGGGCTCACCGAAGAACAGCTGACCTATTTCTACAGTATGCCGGCATGGTCGACCGGACTTTGGGCCGTGTCGGTCATGGTCGCGTTTGTGGCATCCATCTTCCTCATTCTTCGAAAGGGTCCCGCCGATATCATGTTCCTGCTGGGAATGATCGGGTTCCTGATCACCAATATCTACAGCCTGTTCGTCAGGGGCGGGATCGCGATAATGGGCACGCCAGCCCTCATCGTTGCCGTTGTGATTTTCCTGTCCCTGCTGGGCTTTTTCTGGACCGCCAGGTGGGCGAGCAGCGCCGGAATAATGAAATAGTGAGGCCGTTATGGTTCGGTTGATTCTTGGTATCATCGCGGGTCTGGTTGCCGCTGTCATCACAGTCGCGGCCGTCGAAGCGCTGGGCCATATGATCTATCCACCGCCGGCAGACGTGGATATCAGCGATCCGGAACAGTTGAGCGCCATCATGTCGACCATTCCGCTCGGCGCAAAAATCGCTGTCCTGGTCGCGTGGGCAATTGGGATAATCGTAGGCAGCGCAGTCGCCATCGTCATTTCCCGCAAGACATGGCCCGCCTGGGTGGTCGGCGGCACAGTCCTGCTGATGGGCGCGATCACCATGTACATGATCCCGCATCCGCTGTGGATGATTATCGCAACGCCGCTGACGACCGTGCTGGCCGTTATTTTGTCGACCCGCCTTTTCGGTGGGAAAGCCGCCTGACGCTGTTGAACTCGCGGCAGGGCGGTTTTAGGTAGAGGGGAGATTCCCTTCTCCGGCGAAAGGTTGCCCCATGTCCGAAGTCTATGATGTCGTCATTATCGGTGGTGGCCCGGGTGGCTATAATTGCGCCATTCGCGCGGGCCAGCTTGGTCTGAAGACCGCCTGCATCGAAATGCGCGATACGCTGGGCGGCACCTGTCTGAATGTCGGCTGCATCCCGTCCAAGGCCTTGCTGCACGCATCCGAGCTGTATGAGACAGCGGAAAAGGATTTCGCGGGACACGGCATCACGGTCTATAACCTGTCGTATGACCTGTCCAGGATGATGCACAACAAGAGCGAGACCGTGAAAGGCCTGACCGAAGGCGTCGCCTTCCTTCTGAAAAAGAACAAGGTTGATCGCATTCAGGGCAAGGGTCGGATTGTCGGAAAAGGCAAAGTAGAAGTCGACGGGCCAGACGGCAAGACAACGCTGGAAACCAGGAATATCGTCATCGCAACCGGCTCGGAGGTCACGCCATTGCCGGGTGTCGAGATTGACGAGGAGCGTATCGTCTCTTCAACCGGGGCGCTCGAACTGAAAGAAGTCCCCAAGAAACTGGTGCTCATCGGGGCGGGTGTCATCGGGCTGGAGCTGGGATCGGTTTGGCGTCGGCTGGGCGCCGAGGTGACCGTCATCGAATACCTCGACCGCATCATGCCGGGCATGGATGCCGAGATCGCCAAACAGGCACAGCGTATTTTCAAGAAACAGGGCTTTACCTTCGAATTGTCGCGTAAGGTCACCGGCGTAAATAAAACGGATGACGGCCTGTCGATCACGACCGAGGCTGCGGCGGGCGGCAAGACGAAAAGTTTTGACGCCGATATCGCCATCGTCTGCATTGGTCGCCGACCCTATACCGAAGGTCTCGGGCTCGAAGCCGTCGGCATTGAAACCGACAAGCGCGGTATCATTCCGAACAAACAATTCCAGACCAGCGCCGAGGGCGTCTGGGTCGTGGGGGATTGCACGCACGGACCGATGCTTGCCCACAAGGCTGAAGATGAAGGCACGGCCTGTGCCGAACGCATCGCCGGCAAGGCGGGACACGTCAACTACGATGCGATTCCGGGCGTCGTGTACACCAATCCCGAAATCGCATCGGTCGGGGCCACCGAAGATCAGCTCAAAGAGCAGGGTCGCAAATACAAGACCGGCAAATTTTCCTTCATGGCCAATTCCCGCGCCCGCGCGAACCATGAAACTGACGGCATGGTCAAACTGCTGGCAGATGCTGAAACCGATGAATTGCTCGGTGCCCACATGATTGGCAAAGGCGTTGGCGAGATGATCGCCGAACTTTGTGTGGCGCTGGAATTCCGCGCGTCTTCCGAAGATATTGCCCGCACATCGCACCCGCACCCGACCATGACAGAAGCGATCCGTCAGGCGGCTATGGGGGTTGAGGGCTGGACGATGCAGGCCTGATTTCCGCGATTCTGACGAAAAGTTCAGATCATCAGGCCGGAAATCATGCTACAATCCGCGTTCCGGATTCAACGATGCGAGGCGTGAGGATCCGTGTTCGCCTGGATGAATTGCTCCACTGCATGCACAAGGCTCACATATGCTTGAACTGAAAGCCGATCGATTGAAACTTGTTGCGCTGGATGCCCGCCTGGCCGGTTTGCAATCGCGCGCACCGGCGGCTTTTTTTGAAGCGCTGGGCGTTCAGTCCGAGGCCGGTTGGCCGCCTGAACCGATGGATCAGCGGGCCATGGACTTGACCGAATCCAGCCTGAAAAACCATCCGGAGCAGGTTGGTTGGCAGTTCTGGGCGTTTATCTGGCCAGAATTCAATAGCGGTATGGATCGCCTGGTGGGCGGCGGCGGGTTCAAAGGCCCGCCGGGTGATGATGGCGTCGTTGAAATCGGCTATTCGATGCTGACCTCGTTTCGCGAACAGGGGCTCGCGACCGAGGCCGTCGAAACGCTAATCGACTGGGCGTTTTCAACCGGGCAGGTGCAGGAAGTGATCGCCGAAACCCTGCCGCACCTCATTGCGTCTCAACGCGTGCTGGAGAAGACCGGCTTTGTTGAAGTTGGTCAGCGCGACGAAGACGGATTAACGATTGTCCGTTTCGCCCTGCAGCGGGAACGGCGCGCAGCCTAGCCGTCGGTTAGCCGCCGCAATTCATCCAGATAGGCAATCCAGGCTTTGCGCCCGGCCGGTGTCAGCGCCAGCGTTGTGCGCGGACGTCGACCCACGAAACTCTTTTCAATCGTCAGATAACCGGCATCCTCCAGCTTGCGCATGTGGACGGAAAGATTGCCGTCGGATGCATCTGTTTTCTTTTTCAGCTCCGCAAAGCTCGCCGCACTGACAGAAGAGAGATAGGCCATAATTCCCAGACGGAGCTTTCCATGGATGGCATCATCCAGGCGCGCGGAATCAAAGGTTGGTTCAGGCATTGCCAGCGCCAGATTCGCGACCCACCAACCGCAATCCCGGCAGGACTGCCGCAAAAAGAATGATGGCGGCAGCCAGCAGATACAATTCGGCCGTACCGTAAAAGGCGGGCGACAATCCCGCCCCGGCTATCGACATCCACGCCGGGCCGTAAAGCCATTTTTCGGCCGACAACGCCGCCGTGACGGCAAAGGCAATGGAATAACCGAACAGGGCGACGGTCAGAATGGAGTCAAACAGGACAGGATTGGCATCAAGCGCTGTTACCGAGAACATCACTCCGGCAAAATAAACGCCGATGCCGATCCCCACATATTGCCAGGCGATACGATTGACCCGGTTGCCGATAGAGCCCGTTCCAGACCTGCGCGGCATGGTGCGGACAGCGATGGCGTTGGCGATCAGGCCGATCATGCCATAGCCCAGCCAGACAGCACCCAGCAGGGATGCGGCAATCGGCAGTGTTTCCGTCACAATGGACCAGTGAACCAGACAGGCGATGACGCCCAGACCGCCCCAGATTATCAGAAATCGCCCGCCGATAAGCGGTGCCTGTTCGCCGGATTCGGCGACCCGTCGCAAATAGTCGAGATCGGTTTCGGTTACATTGCTCATGCCAGTCTCCAAACTACTTTATAACTCAAAGTAACAGAATTTGACCAAGAGGCAAGTCGGGATTGTAGGGGCGATGATGTCTTGAGTCGGCGACTAGGTCTGGCGTCGGCGCGCGCGCGGGTGCGCGGCCGCATGAACGGCTGCCAGATGCGCGCCCTCGACGGCCGCATAGCCCTGAGTTGTCGACAGGTTGGCATGGCCAAGCAATTCCTGGATCGTCCGCAGATCCCCGCCACCTGCGAGCAAATGAGTCGCAAAACTGTGGCGCAGGGCGTGCGGCGTTGCACTGGCGGGCAGGCCGAGGCGCGACCGCAGATTGACCACCAATTCCTGTATAGCGCGCGCACCCAGAACTCCCCCGCGCACCGCGCGAAATACCGGATCGCCGGGCTCCGGATCAAAGGGGCAGAGGCCGATATAGCGCGCCATCGCATCGCGGACGGCTGGCAGGACGGGCACAAGCCGGGTTTTCTGACCCTTACCCGTCACCCGCATCACATCACTTAACGGTAGATCGGCGACGGTAATTGCGAGCGCCTCGCTGATCCGCAATCCGCAGCCATAGAGCAGCAGCAAGACAGCCTCATCACGCGCAGCGATCCAACCCGGTTTGTCGCGAGCACCCGTCTCTGAAATCATGTCTCTTGCGGCATCCACGCTCACCGGCTTGGGCAGGCTGCGCGGAATTTTCGGCGATTCAACCAGTCCGATAGCCGCACAGGCAATGCCGCGTCGTTGTTCCAGATAGCGATAGAAGCTGCGTACCGAGGACAGAAAGCGCGCCAGTGACCGTGAAGACACACCATCACGTCGTCGATCGGCCAGCCAGGCGCGAAAATCCACGGCCCTCAGGCTGGCGAGTGCGCCAAGGGTCAGCCGCGTGCCGAGATGCGCGGCCTGGAAATCCAGGAAAGTCGAAACATCCCGGCCATAGCTTTCAAGTGTTTTGGGGCTGTAGCGCTTTTCGCCAGCCAGATAGTCCAGCCAGTCACGAAGGGCCGCATCGACACTAGAATCTAGGTCTCGCTCAGCCATCTATCCATCAGGCGTTCAACCGCGCGCGCTACGAAATTGAGAATTTCGGTGCCTTGCCCGGTATGGAATTGATCAGCTTCGCTGGCGGCCAGCGCCAGCACGCCGATACGCCCGCCGGCATTGATCCGGCACAGAGCGTGGCTGCCCATTTCCTCGCCATAGAGCGTACGCGATGTGCGGGTTGCGCAGCCGCCAGTGAAATCATTCTCATCGCCCAGTAATTCATCGGCCAGTCCATCGCTGCAGGCGTGAATGGCTTCCGAGACAATCATCGGTGTCGCACCTTCCAGATAAAGGCGCACCTTTTCAACGCCCAGTGCGGACGGGGCTTCCCAGGCGAGTTTATAGTCCAGCTCATCGAGATCAGCACACTCCATCAGCGACAGAACAAAACCTTGGGCGCGCGCCAGCAGAGCCAGATTGTTACGGGCATGATCGGCGATGGTTTGCTGCCGTCGTTTCAGATCCCGGACCTCGCCCAGCAATCGTTCCCGAACCATAAAACCCAGATCCGCCACGCCGTTGGCCGTTGAGGCCGCAAGATGCGACATCAGTTCGGTATCCTCGCGAACCCAGTCCGGATTTGTCATCAGCATCTGGCGCACCATGGCGCGATCCATCGCATCGGGCGCAGCGCCCGGCTGTGTTGTAAAATCTGTCAATGTCCCACCATCCGTTTTCGGATTTGTATTGAGACCTTTCTAGCAGAGAGGGATTGGCGTTCGGTAAACGAAGTGACGAAATCGAATTTCGTTATTCTTTTTGACATATTCCGTTTGTCGGAATACTATCTATTCATGATCCTGAGCTGGAAGGATTCCGGGGCAGCCGCCTTCTTTGAAACCGGACGTGTGCCGAAGAGAGCCGGATGGCAACAGGCGGCAAAGGTCGCAGCGCGCAAACTCGATATGCTGAATGCGGCCAACGTCCTGGATGACTTGCGCAGCTCGCCCGGCAATCGTCTCGAAGCGCTGTCAGGTCGCCGCGCCGGTCAATATTCCATCCGGGTCAATGATCAATGGCGGATATGCTTTGTCTGGAAAGACAGCGCGCATGACGTCGAAATTGTCGATTATCATTAATCGTCATGGAGAGCTGAAAAATGAGAATAACCACCCATCCGGGCGAAGTGCTCCGGGAAGAATTCATGGTGCCTTTGGGCGTGTCGATCAACAAGTTGGCCGGTGACCTCGATATCGCAATTTCGCGCGTCTCGAACATCGTCAACGGACAGCGTGCCATTACCGCGGACACAGCCTTGCGCCTTGCAACCTATTTCAAAACAACGCCTGAATTCTGGCTCAATCTGCAAACAGCTCATGACTTGTCAAAATTATGGGCGGAAAAGGGGAATCGTATCGTCGAGTCAATCCGCGAGCCCCGACGTCCATTCAACGCCCAGTCATAAGTTTGCTCTTGCCCACCCTCAAAGCCAAGGCCTCCATCCTGTTTCCCATGCCCTTGCCGGAACCGTTTGATTATGCGGTGCCCGAAGGGATGGAATTGCGCGTCGGCGACCATGTCCGTGCGCCATTGGGGAAGCGCTCCGCAAGGGGCGTGGTCTGGGCACTCTCATCGGACGATGGCAGCCGCAATCTGAAAAGCGTGGAAAGCGTCTATGATGCGCCGCCGCTGTCAGAAGCGATGGTCGAGTTTGTGAACTGGTCGGCGCGTTATCTGGTGCAATGGCCGGGTATCGTTCTGCGCGGAGTCTTGCGCAGCGAGGACTCGCTGCTGCCTTCGCCGACAGAAATACAATTCGATGTCGCCGGCGATTTGCCGACGCGGATGACGGAGGCGCGCACCCGCGTCATCGAAGCCGTCACCGAGCAGGGTCCGAACTCAGCCGCCGAGCTGGCGCGGCTCGCTGGCGTGACGCCCGGTGTTGTGTCGGGTCTGGCGAAAGCTGGCGGCCTTGTCCGCATTGAAAGTCCGGCCGATCCGCCTTTCGATGCGCCGGACCCCGACGGGCCGGGAGTGGAGCTGGTTCCGCAACAACAGGAGGCGGCAGACCAGCTGAAACGCATGATCAATGCGGGCGGGTTTCAGGCGGCCTTGCTGGATGGCGTGACAGGGTCGGGCAAGACCGAGGTCTATTTCGAAGCCATCGCCCACACATTGCGTCAGGATCCAGACGCCCAAATCCTCGTGCTTTTGCCCGAGATCGCCCTCAGCCGGGCCGTGACCGGCCGTTTTCTGGAGCGATTCAAGGCCGAACCGGCGCTCTGGCATTCTGATCAGGGGCATCGCGAACGCCGCCGCATCTGGCGCGAGGTCAATGAAAACCGCGCCCGCATTGTCATTGGTGCACGTTCGGCTTTGTTTCTGCCATTTCAGAATTTGCGCCTTATCATCGTCGATGAAGAGCATGACGCCACCTATAAACAGGGCGATGGCCTGCACTATCAGGCGCGCGATCTGGCCGTGGTGCGCGCCCGCGCTTCCAAAGCCCCGATTATCATGGCCTCAGCGACGCCGTCGATTGAAAGCCTCGCCAATGCCCGCGCCGGGCGCTACGCCTATATCCATCTGCCCGACCGGATTGGCAAAGCCGTCCTGCCCGAAATCACCACCATTGATCTCCGCGAGAAAGAAAACCGCCCGGCCAGCGGCATGTGGTTGTCTGATCCGCTTGTCAGTGCAATGGCAGAAACGCTCGGCCGAAACGAACAGGTGCTCCTTTATCTAAACCGCCGGGGATATGCGCCGCTGGTTCTGTGCCGTGACTGCGGCCATAAAATGAAATCGCCCGATGTCGACGCCTATCTGACTGAGCACAAATATACCGGTCGGCTGATTTGCCACCTCACCGGGTTTTCCATGCCCCGCCCGGAAACCTGCCCTGAATGTGGCGCGATAGAATCGCTCACCAGTGTCGGGCCGGGCGTCGAACGCGTCGCCGAAGAGGCCAAGGCCCGCTTTCCCGATGCGAACATCGAAATCCTGTCCTCGGATACCGCCCATTCTGCCGAAGCTCTGCTTTCCCTTATCGACCGGATGGAGCGCGGCGAGATTGATATTCTCGTCGGCACCCAGATTGCAGCCAAAGGTCATAACTTCCTCAACCTCACTCTCATTGGCGTCGTCGATGCTGATCTGGGACTTGCCGGCGGTGATCCGCGCGCGGGTGAGCGCACATACCAGACCTTGGTGCAGGTTGCGGGGCGGGCTGGCCGCGCGGACCGTCCGGGCCGGGCCTTGTTACAGACCCATGATCCCGAACATGACGCCATTGCCGCGCTGGTAGCGGGCGACCGCGACCGCTTCATGGAAACCGAGACCATGGCGCGCGAAGTGCTGGGCCTACCACCCTATGGGCGGCTGGCAGCGGTCATCATTTCCGCTCGTGATCCGTCACAGGCTGATACAATTGCCAGAGACTGGGCGCGCAATGCGCCCGATGCCGATGGTATTCAGATCTGGGGTCCGGCAGAGCCGCGCTACGGCATGGTTCGAGGCTGGCATAGACGGCGCCTGTTGATTCGTGCCGACCGGGATGTTGATCTCTCCGCCTGGCTCTGGGCCTGGAAGAAACGGATGAAGCCGATCTCGTCCGTCCGCGTGGCAATAGACATCGAGCCCTACAGCTTTGTCTGACGCGCCAGTGTAAAGGGTGTGAGGTCAACCAGCGGCGGCAGATCCAGCGCCAGCGCGACGGCCGCCTCGCCAACCGCCGGTGCAAATTTATACCCATGCCCTGAACACGCTGCGACGTTGACCATGCCGGGTTTTTCCGGCGCACGATCAATAATGAAATGTGCATCATTTGTATTGGTAAAGCGGCAAATCTCGAACCGGTCGGGCGGCGGACAATCCGGCAATACTGCTTTGACACAATCGGTCAGAATGCGGCGATCTTCATCGTCCACCTCGCTGGTATTTCGGTATTCCGGTCCTGTTTGCCCGCGATGACCGTAAAGGCCCAATTTCCATCGTCCCGGATCAGCGGCCGGCTGAGTGTAGATTCGTCGACCATCCTCCAGAACGCGCTGGAAAGGTGGAACTTCATCCGGCGGACCGTCAAAATAGCAGGCCACCTGACGTTCAATGGTCAGAGCGGCATCCATTTCAGTGCTAAACCGGCTGCCCCACGGTCCGGCGGCATTGATAACGCGCCGGACGGCGTGCGTGTCTGTCGCCGTTTGGATCAGAAAGTGATCGCCCGTCGTTTCGACCGACACAACCGGACATTCATCGTGCAGTTCCGCACCGTCCGCTATCGCCAGCCGCGCCATTACGGCATTGGCCATATCGCTTTGCAGCACGGCGCTTTCAGGGGCATGCAGCACCGAAAAATTGTCCGGAAGCTGCAACGCAGGCCAGACATCATTTGCCGTGGCCGCATCCATCGCCACATGACGGTGACCGGACTGGCCAGCGCTTGCGCGCGCCTCTCGCATGAAAGCGCTGTCTGTCGGGCCGATATCCAGCCCGCCGGTCGTCTGCATCAGGGGTTCGCCGCTGGCAGATTCCAGTTTCGCCCACAAATCGAAGCTGCGATCAAGCAACGGCATGAAAGCAGCGCCCTCGCTATAGATGCGGCGGATCATTCGAGTCTCGCCATGACTTGAGCCGGACGAATGTCCTAGAGAAAATTGCTCGAACCCGATCACGGACGCACCAGCCGCACGCGCTGCATTCGCACACGCCAGCCCCATCGCGCCCAGCCCGATTATGCCGATATCCCGCATATTTTCCCTTCCCGGAGCCACATTGTGCTATTTTGCGCGCCGATCAAGTTTTGTCCGCGATGCCGCAACCGGGTTGCCGCTTTCAAGCCCCTATGCTAAGCGGGCGCGCAACTGGAGAAGTGGACGCCAGACAGGCAAAAGCGCGCTCCGAATTTCGTAATTATCTCAAGTGCTTGGTAGTTGAACAAATCGACTCGCCAGGACAATGGGCAAAGGCAGGCGACAGAACGATCCGATGAGTGGCGATCACGCGACAATCACCGGCGCAGCCGGACGGTATGCCAGCGCATTGTTCGAGCTGGCTTCGGACGCCAAACTGGCGGCCAAGGTCGAAGCCGATATGGCTGAACTGGCAACGCTTCTGGCCGACAATCCCGAGCTGACCTCTGCACTCGCCAGCCCGATGGTCGAGGGCGAGGCGAAGTCGGGCATTCTTGCCGCTCTGGCGGACAAGGCCGGTTTTCAGCAAACGACGAAGAATGCCCTTATGGTCGTCGCTGAAAATGGCCGCGCTGGAGCCCTGGCCGGAATCGCAAGAATTTACGCGGGTCTGGCAGCAGCCGAGCGCGGCGTGGTGTCAGCCGACGTCACCACCGCAGCCAAGCTCACCGCCAAGGAAATTGACGCTTTGAAAGCGTCCTTGAAACGCGCCCTCGGGCGTGAAGTTGACGTCCGGGTTCAAGAGAATCCGGACATTCTCGGCGGGCTGATCGTTCAGGTCGGTTCCCGCATGTATGATTCCTCACTTCGGACCAAGCTCGACGGGCTCCGGACAGCGATGAAAGAGGCTTAGAAACGCCATGGACATCCGTGCTGCGGAAATTTCCGCAATCCTCAAAGATCAGATCAAGAATTATGGCGCCGACGCGAAAGTCTCGGATGTGGGCCAGATACTGTCCGTTGGTGACGGTATCGCTCGCGTTTACGGACTCGATGAAGTTCGCGCCGGTGAGCTCGTGGAATTCCCGGGCGGGGTAAAGGGCATGGCCCTGAACCTGGAGCGCGACAATGTCGGTTGCGTGATTTTCGGTGACGACCGCGGCCTGAAAGAAGGCGATACGGTCAAGCGCCTCGGCGCCATCGTGGATACCGGTGTCGGCAAAGATTTTCTCGGCCGCGTTGTGAACGCGCTGGGTGAGCCGATTGACGGCAAGGGCCCGATTGATGCGGTCGAACGCCGCCGCGTGGACGTGAAAGCGCCGGGCATCATCCCCCGTAAATCCGTGCACGAGCCCATGGCGACCGGCATCAAGTCTGTCGACGCGATGATCCCGATTGGTCGCGGCCAGCGCGAGCTGATCATTGGTGACCGCCAGACCGGCAAGACCGCCATCGCCATCGACACGATTCTGAACCAGAAGCAGATCAACGAAGGCGATGACGAGAGCAAGAAGCTCTACTGCGTCTATGTTGCTGTCGGTCAGAAACGTTCCACCGTTGCCCAGATCGTGAAAACGCTGGAAGAAAACGGTGCCATGGAATACACGACCGTGGTTGCAGCCACGGCGTCTGATCCGGCTCCGATGCAGTTCCTCGCACCGTTCACCGCTTGTACAATTGGTGAATATTTCCGCGATAACGGCATGCACGCCCTCATCGTTTATGATGATTTGTCGAAGCAGGCCGTGTCCTATCGTCAGATGTCGCTATTGCTGCGCCGCCCGCCGGGCCGCGAAGCCTATCCGGGTGACGTTTTCTATCTGCATTCCCGCCTTCTGGAACGTGCGGCGAAAATGAATGACGACATGGGCGCCGGTTCGCTGACCGCTCTGCCGATCATCGAGACCCAGGCCAATGACGTGTCGGCCTATATTCCGACCAATGTGATTTCGATCACCGATGGTCAGATTTTCCTTGAAACCGACCTGTTCTACCAGGGTATTCGCCCGGCTGTGAATGTCGGCCTGTCCGTGTCCCGCGTGGGATCTGCGGCGCAGACCAAAGCGATGAAACAGGTGGCCGGCAAGATGAAGGGCGAGCTCGCCCAGTATCGTGAAATGGCGGCGTTTGCGCAGTTCGGTTCCGATCTGGATGCTGCAACCCAGCGTTTGCTCAACCGCGGCCAACGCCTGACCGAGCTTCTGAAACAGCCGCAATTCTCGCCGTTGTCGATGGAAGAACAGGTTTGTGTGATCTTCGCCGGTACACGTGGTTATCTTGATAATGTTGCCGTTGGCGATGTGCGCCAGTACGAAGCCGAGCTTCTGCGCCACCTGCATGCGGACCATGCCGATCTTCTGGCTGCTATTCGCGACGAGAAGAAGTTGTCGGATGACAGTGAAGGCAAGCTGACCTCGGTCGTGGACTCGTTCACGAAGAACTTCGCGTAAGGGACGGATTGGGAGAGCCGCATGGCTTCGCTAAAAGACCTTCGCAATCGCATCGCCAGCGTGAAATCCACGCAGAAAATCACCAAGGCGATGCAGATGGTGGCAGCTGCCAAACTGCGCCGCGCACAGGACGCCGCTGAAGCAGCAGGCCCCTATGCCGAGCGTATGGCGTCTGTCATGGCGAATCTGTCCTCTTCGATGAAAGATTCGCCCGGCGCTTCACCGCTTCTGGTCGGCACCGGCAAGACGGACACCTATCTTTTATTGGTGATGACCGCCGATCGCGGTCTGTGTGGCGGCTTCAACACCAATATTGCCCGCAAGGCGCGCGAACGTATCAATGCGCTGCAAAGCGAGGGCAAGTCCGTCAAGATTATCACCGTCGGCAAGAAGGGCGCAGACCAGCTGAAGCGGCTTCACTCCAGCCTGATTGTGAAAACTTACGATCTGTCCGGCGGCAAGACGCCAGGGAAAGAAGCGGCGCTGGAGTTCGGTGCCATGGTTCGCGACATGTTTGCGTCGGGCGAGTTTGACGTCTGCGAGCTGATTTCCTCGGAATTCGTTTCCGTTATCTCGCAAAAGCCACGCGCCCAGACCCTGATCCCGGCCGTCGATGCGATTGATGAGAAAATCGCGCGCCCCGACTTGCAGGGCGCAATCTACGAATACGAGCCCGATGAGGAAGAAATCCTCAACGTGCTCCTGCCGCGTTATGTCGATACTGTCATCCTGTCTTCCCTGCTGGAAAACGCAGCTGGAGAGATGGGCGCCCGGATGGCCGCGATGGATAATGCCACGCGCAATGCCGGCGATCTCATCGATAAACTCAACCTGATTTATAACCGTACACGCCAGGCCAAGATCACGACGGAGTTGACTGAAATCATCTCCGGCGCCGAAGCCTTGTAGATAATACGTCCGCAAAAGGAATTATGCAGATGGCACAGCTCAAAGGACGCGTCGTTCAGATTACCGGCGCTGTTGTCGACGTCGAGTTCGATGGCGGCCTGCCAGACATTCTGAACGCTATCGAGACCAAGAATGGCGATCAGAAACTGGTCATGGAAGTCGCTCAGCACCTGGGTGAAAACACCGTCCGGACCATCGCCATGGACGCAACAGAAGGCCTGCAACGCGGCGCCATCGTTGTCGACACCGGCGAATCGATCACCGTTCCGGTTGGCCCGGGCGTTCTCGGTCGCATCCTGAATGTGACCGGCGACCCGATTGATGAAGCCGGTGAGGTATCGTTCGGGCAGCGCGCGCCGATCCACCGTCCGGCCCCCTCTTTCGAGGAACAGGCCACCGAGGCGGAAATTCTGCCGACCGGTATCAAGGTCATCGACCTGCTCTGCCCGTACGCAAAAGGCGGCAAGATCGGCCTCTTCGGCGGTGCCGGCGTTGGCAAGACGGTTCTGATTCAGGAATTGATCAACAATATCGCCAAATTGTTCGGCGGTTATTCGGTCTTCGCTGGCGTGGGTGAACGCACCCGCGAAGGTAACGACCTTTATTGGGAAATGATCGAATCCGGCGTGAACAAGGACCCGTCGAAGGGCTCGGTTGACGGGTCGCGTTGCGCGCTTGTTTTCGGTCAGATGAACGAGCCTCCGGGTGCGCGCGCGCGGGTGGCTCTGGCGGGGCTCGCACAGGCTGAATATTTCCGTGATGAAGAAGGCAAGGACGTTCTCTTCTTCGTTGATAATATTTTCCGTTTCACCCAGGCCGGTTCCGAAGTGTCCGCGCTTCTGGGTCGTATCCCGTCCGCTGTGGGCTATCAGCCAACGCTGGCCACCGACATGGGTGCGCTGCAGGAACGGATCACCTCGACCAAGAAGGGTTCGATCACCTCTGTGCAGGCCGTTTACGTGCCCGCCGATGACCTGACCGACCCGGCACCGGCCACGACCTTCTCCCACCTTGATGCAACGACGGTTCTGAACCGCGCGATTTCCGAGAAGGGTATTTACCCGGCTGTGGATCCGCTCGATTCCACCTCGCGTATCCTCGACCCACGCATTGTGGGTGAAGAGCACTATGAAACGGCTCGCCGCGTTCAGGAAATCCTGCAACGCTACAAGTCACTTCAGGACATCATTGCCATTCTCGGCATGGACGAGCTGTCGGAAGAAGACAAACTGACCGTGGCCCGTGCCCGGAAAGTGGAACGCTTCCTGTCGCAGCCGTTTGACGTCGCCGAAATCTTCACCGGCTCGCCGGGCGTTCAGGTGCCGGTCAACGACACCGTCAAGGCGTTCAAGGGTCTGGTTGACGGCGAATATGATCACCTTCCGGAACCTGCCTTCTACATGGTTGGCACCATCGAAGATGCGATCAAGAAAGCCGAAGCCCTGGCAGCTGAAGCGGCCTAAACTTCGCTTTTATCCGAGTTGGAAAAGGCCGGTCATTGCGATCGGCCTTTTCTTTTGCGCGCGCCTCGGCCAAAGTTTGGATCAAATCGGGGGGCTTTAATGACACGACTGCAATCCATTTTGAGTGCCTGTGCGGTATTTCTGTCTTGCAGCTTCGCCGATGCCAGCGTTCCACCCCCGCCCCCGGCACCCCCGGCGGATCTCCCTGAGGCGTATGACGGGTATGCCACCGAGTCGCTGTGGTATGCCTATCTTTTCTGGGTGCTCGGCGAGACGGTTACCCGCCGAGAAGCGGCCTTCGAGGCGCTTGGCCTGCCCGGATACAGCGACGACGAAGGCGCCTGGCGAACCGAACTGGAGGGGCCGTCTTATTCCGCGATCAGCTGGTGGATTCCTGCCGGCACGCTTTTCGCCTTCGAGGAGGTTTGCCCGGTCAGCGCTGGCTATAGCAACCCGCAGGGCTGTCTCTGGCGATATCGCGAGGCGGCTTTCGAGGCGCGCGCGCACGACATTCACGCCATTGTTTACGACACGTTTGAAGGGGCAATCTTTGCGGCGCATTTGGCAAGGCAAGGCGTGCCGCCAGACGCCGTGACGCGCGACTACCGCAGCGATTTCGGGCAGGCGGCTGAAGTACATGCCCGTCTCGACGCTATGATCGTCACTCAGGATGTCCGCGCAGATACCTGCCCGGGTATCAGCGAGGGAATCGAGGCGCTGGCACAGATCGAGCTGCCATTATCACCCTATGGACCACCAGACGACATGCCGCCTCCACCACCGCCCGCTCCGCCTTCGGGCGATACCCAGATCCTGTCGATTCCGGCGGGCTATTTCCCCGATATGGACGTCACCATTACGATCGAAAGTAACGGAGCCGGCTCCATGCGCGGCCTTATGGACGATCTCGTTGGACCGGTGCGCGCCTGTATAGATTCGTATGCGGATTGACTTGCACAATTGGGTTTCACATTGGCGGATTAACCTGTTAAAGAGCGCCGCGAACGCATTAAGGATTCTCTGTCATGGCTGACAAGCTGCACTTTGATCTCGTCTCTCCCGAACGCCGCCTTTTCGAGGGCGATGTCGATATGGTTGTTGTGCCTGGCGAAGAAGGCGATTTCGGCGTTCTGCCCGGCCATGCGCCGGTGATGAGCGCGATCCGTTCCGGTGCGATTTCCGTGCATGACGGCGCGGATATTCGCCGCACTTTCATCCATGGCGGCTTTGCCGAGGTCACGCCCGATGGCCTGACCGTTCTGGCCGAGGAAGCGATCGATCTTGCCTCCGTTGACGCCGCACAGGTTTCAAAGGATCTGGCCGATGCGAAAGAAGACATTGGCCTCGCCCGCGATGATCGCGAACGCGCCGTTGCGGAAGCCAGACTGGCGAAATACGAAGCGCTGTCCGAAGCGTTGAACGGCTGACCAATTTCTTTACCAATCTCGGCTTGACGGACTTCATCGGTTTTGCCGGTGTCGCCTGTGTTCTGTTCGCCTATTACTGGCAACAGACAAAGGGCGTGGGCGATGATGACTGGCGCCACCCTGTTATCAATGGCGTGGGTGCTGTTCTCTTGCTGGTGTCACTGGTTTTCAAGCCCAACCCGGCCTCTGTCCTGATCGAGTTTTGCTGGTTTGCGATCAGCATTATCGGTTTGATTCGGGCCTTGCGCAATCGTCAGCGTGCAAAAGTCGAGAAGGCGTCGACTACGTCTTCATAGACGTGGCGTTTCCAGTCGATGATGAGCGGCGGCACCCTGGCCAGATCTTCCCATCGCCACTCTGCAAATTCCTGCGGCGGCACGGCGGTCAGGTCAAAATCGGCATCGTGTCCGGTATAGCGAAAGGCAAACCAGAGCTGTTTCTGGCCTTTCCATTTAAAGCGCTTCTGATCAGGCCGCGCCGGCAGGCCGGGCGGGAAATCATAGGCGATCCAGTGATCGATCGAGCCAAGCAGTTCGAGGTTCTTTGATGGCGCACCCGTCTCTTCATAGGCTTCGCGGCGGGCTGCGGCTTCGGCGTCCTCGCCATCATCCAGCCCGCCCTGCGGAAATTGCCAGATGTGGGGACCCGCGATATCGGCGCGACGTCCGATCCAGACTTTTCCATCGCCATTGAACAACACAATGCCCGCATTGGGCCGGTGCTGCGGGTAGGGGTCGTCCATTAGTGATCAGTGGCAGCGGTTGACGTCTGGAGGCCACCGCGTTCCGCCTGTTGTCGTGCCATGACAGCCGATGGCGGGGCGAGCTCATAGCCACGCGCTTCGAGACCTTCCGCCCAGCGCGCCACCTGATCAACGGTTGACCGATAGGCAAAACCTGCGCCCACCGAAGTGCCGTTTTGCAAAGCCAGGGCTTCCAGAGTCAGCAGGCGATCATCCACCGCCGTTGGCGAGGGGTCTTCGTCCAGTACGCGGTCGGCAATGCCCCAATGCGCCCCGGCATCATTGCCGGAAGACTCAATCGTTGAGCGGCGACCTGTTCCGTCATGCAAGAACGAGATGCCGCGTTCTTCCAGCGTGGTCATCAGGTGTTCAAGCGCCGGGCCGGAGGTCGAGAACCGGGCGCCGAGATAATTTGTCATCGCGAAATAACCGGTCGCCTGGCTCATCAACCAGTAAAGGCGGCGGGAATTCTCGCTATTTGGCGCATCGGCCAGCAGGGTGTGTGGACCGGGATCATTATTGGGATAATCAAACGGCTCCATCGGCACCTCGACCAATACTTCATGGCCGGCCGCGCGCGCCCGGTCGATCCAGCTTTGCAGATCGCGGGAATAGGGTGCGAAACTGAGCGCAACGTCGGGCGGTAATTCATCAATCGCGGCTTCGGTGACGGCACGGTTCAGCCCCATTCCACCGATCACCACCGCGATCATCGGCGCGTTGGGATCACCATGCCAGGGGCGGGCATAGGCCTGGTCAGGGCGCGTTCCATCGGGTCCGATAGCGGGCAGGGGGCCAGACGGTCCCGGTGTCGTCAGCCCGGTTAGTGGCGCGGCAACCAGCGCTTCAGGATTGGTCTGGATCGCGTGATCAATCTCGGCCTGCGCCGGGTCAGACCCCTGATCGGTCGGAATGGCCTCGAAGGTTTCCGGCACCCCGGACAGTGAGGGCTCCGTATCGGTGTCGGGATCGCTGAATTCGATCGGGCGGCGCACATCTGCGGTCCGGATTTCCTGCGGCGTGATAACCGGCGCAGGTCCAAGCGCATGGCGGGCAACAGGCGGACGGCCATCCGGATCGCCCAATAATGCAATCAACGCCGCGCCGGTGGCAAAAAGTAGCACAGCACCAAGCCCCGCCATGGCCGGCGCGCGAAAGACAGAAGAAGGACTAAGCGTAGTGCTGCTCATATTTACCCGGCAAACTGGCCTGATGATCTGCACGAATCACAACGCGCAGACTTCAGACCGATTGCTGCCAGCAGCCGGGTAAGAAAGGGTTAAGACAGACGGCAGAAAGGCCGGTCTATTGCAGTGCGGCTTGCTCGCGTTCCGACAATGTGGCCAGAATTTCCAGTGCCCGGTGAAGCTGATAATCATCGCCTTCAAAATCTTCCGGCGGTTGTTCTACCGCGGCGATGTTTTCTGCCTCGCGCTCGGCACCTGCTTCATTTTCCAGCGAGCCATCAAGCGCGGATTCGCTGTAACGAGCCTCTTCATCTTCCTCAAGCTGACGGAAAGCCACCAGCCAGTCGGGCACGATGCCTGTCGCCTGAATCGAGCGTCCGGACGGCGTATAATAGCGACCGGTTGTCAGCCGCAGTCCGCCATCCCGTCCACCGCGCAGCGGGATCAGCGTCTGGACCGAGCCCTTGCCGAAGCTGGTCCGGCCTAAAAGCGTCGCCCGCTCGCGATCCTGCAGCGCACCGGCCACGATCTCCGAGGCACTCGCAGAGCCCTCATTGATCAGCACGACAATGGGGGCGCCATTGATCATATCGCCGGGACGGGCGTTGAAACGCTGGTTTTCGCCGTGATTGCGATACCGCGTGGTGACGATTTCGCCGCCATCAAGGAAAGTGTCGGTGACGCCGACGGCCTGATCGAGCAACCCGCCAGGATTGAAACGCAAATCCACAACAACGCCGGGGATCGTGCCGCCAAAGGCTTCGCGCATCTCGGCAATGGCAGAATGAAGGGTTTCGGTGGTGTGCTCGTTGAAACCGGCAATGCGCAGATAGCCATAGCCCTCTTCTTCACGCCAGGCGACGGTGCGCAGCGGAATGGTTTCGCGTACCAGATTCAGATCGAAATCATCTTCGCCTTCGCGGGCAATCGTGATGGTCACCGGCGCACCCACGGGACCGCGCATCAGATCGACGGCCTGATCGGTGGAAAAACCGACAATGGAATCGCCATTCACCGCGATGATCTGGTCGCCCGGCAGAAGTCCGGCACGGCCGGCAGGTGTATCTTCGTACGGCGATACAATGGTGATGCGGTCATTGCGTTGGGTGATTTCCATGCCCAGCCCGCCATACTCGCCGCGGGTGGAGACTTGCATGTCCTGAAAACTGTCAGGCGAAAGATAGGAGGAGTGCGGGTCGAGGCTTTCCAGCATGCCGGCAATCGCGGCTTCAATCAGCGCGGCATCGTCAACGTCTGTGACGTAATCTGCCTCAATACGGGACAGGACATCGCCAAACAATTCAAGCTGGCGATACGTATCCTCGCGCGAATTGTCGAACCCTTCGGCCGAAACCGCCAAAGCGCCGGCGCCGAGGGCGAAAGCAATTGCTGCTGCAACGAAATTCAAACGCATTGTCTCACGTATCCTTTTCTCTCGCCCCGTCTATCCGGATTGCGATCTGACCCTCAACCAGGGCTCCGGGTCAATCGCTGCTTCTCCGCGCCGGATCTCCAGATACAAATCCGGTGCCGTTTCCGGTCCGGCAGGCATTTCACCGATCGGCTCGCCTGTCAGAACGGACTGTCCGGCTTCGGCATAAATCGAACCTAACCCGGCCAGCACAATATAGTAGTCATCGCCTGCACTCAGGATCAATAGACCGTTATATGTATTAAATGAACCTGCATATTCGATGCGCGCATCAAAAGGCGCAACAACCTGCCCCCCGGCTCGCGCCCGAATGCGTATGCCTTCCAGTGGTTCACCGGTCTCGTCGCTTTGGCGAAAACGCAATATGATCGGGCCTTCTACAGGCGCGCGAAGCTCGCCGCGTCGATCAGCAAAACGCAGGGTTTCGATGGGCGCCATCGCCGCGCGCGCAACCACCAGACCGTCATCCGGCCGCAAGGTCGGGGCAGGAATATCCCCGGACCGGATCAATCGCCTCGGATTAAAGCGAGGTGAAATTTCAGTCATACCGCGCAGTGTTTCCAGCAACTGGCGCAATGTGCGGGCTTGTTGTCCGGCAGTCGCGGCAACATCCGCCAGGCGCTCGGCCTCCCCGCGACGTCGCGCTTCCAGCTGACGTCTCTCGGCAAGCAGGCGCCGGATGGTCGCTTGCCGCGTGTCCAGCTCGTCCTCTGTGGCAGCCAGAGCCAGGCGTTCGGCTTCGCTTGCCGCGCGTACCTGACGCAAATTATCCAACTCCTCAGCGAGCTGGTTGGCGCGGGCCTGTAACTCCGGTGTGATGCTGGCGAGAAGGCTTGCCGCCCGTGCGGCTTCGCGGGCTTCACCCGGTGCCGTGGCGAGTGCCGGCGGCGTGCCACGTTCAATCCGCTGCAAGGCTGCAAGCACATCGATCAACGCTTCCCGGTCAGCCAGTAACCGATCCAGTATGGCCGCTTCCTCGGCGGTTAACGCTGAAATTCGGCTTTCGATGTTGACGGCAGTCTGTTCGCTCGCAGAAACGCGCGTCGCTGCGTTCACCAATCGGGTTTGAAGGTCAACGATCTCGGCGGCCAGCGCATCGGCTTCGCGGCGGGCGGTCTCGGCGCGCACTTCGGCGTCCGCCTCTTCAAGCTCAAGTCGCTCGATTTCGTCCGGGGCCGGCATCGGAAGATCGGCGCCAGCCTGAAAAGCGAGAAGAAGAGCGGGAAGCCACATGAACTCAATCCCGGTGATAGGGGGTTCCGGACAGTATCGAGACCGCCCGGTAAAGCTGTTCGGACAACATGGCCCGCACCAGCATGTGGGGCCAGACCGTTTTTCCGAATGACAGCATCTGATTGGGCGCGCCAAACGCCTGCCTGTCCAGGCCGTCTGCGCCGCCTATGACAAAACAGGCGTCGCGAAACCCGTCATCGCGCCAGCGCTCCAGATCGCGCGCCAAATCCCGCGACGACAAGGCTTTGCCGCGCTCGTCCAGCAAGCAGACGGCCGCGCCGGTCGGAATTTGCGCCGCCAGAACAGCAGATTCGGCGGATTTGTTACGAAAATTGCGATTGTCGATTTCAGTTTCCTGAAGCGGACCAAGGC
>BQJI01000008.1 GCA_021604625.1 Hyphobacterium sp. | reverse complement strand
GCGCCGACCGCGAACGAAGCCACAATCACAGTGCGTCCGACCTACACGAATTTCACAGACGGCGCCCAACACACATTGACGATCTGCCAGTCCGACGCTGCGGCGGTTTGCCAGACGGCTTTTGCCTCGTCCGTGCAGGCGACGATCGGCGACTCACCGGCGTTTTTTAACGTCGCTTTGCAACAATTGCCCGATATCGGCGTGCCGTTCTTCCCCGGGGAATACCGGCTCCGCATTGAATTTACGGACTCTGGCGGCAATCTTGTGGGCGCAACCAGCGTCGCGCCCCGGTCTGGTTCGCCAGCGGTGCAGGAAGAATTGCCGCACGGGTTGTGGGAAATGTTTGTGCGGGACGATAGCGACCCCGGCGGCAGTTTTACCCGTACGGGCCGTCTATTCTTCCCACCGGATGGCGGGCAAGGCATGGGCGCCGTGGCGCGAGATCCGGGCTCCAGCCCCTATCTTCAGCCCATTTTGTTGAGCGGGGATTATGACAATGCGCGATTTGTCGGTTGTGTGCAGTTTCTTGAAACAGGCCAGAACGATCTGGCCTTTCCGGGACTGACCATGCCCTACGAGCCACGGCATTTCATGCGCGGGGCCTATGATTCGGCCAGCGGAAATGCCTGTCCGCCGGTTGCCGGTAATATCGCCAATCCGGCCATCAATCCGGTCGCGTCCAGTGGATGGTTTTATCTCGGTTATGTTGATCTGGCAGATGACGGCGGCCCTTCGGAGGATCCGCCGACGATTAACTGGATGATTTCCAACCCTCTGGACGACAATGAATCCTATGGCTCGGCGACCATGGTTTCCGACACGCAAGGCAATTATGCCGTGACCGGGACCTATCGTGGCTGCACCCTGACCGGTTCGTTGTCGCGTTATTCTGTGATCTCATCGACATTCGGATCGCAATTGGCCTTTCAGGCTACATACACCACGACCGCATGCCCACAAGGTTCACCCGACTGGGCGACCGGCAACTTCACGGGTTTCTTTGCCATTGGTGACATGCCGGATGGATCGAACGAAGTTGAAGCATTGCAGGTTATATTCGCCGATGGTTTCGAGAGCGGCGACACATCGGCCTGGACGGCAACTGTTCCCTGATCAGGGCCGCGTAAACGGACAGATGGGGCGCGCTCTTTCATCAGGGCACGCCCCTCTGCTATGGGGGTAGTGCAATCAGACGGATAACCAGATGACCACAACCGATTCCCTCGAAGTCGCCCGTCGGGTGATGGCGCTTGAGCGTGACGGTCTGATACAGCTTTCGGAATCCCTTGATCATCAGTTCACAGCGTCAATCGAGGTCATGCGAACGCTGAAGGGTCGTGTGATTTGCTGCGGTGTCGGAAAATCCGGGCATGTGGCGCGCAAAATTGCGGCCACACTCGCCTCGACCGGAACGCCGGCGCAATTTGTCCATCCGACAGAGGCTTCCCACGGCGATCTGGGCATGATCACGCCCGATGATGCGGTTCTGGCACTCTCGAAATCGGGCGAGACAAAAGAGCTCGGGGATATCATGGCCTATTGTCGGCGATTTGGAACGCCGCTTATTGGCATGACATGCGGTCCGGAATCCGGCCTCGCGAAAGCCAGCGATCATCTGCTTCTGGTGCCGGATGCGCCGGAAGCCTGCGCCGAAACGCGCGCCCCCACGACGTCAACAACCTTGATGATGGCGCTGGGCGATGCCCTTGCCGTGGCACTTCTGGAAGCGCGCGGTTTTACAGCGCAGGATTTCAAGATGTACCACCCGGGCGGCGCGCTCGGCGCTGCGCTGTCCACCGTGGGTGATTTGATGCATTCCGGTGAGGCCATGCCGCTAGTCAACCTTGATGCGCGTATGAGCGACGCTCTGATCGAGATCAGCGCCAAAGGACTGGGCTGTGTGGGGGTTGTAAATTCCGATGGGGCTATCGTCGGCATGGTGACAGATGGTGATTTGCGGCGTCATATGGGGCCGGACCTGCTCGACCAGCCAGTGGCTGAAGTCATGACCCGCGACCCGAAAACAGTGCCGCCCGGCATGCTGGCAGCGGATTCGCTTCGTTTTATGACGGCCGGTTCCGTCAAGATCACCCAGCTCTTCATCGTCGACGATGGCCGGCCGGCCGGTCTGTTGCATATTCACGATCTACTGCGTGCGGGTGTAAAATAGCGTTTGCACATTGACCGTCCGCCCCCCTTATCGCTAGACGGAATAATAATCTTGAAAAAAGGATGATCCGATGCGTGTAGCCATGATTGGAACCGGATATGTCGGACTGGTGTCTGGCGCTTGCTTCGCTGATTTCGGCCACCATGTCACTTGTATCGACAAGGACAAGGACAAGGTCGAAATGCTCCGCTCAGGCGGCATTCCAATCTATGAGCCTGGCCTTGATCTGCTCGTACAGCGCAATGTACGCGAAGATCGATTAGGTTTTGATACCGACCTCACCCAGGCAGTGCGTGAAGCGGATGCGGTTTTCATTGGTGTCGGCACGCCATCGAGACGCGGTGATGGCTTCGCGGATCTGTCCTACGTATATGCAGCAGCAAAGGAAATCGCTGAAGTCATGGAGGGGTATACCGTGATCGTCACCAAATCGACGGTTCCCGTTGGAACCGGTGATAAGGTCGAGAAGATAATTCGCGAGACCCGGCCAGACGGGGATTTTGCGGTTGTGTCCAACCCCGAATTTCTACGGGAAGGCGCCGCCATCAATGACTTCAAACGCCCTGACCGAGTGGTTGTCGGTACCGAGGACGAGCGCGCGCGCAATGTCATGCGCGAGCTCTATCGCCCGCTATTTCTCAACGAAACGCCGATCCTGTTTACAAGCCGCCGCACGTCTGAGCTCATCAAATATGCCGCCAACGCTTTCCTAGCGATGAAAATCACCTTTATCAACGAAATGGCGGATCTGTGTGAAAGCGTCGACGCCAATGTTCAGGAGGTGGCGCGCGGCGTCGGTCTGGATAACCGAATTGGCGGTAAATTCCTTCATGCCGGGCCCGGCTATGGCGGGTCCTGTTTCCCCAAGGATACGCTGGCACTGACCCGAACGGCACAGGAAGCCGGCACACCTTTGCGCCTTATCGAGACCACCGTGGAGGTCAATGATCGCCGCAAACAGGACATGGCCCGAAAAATCATCAAGGCCATGGGCGACGATGTGAAGGACAAGACCATTGCCGTGCTCGGTCTGACCTTCAAACCCAGCACCGACGATATGCGCGCCGCGCCTTCGCTCGACATTATTCCGGCCTTGCAAGCGGCCGGCGCAAAAATTCGGGCCTATGACCCTGCCGGTATTGTCGAGGCTGAAAAGCTCCTCGACAATGTGGAATTTACATCCGGCCCGTACCTGTGTGCAGAAGGCGCAGATGCGCTGGTCATTATCACCGAGTGGAATGAATTCCGGGCGCTGGATACGACGCGATTGAAAGATGCCATGGCCGGTGATGTTGTCGTTGATCTGCGCAATATCTACAGCCCTGAAGACATGCGAAGCCGCGGATTCAATTACACTAGTGTGGGCCGCTAGACCCGCCAGAGGAGACGTCCATGAGCTTGAAGCCGCGCGCTGATCTTGTGCCCAATAGCTGGGATTTTGAAACTTCGGCCCAGATCAAACCGACCGGGTTTCGCGAATATGACGCGCGTTGGTGGTTTGGCCATCCAGCGTCGGACAAGAGGCCGGAGATCAATCTCTACGGCATCCAGGCGCTGGGGCAGGGCCTGGGTACGCTGATCCATGAATCGAATGTCGCGCCAAAAATTGTCGTTGGACATGACTTCCGCAGTTACTCGCTCGGCGTCAAACAGGCGTTGACTGTCGGGCTGATGTCAGCCGGGATCGAAGTTCATGATATTGGTCTTGCGCTCTCGCCGACCGCCTATTTTGCCCAGTTTGATCTCGATATTGATTGTGTCGCAATGGTCACCGCCAGCCACAATTCCAATGGCTGGACCGGTGTGAAAATGGGGGTCGAGAAAGCGTTGACATTCGGTCCGGATGAAATGGCCCGTCTCAAGGATATCGTCCTCAACGGCGAAAGCCGCTCGCGTGCCGGCGGCGGCTATGTCCGCGAAACCGGTGTCGCCGAACGCTACCTTGCTGATCTCGCAAAAGACGTGTCGATCAAGCGCCCGCTCAAGGTCGTGGCGGCTTGCGGCAACGGAACTGCGGGGGCCTTCGCGCCGCAGGCGCTGGCCGCCATGGGCGTTGAGGTGATTCCGCTTGATTGCGAGCTGGATCACACTTTTCCGCGCTACAACCCCAATCCCGAAGACATGAAAATGCTCCATGCACTGCGCGATGCCGTGCTGGAGCACAAGGCGGATGTCGGTCTTGCTTTCGACGGCGATGGCGACCGTTGCGGCGTGGTTGATAATGAGGGCGAGGAAATCTTCGCCGACAAGGTGGGCCTCATGCTCGCTCGCGACCTGTCAGCCCGGCACGAGAATGCGAAATTTGTGGTCGATGTGAAATCCACCGGCCTTTTTCTGACCGATCCGGTACTCAAGGCGAATAACGCCACCACCGAATACTGGAAAACCGGTCATTCCTATATCAAGCGTTATTCAAAAAAGACCGGCGCGCTGGTCGGTTTTGAAAAATCCGGCCATTTCTTCTTCCAACCCCCGCTGGGTCGCGGATATGACGATGGCATCGTCGCCGGTCGCGCCGTTCTCGATATGCTGAACCGCAATCCCGATCAGGCCATGGCAGATATGCGCCGCGCCTTGCCGGTCAGTTTTTCGTCACCGACCATGTCGCCGGCCTGCACGGACGAGCTCAAATACGGAATCGTTGAGAAAATTGCGTCGTCCTATCAGGCGCGTACGGAAATCCTTGGCCGCAAAGTGCGGGACGTGCTCACCGTCAATGGTGTGCGCTTCACGCTGGAAGACGGCGCCTGGGGGCTGGTTCGGGCCTCCTCGAACACACCCAATCTGGTGATCGTCGTGGAAAGCCCCAATTCCGCCGAGGACATGAAAGCGATCTTTTCCGACATTCGCGAAGAATTGGCCAAATATCCCGACGTTGGTGAGTTTGATCAAACGCTCTAGGTGTCGAATCAATTCTGACCGTGATCACGAAAACCGATACCAACACAGGCGGCAAGCGATTCGAGACGTTACGCAGCCTGTAACGTAGATGGTAAAATGGTTTGCCAGACGCACCTGATTTTTAATGCAATCGCTATTGCGAGGACTACAAACGCAGATTGATTGGGTCAGAACAGCGTTTATTCAGCGTGGGTCGCGTATCAGAGCGCCCTTGGTGCGCCAGATAATCAGCGACCCTATAGCGCCGACTGATCCAGTATTTCAGCGAGTTTTTCTGCGGCTGAGCGGGTATCCAATGCATACTTCGTTCGCCCCGGCGACTCCCGAGCTTCCAAATGATAACTCCGGTCTAGACGGCGCACTATTATATCGGCGAACTGGAGCCTGCGGGGCGCGCCTGACTGCAATGGGCCTGCATCGCCCATTCGTCGCGAATGGTTTTCACCAGATTCATAATCGATAACCAGAGCGATCTTTCTGTTCGAAAACTTTTCTTCAAACTGCGCCATCGTAAATGGCGCTATCACCCACACCGCGGCAGGCTTCTTTTGAATAAGGATGGCCGATAGCAAGGCAGAGCTAATGGCATCTATGATTCTATCACGAAAAAATTTCCCGTAGCGGCTCGTAATAATTATGGCCACAAATACCAATGACCAAAATACCAATGTCATGACCGAGGGAAGAAACTGTGAAAAATATCCCAAAACAATCATGGCGATGACCGCTTGGCTGCCAAATGCCATAATTGCCAAAGCGCGGTCCCGCAGAATTAATACACCCTTGTCATTCGTGTCTCCGCTTGATCGCCTCGCTATCACGGTTGTCAGGAAGCCGCTGGCCCGTAAGGAATCTTGCAAGCGGATTAGGTTTTCATCGGCAGGGTCAAACAAGCCCAAGATGACATAAACTCTGTTCATGGAAATGTACCGAATTCAAAAAAATCAGAAGTCTGGTGGTGAGAGGAGTCAAAGAAGCGCAAGGAAACGTTATCGCGCGGGGCTGCCAAGCCGATTTTGAACTTACAAAGATTGGATAAATGCTTCATCCGTCGACCGCTTCACGATAGCTGGCGATAACGTCTTTTGCATTTCCTAATGCTTTGGCGCGACCGGCATCAAGCCAAAGCACACGGTCGGCCAGCCGCTCGACGAGGTCGAGGTCATGACTCGCAAGAATCAACGCGCCTGAGGCATCAACAAGTTCCTGCATTCGCGCGCGTGCTTTCGTCTGAAATGCTCGATCGCCCGCCCCGATCCATTCATCAACAATGAGAATGTCGGGATTGAACGCGGTCGCGATAGAAAAATTCAGACGCATCGCCATACCTGAAGAATAGGTTCTGACCGGCATTTTGATGTAATCGCCGAGCTCCGCAAAAGCTGCGATACTGCTTATACGTGCTTCCGCTTCACGCTTCGACAGACCTGCAATCATCCCCCGCAATAGAATATTGCGCTCGCCGGTCGCCTCAATACGCATGCCATGCGCGATATCTATGAGAGACGAAACCTGTCCCTCGATATTCACAATTCCCTTGGAAGCAGGCAAGAGTCCCGCGATAACCTTCAGAAGCGTTGACTTGCCCGATCCATTGCGACCGATAATCCCCAGACGCTGACCGTCAGCCAGTTGCAAACTTATACCGGAAAGTGCTTCCACCCAGCGCCGTGATCGGCTGCGGTGCGTAAAAACCCCGGCACCATCAGGGCTGATTTCTCCTGGCACATTCTCATATACGCGGAAACGCACGCAAAGGTCATTAATATAAACAGAGCTCATTGCGTTAATACCAGAAGGCGATGCGGTTGCGGAAAACCGCAAATAGGGAGAAGGAAGCAAGGCCTAAAACGGTCGTCAGACCAAGCGATACCATCCAACTGGAAACGGGGATGTGATTGTCAATCAACGGGGCTCGGACGATATCAATGAGGTAGGTAAAGGGGTTCCAAACGAGATAATCAGCAATTGGTCCGACCTGATCAGCTGTCCAGACGAGCGGCGTGAGGAAGAACAGAACCCGCATAACAGTTTGCACAACTTGCACAATATCTCTGTACCGCAAGCAAATCACGCCAAGGAGCATATGTAAAAAGAGACCATTAAGAACGAGCAATAATAGCCCAGGAATGACAGACAGCGCCGCCCACCCCGGAATATGCCCAGTGAAGACCAGTACAATACCGGCAACGACCGCGCTATGCCCGAAAATAATGAGATCGCGGCTGATACTTTCGTAAAAATAGGTTGAATAGGGTAACTGAACGCCCTTCACCCAAGTCTCTGAATTAACTAGAGAGGTGGCCCCATCGACAACAAATGAGTTAATAATCTGCCAGACTAGAAAACCAACCGTGACGTAGGCTGCAAACCAAGCCAGCGGTGCCGGGTTTAGGGCACCGAAAATGAATATTTTCGCGAGTATGAAAATAAAATAAGAAAGCGTTAGCCAGGCAAGGCCGAATACCGTTCTGCGATATCGCTGTCGAAGGTCATCCTGCGCGAGCGATGTCCATAACTCATGCCGCAAAAATCCGCTTACAACATCGACACCGGCCGTTCTGAACCGCCTGACGATCCCGGTGTTTTGGGCTGAATGCAAAGAATTAGACACTAAACTCATATCGCCAAACTCAAAATACGCGGGACAAAACCAACCTAAAGGATTCTCACGCATTGTCATTGGTCCATGGCTTCGGATTCGTGAGCGCGAACAATTCCTAGCGAAGCGCACAATCTGTAGCGACATGCTCAGGGATGATCGCCATGAATAATGTGACTTGCAGAGTATTGGCGTTCTTTGCCAGCATATCGGTAATGCCAGACCTTGTTTTTGCGACGTTCAATGGGCTCGAAATGAGACAAGACGGAAGTCCGGTTTCGGTTGGCGCACCTAACGTTGAAGCGCGGGCGGCGCAACACAGTGACGATTTATACGGTATTATTGGCAAGCACGCGGCGTAGCGTAGCATGGGCGGCGTCGCCTTCTTGTTCATGATCAAGTGCATACTGTAAAAAAGCCCGCAAATAGCCCTGCTTGCTACCGCAATCAAAGCTTTCACCTTCATACTCAAGCGCAAAAAAGTCTTGATTTCTCATGAGCGTTGCCATCGCATCGGTCAGTTGGATTTCTCCGCCTGCACCGCGAGTTTGGTTGTTGAGCAAATCGAATATTTCCGGTTGAAGAATATACCGCCCTGTTATCGAAAGATTAGACGGCGCGTCCTGAACCGCAGGTTTTTCAATCATTCCCGCCATTTTGATTACGGCGCCATCTCGCTCCTTGGGCTCAATGATCCCATACATATTAACATTTTCGCGCGGAATGGGCTCAACGGCGATTATGTTGCCACCACGCTTGTTGTAGGTTCCAATCATTTGGGCAATACAGCTTGGCTTGGCTTTAACTAGGACATCAGGAAGAAGAACCGCAAAAGGCTCATTGCCTATTACATCGCGAGCGCACCAGACTGCATGGCCAAGTCCCAACGGAGATTGTTGACGGACAAAACTCATGGAGCCGGCGATGGGCCTTTCCGACTCCAATTGGTGAAGAATGTCCGACTTTTCTTTCTCTAGTAGTGACGATTCAAGTTCGTAGGCACGATCAAAATGATCATCGATCGCACTTTTATTTCGCCCCGTAACGAACACGATGTGCTCGATTCCTCCGTCAAAAGCTTCATTCACTACATATTGGATCGCAGGCCGATCAAAAACCGGCAACATTTCCTTTGGAACCGATTTGGTTGCCGGCAGGACTCGTGTTCCAAGGCCGGCGACGGGGAGAACTGCCTTACGAATTTTTTTCATGATCGGTTCATTTCGTTTGTGATTTTGGAATGATCAATGCGCGCCAAGATGAAAAGTGAAGTTTAGTCAAAATAACCAGCCGGTTTACCCATTATGGCTAGAAAAACCGTTTCCCGGTGAGTTCTCCTACTTTTGTGCATGGACAGGCATTCTTCTAGATTCACGCAATCAGACATTTGCATAAGTATTGCGGCCTAGACATGGTCATCGCGAATTATTTCTTTGGCAACTTCAAAAAAAGGAAAAATCCATTCGACCCAAACTAACCAACAAAAATCACTCTACAGTGACGGACTTGGCAAGATTTCGCGGTTGATCGACATCGGTACCCATAAGCACCGCGGTGTGATAAGCGAGTAGCTGGATCGGGATTGCAGTTACGATTGCCTGCGTGATCGGATCGCAATCGGGCATTATGATGGTACGAATATCCTCACCGGCCGCTTTTGCACCTCGCCGGTCTGTGAACAGTGTCACGTCTGCACCCCGGGCAACGACTTCCTGCAGATTGGATAGGGTCTTTTCAAACAACGGATCCCACGGAGCGAGCACGATAACCGGAGTTCCATTTTCAATGAGGGCCATCGGGCCATGCTTCAACTCGCCCGCAGCATACCCTTCGGCATGAATATATGCGATCTCCTTCAGCTTGAGCGCTCCCTCCATCGCTAGCGGGTAAAACTGACCGCGGCCCAAATAAAGGACGTCGCGATGTTTGGTTAAAGAGCGAGCTAACATTTCTATCTGCGGTTCAACGCCCAAGACCTCGTTGATGAGGCGCGGCATTTCCATGAGTGCTCGAATTTTTGCTTCAGTCTCTTTCTGACTTATTTTTCCTCTGCTAGCCGCTGTGGCCAATGCAATACAGGCGAGCGTCGACAACTGCGCTGTGAACGCTTTCGTTGACGCCACACCGATTTCTGGACCGGCGAGTGTCCGAAGGAGCAGATCGACTTCGCGAGCAATTGAACTTTCTAGCACGTTCACTACGCCGATTGTGGGGACATTGTTTTCCTTGCAATGACGAAGCGCTGCGAGCGTGTCGGCCGTCTCGCCCGACTGCGAAATGAATATTGCAGCTCCGTTTTGTGGCATCACAGGATGGCGATAGCGAAATTCGGAAGCAATGTCGGTTTCTACAGCAAGTCCGGCATAGCGCTCGAACCAGTATTTCGCGGTGGCTCCGGCGTAAAAAGCGGTGCCGCAAGCTACAATGTTCAACCGGTCTGCAGCTGACAGGCCAAGCTGACCTGATGTGAGGGTGAAGCTTTCGTCTACAGCGGAAATATAATGAGAAAGCGTACGGCCCACAGATTGTGGTTGCTCATGGATTTCTTTCTCCATGAAGTGTCGGTGCCCGCCCTTGTCGACTAGCTCGGCTGCGGCGGTCGAAATTACAACCTCGCGGTTCACTGGCGTGCCGGAGGCATTAAAAATGCGAACATCCCCAGGTGTTGCGATGCACCAATCACCATCCTCCAAGTAGATGACTTGCCGGGTGAAAGGGGCGAGTGCCATAGAATCTGACCCCACGAATGCTTCGTTATCCGAAACGCCGACCGCAAGAGGACTGCCTTGACGTGCCGCCATCAAGGTTTCCGGCTGATCGGCAAAAATCGCCGCCACGCCGTAAGCGCCACGGAGACTAGAAACGGTTTTTGCGAAGGCTTTATCGTAGCTGAGCCCGGCCCGTACGTGATGATCAATTAGATGCGCAATAACCTCGGAGTCGGTTTCCGTAACAAAAACATGCCCCTCTCTGGTGAGAGTATCGCGCAACTCCTTGAAATTCTCTATGATACCATTGTGCACTATCGCAACATTGCCGGAAACATGCGGATGGGCATTATCCGTTGTGGGGCGCCCATGTGTCGCCCATCGCGTGTGTGCAATGCCTGTAACGCCGTCTATGGGGTTTTCATGCAGAGCTTTGTCGAGGTTTGTTAATTTACCTTCGGCACGGCAGCGTTGCAGCGTTCCATTCTGAACAACTGCGATTCCTGCAGAGTCATAACCGCGGTATTCGAGACGCCGCAGCCCATCGATGAGTCGCTCCGTGACTGCGTCAAACCCGACAATACCGACGATTCCGCACATAGCGTCTCCCTTGCCCTAATGGCCTTTCTGGCTTCGTAATGGCTGACGGAATCACGTGAATCAAGCACTAGGGCCAGCAACCGGCTCAATTGGATCTGGAGTAGCCACGGATAAACTTGCGGGCCGTCCCCACTAACGCCAACCGACCTAGAAGTGAACGAGAGCTCCTTATTGCGATGTTCGTCACGGTGTGTTGACAGGCGGCCAGGCATCCTAGCCTGGAGATTTATACCGCATTTTGCAGGCCTGATCGTATTGCGCCCGGCCAACGACAATCGGTCCCAAGAAAGCGTCGAAAACAAGTTTCCGAACTTCCTCTGGCGTTGATGTACAAGGCGGCTAGATGTAGGACACATCTCACGATTGGAAAAAGAGCAAGCGAAGAATGACTAGTAACCGAGCTACCGTCTCCGAATATGGAAAGCGGTTCAAAAGCCAATATCGCCGTCAGAGAGAATTGTCGCCACACCTCAGGCAGCTTGAGGCCGAATCCATACATATTATGCGTGAGGTGGCAGCAGAATTTGACCGCCCGGTTATGCTGTATTCCATTGGCAAGGACTCAACCGTCCTGCTCCACCTCGCGATGAAAGCATTCTGGCCGTCCAAGCCACCTTTTCCATTCCTTCATATTGATTCTCTATGGGAATTCAAGGAAATGGGAAAATTTCGTAACGAGCTGTCAGCCGCCTTGGGCATCGAGATGATTGTTCATGTCAACGAAGATGGACGAACCCAGAACATCAATCCCTTCATTCATGGTTCTGCATTGCACACGAGAATATTGCGTACGGACAGCTTGTTGCAAGCTCTGGATGAAGGTCGTTATGACGCAGCATTTGGCGGTGGTCGACGCGATGAAGAAAAGTCACGGGCTAAGGAAAGAATATTTTCTTTCCGTAACACCAAGCATGCTTGGGATCCGCGAAATCAGCGTCCCGAACTTTGGCATACCTACAATACCCGCATTCAGCCAGGTGAATCGATTCGGGTGTTTCCACTGTCGAACTGGACCGAGCTCGACGTCTGGCAATATTTGCTTGAGGAAGAGATTCCGATCGTCCCGCTCTATTTCGCGGACGAGCGCCCGGTTGTGAAACGGGAGGGAGCTCTGATCATGGTTGACGACGATCGTATGGCTCTTGAAGACGGTGAAATTCCGGAAATGAAAAGAGTTCGTTTTCGAACATTGGGCTGCTATCCGTTGACGGGGGCCATAGAGAGCGAGGCTGCTTCGTTGGAAGATATCGTGCTGGAAATGTTGACGACGCGCACGTCTGAACGTGCCGGTCGCCTTATTGATTTTGATGAGGCCGGTTCGATGGAGAAGAAAAAGCGGGAAGGATATTTCTGATGGCCGATGGAGATGGCGCCGACGAGCTCCGCGAGCGCCTGCAGCGAGTAGGCGATTGCGGCGTGCTGCGCTTTATCACCTGCGGCTCCGTGGACGATGGAAAGTCCACGCTGATCGGCCGACTTTTGTTCGATTCCAAGTTATTGTTCGAAGATCAGATTCGCGCCTTGGAACACGATTCCAGAAAATATGGCACGGGCGGCCATGAAATCGACTTTGCGTTGTTAGTGGATGGGCTCGAGGCTGAACGCGAACAAGGCATAACGATCGATGTCGCATATCGGTTTTTCAACACAGAGAAGCGCAAGTTCATCGTTGCCGACACACCAGGCCATGAACAATACACGCGCAATATGGCGACAGGAGCCTCGACGGCAGACCTCGCCATCATACTCGTTGACGCAAGAAAAGGCTTATTGACCCAAACGCGGCGCCACACTTACATCGCAAATATGCTGGGCATTCGGCATGCTGTGCTTGCTGTAAATAAGATGGATCTTATCGACCATTCCCGATCAGGATTTCATCAGATCGTGTCCGACTACATGGCTCTTGCCGAGGATCTCAGCTTCGCGTCCATAACTGCAATTCCGATTTCAGCTCGTTATGGCGACAATATCTTCCAACGTTCGAAGTTGCTGAAATGGTATAACGGCCCGACGCTGATGGAGCATCTGGATCAGGTGGAGGCTGCCGCCGATGACGTTCTTGATAAACCGTTCCGATTTCCGGTTCAATGGGTAAATCGACCCAATTTGGATGTCCGCGGATTCTCAGGAACTGTTACGGGCGGACGATTAAGGAGTGGTGGCACGATCCGGGTCGCGCATTCCGGCAAAGAAGCTGTAGTTTCGCGTATCATGACAGCAGACGGTGATCTCGATCGAGTCAACGCAGGTGAAGCCGTAACGCTTGTCCTGGACCGCGAAATCGATATCACCCGGGGTGATATGCTGGTTGAGCCAAACTCGCCTTCGGAAGTTTCGGATCAATTCGCGGCCGAAATACTCTGGATGGCCGAGGAAAAAATGCATCCTGGCCGATCTTATCTCCTGAAATCTGGCAGTCAGACTACGCCCGCTTCGGTAACCGCATTGAAACATAAGTTGAATATCAATACTTTTAAAAAGGAGCCGGCGAAATCACTTGACCTGAACGAGATCGGCATTTGCACGCTTTCAACATCGAAATTGATGGCATTCGACCGTTACAAGGTCCAGCGGGAAACCGGCGCCTTTATACTCATTGACCGATTCACCAATCAGACAGTAGCGGCAGGCATGATCGACTTCTCGCTTCGGCGAGCGAGTAATACTCATACGCACGTCATGGATGTGAACAAGGCGCGCCGCGCCGAGCTGAAGGGGCAAAAACCTGCTGTTTTATGGTTTACCGGCTTATCCGGGGCAGGGAAATCAACAATTGCAAATTTGGTTGAGTGCAAGCTTGCTCGAAATGGACGCCACACATATTCACTGGACGGAGACAACGTTCGCCAGGGGCTCAATCGGGATCTTGGATTCACTGATGCGGATCGCGTCGAAAATATACGTCGTATCGGCGAAGTCGCGAAATTATTCTTGGATTCCGGACTCATCGTCACTTGCTCCTTCATTTCGCCGTTTCGTTCAGAACGGCAAATGATTCGAGAGCAAGTCGAACGGGGTGAGTTTATTGAAATCTTTGTCGATGCTCCGATCGAGGTTTGTATAGAACGCGATCCGAAGGGACTTTACGCCAAGGCGCAAGCGGGAAAAATCGATAATTTCACAGGCATCGACAGCACCTATGAGCCGCCTGATTCTCCGGACCTGCACATACGGACGTCGGAGGTTTCCGCAGAGACCGCAGCGGAGACGGTGATAGATGAGCTCGTGAAGCGTGGCCTGATTGGTTAATCTGGCACCATGGCCCAGGCTATAAAATCACCATTGAGAAAATCGGCTTCTGCCTTTCCATAGAGAAAAGGTGTTAGATCAGGATTCGTGACAGCTCCGCCGGCGGCATTGAGCACGGCATGACCGGCTGCCGTATCCCATTCCCTTGTCGGCGCGAAACGAGGATAAATATCGGCTGCTCCTTCTGCGATGCGGCAGAACTTCAGCGATGAGCCTGCTGTCACCGTTTCGACTATCCCGAAAGATTTGACAAATGCCTGTGTGCGCTCATCTGCGTGGGAGCGGCTCATGACCGCAACGAGTCCGCTGGCGTCTGGCGACTTTCGAGTCTGGATAACAGACAGCAGATCGGCAAGCACAATGCCCCCGGGGCTTAGCGGGCCAGCACGGGCCGTTTCACCGCCGATATAGATAACTTCGAGAGCCGGCGCGTAGACGCAACCTGCAACAGGTTTGCCATCTCGGATCAGAGCAATATTTACGGTAAACTCGCCGTTCTTGGCGATGAATTCCTTGGTCCCGTCAACCGGATCAACCAAGAAGAAAACGTCATAGATTTCCGGTTTGACGCCGTCGTCGAACTGCTCTTCGGCCAATATAGGAATGCCCGGGCATAACTTTTCTAACGCCTCAAGAATGACTCTCTCGGCCCGCCCGTCAGCCTCGGTGACCGGCGACCGATCTATTTTTTGTTCAACCGTGAATTCGGTCTGATAAACCTCCATAATCGGGATGGCGGCTTGCGAACAAATGCGGGCGAACTCCAGCGCAAGTTGATCCATATTTTTGATCAAAGGGGAGGCTCCAATCTATAAATTCGCTTGGAAACACGAAGTAGATGGTTGCAGCAGCGGCGCCCAATTATCTTATGTCCGCCGCATCTCGCCAACAATGCCCGTCAGCAAAACATTATGTTTGGACCGCATAGTGACTGGATGATCGCATGTTTATACGGCTAATGTGAATAATCACAACGTGCAAAACTCGAATATTCCTAAGGCGCTCATGTTGCCGGACCAACCGTAAACCGCGTCCGGTTACGATTTGTATTTATACGTGATTTACATCTCGTCCTCGAATTCCATAAGTAAAAGCGAAATCAGGTGGGAAGCGCGCCTCACTATCGACAGGAGTAAGCCATGATACCGTTTATTGATCTCGCATCGCAACGTGAGCGGCTGCAGGACCGGCTCGATGCGATGATCAGCAAGGTTATTGCCGAGGGACGCTACGTGCTCGGCCCGGAGGTAAACGAACTTGAGGAGCGTCTTGCGCGTTTTGCAAAAACGGAGCATGCGCTGACCTGTGCAAACGGTACCGATGCAATGTTATTGCCACTGATGGCGTGGGAGTTGGGGCGGGGCGACGCAGTTTTTGTCCCAAGTTTCACGTTCGCTTCCACAGCAGAGGTGGTGCCGTTACTCGGAGCGACTCCGGTTTTTGTGGATGTCGATCCCGACACATACTGCATCTGTCCACGAAGCCTTTCAGAGGCAATCGAATGGACGAAAAACAAAACTGCACTTACGCCCCGCGTCGTGATCGCCGTTGACCTATTTGGCCAACCTGCCGATTATCCAGCGATCAGCAGAATTTGTGAAGTTGAGGGGCTAAAGCTCATCGCCGATAGCGCCCAGGGTTTTGGCTGCACATTGAACGGGTGTCACCCCGCAACTTGGGCGGACGTCAGCACAATCAGCTTTTATCCAGCCAAGCCACTCGGTTGCTATGGTGATGGTGGAGCGGTTGTAACCCGCGATGCAAACTTGGCGGGCTTGATTAAGTCGTTGCGTAATCATGGAGAAGGCCAGGCGCGCTATTCGTATGAACGCATTGGTTTGAATTCACGTCTGGACACGTTGCAAGCAGGTATATTGCTAGCGAAACTGGAGGTGTTTACAGACGAAATTGTCTCCCGCAATCGATCGGCGCAAGCGTACGCCAAAGGATTTGGTGATGTTGTGAAACCACCGAAAGTAATCAGCGGTGGGGTGTCAGTCTGGGCGCAATACACAATCGAAGTTGATGACCGTGAGAGTTTTCGCTCTAATCTCAACGAAGAAGGGGTTCCAACCGCGGTCTATTACCCGGTCCCGATTCACCAGCAGGCACCTTATAGCGGCTTTCCGGTAGCGCCGGGCGGACTTCCGGTCACAGAAAAGGCTGCCGACCGTGTTGTATCATTGCCGATGGATGGATACCTGGATGGTGAACGGCTGGACACCGTAATCCGGGCGGTGCGTGCGGCGCTGGCTTAGGTGCGCTGGGGTAAGGGAATTATTGTGGCAGGACTGGCATTCAAGTGTCAGGTTCAGCCTTGTGATTTAGGAACCATTGATAGGCGTTCTCAAGCCCCTCGCCGAGGGGTATGCTCGGCGTCCAATCAAGTGAACGGATGCGATCTGCGCTCATGAGCTTGCGCGGTGTACCATCTGGCTTGGAAGAATCCCGGACCAGTTCACCTTCAAAGCCCACCACTTCCATCACCAGCCGGGCGAGGTCAGCGATAGTGATGTCGTCACCGGAGCCGACATTCACATGCTCTGGATCGGAATAAACCTTCATCAGATGAACCAGCGCGTCGGCGCAATCGTCGGCGTGCAGGAACTCCCGACGCGGCGTGCCGCTGCCCCAGATTTCCATGCTGCTTGCGCCCGTAAGTTTGGCATTATGTGCTTTATGAATCAGCGCGGGTATGACGTGGGAGGTCTCGAGATTGTAATTGTCACCCGGCCCGTAAAGGTTAGTGGGCATGGCGGAGATGTAGTCATGTCCATGCTGTTTTCGATAGGCTTGGCACAACTTTATACCGGCGATCTTGGCAATGGCATACCATTCATTGGTGGGCTCCAGCGCGCCGGTCAGTAGAGCGTCTTCGACGATCGGTTGCTCGGCGAATTTCGGATAAATGCAAGATGAACCCAGGAAGAGGAGCTTCTCCACCCCGACGATATGGCAGGCATGTATGATATTGGCAGCGATCATCAAATTTTGGTACAGAAAATCGGCCGGCCAGGTCGCGTTGGCGTGAATACCGCCCACTTTCGCGGCCGGGATGAAAACTGTATCGGGTTTTTCACGTTCAATCCAACGTGTGGTTGCCGACTGGTCGACCAAATCCACCTCGGAGCGGGTCACTTTGAGGATAGCCGCAGGATTTTCACTTTCCAGGCGACGTACGAGCGCCGAGCCTACCATGCCGCGATGCCCGGCAACCCAGATTCGGCGCCCCTCCAGGGGATAAATAGTTTTAACCATGACGGTTCCTGCGGTCAGCCTCGTCTGCTACTGTAATCAGGTCCGCAGCTACCATTTCCTTGACGAGATCAGCAAAACTCGTCTTGTGTTGCCAACCCAATTTTGTGTTGGCCTTGCTGGGATCGCCGATCAATAACTCGACTTCTGTAGGCCGGAAATAGCGCGGGTCGATGCGCACCAGAATTTGACCTGTCTCCGCATCTTTGCCGACCTCATCGATACCTTCACCGTGCCACACAATAGATTTACCTGTTTCCAGGAAGGCATGTTCAACAAATTCTCGAACAGAATGGGTTTCACCCGTTGCTAGCACCCAGTCTTCAGCCGAATGGTGCTGTACGATGCGCCACATGCCTTCAACATAGTCTCGCGCATGTCCCCAATCGCGCTTGGCGTCGAGGTTGCCCAGAATGAGTGATTGTTGACGACCGAGACGTATCGCCGCCACAGCACGCGTGATTTTGCGAGTGACAAAAGTTTCCCCGCGAGTTGGTCCCTCATGGTTGAACAATATTCCGTTCGACGCATGCATGCCATAAGCTTCCCGGTAATTCACGGTGATCCAGTAAGCATAAAGTTTGGCTGCCGCGTAAGGGCTACGTGGGTAGAATGGCGTGGTTTCATTCTGAGGAACTGACTGGACAAGGCCATACAGCTCGGATGTGGAAGCCTGATAGAAACGACAGGATTCTTCCCGACCGAGAATTCGAATGGCTTCAAGCAATCGCAAGGCACCGACGGCATCGGCATTGGCCGTATATTCGGGTGTTTCAAAACTTACTTGTACGTGCGACTGGGCCGCTAGATTGTAAATTTCATCTGGCTGGGTTTCCTGAACCAGGCGAATTAGGTTCGTGGAATCCGTCATATCGCCGTAGTGAAGATGAAAGCGCGTATCACTCTCGTGTGGATCAACGTAAAGTGGGTCAATACGCTGTGTATTGAAAGAAGACGCGCGGCGCTTCACGCCATGAACAACATAACCCTTTTGCAATAACAGCGCGGCTAAATAGGCTCCATCCTGGCCGGTGACGCCGGTGATAAGTGCGGTTTTCATAGTACAAGAGTCATCCTTATCCTTGTTAGGCCAGCTGGATAACCGGTTTGGTAGCAGATTGCCATAGCAGGATATGAAATGCCGAAGCGACGGCAGCACGAAAGTTTGAGCTGTGATGATAAAGGGTAACGCACCGCGGTGTGTTGATGAAAACCTGACGATTCACGGCCTATCGGCATTCTATCGCCCGGCTCGAAAAACGCATCGGTAACATAGGAATTTTATGCTTGGGTGATTAAACTACAAGTCGTTTAGAGATTTTACTCTATACCAAACGCGCGGAAAAAGCTTTGCAGTAAGCCAGATCGATGGGGCTTGCCTGGACGTTCAGATCAACTGGATCGGAAGGTGGGCTCGCCCTGAAAATGATGTCGTCAAAAAGTTGATTTCGATTTGCAGGCGGCTCAAGTTGCAAAAAATCCAACAAACGTTGCGTTTCAGGTACAGGATCTTCCATGAAACGATCATAGTAAAAAAACATAACACGGCTGGGATAGCGTTCATTGAGCTCTTCAATACGCTGGTGAACTTTTACCCAAAAGGCGATTGCATCGTGAGCGCTGCCGCTCGGATTCCAATCGAGAAAAGCCTCGCCCCAATTGGTGAGTTGATTCATGTTATTGCTGGAAGCCATATAGATTGGATCGCGTACGACATGCACGTATTTAAGTTCGGGCGAATTTCGCAGAAGGCGCTCTATAATGATGTGTGTATTCGGCTCTTTCCATCCCCACCGCGCGTTATCTGGCGGTTGAATCCCGGTCGTCCGAAAAGATTGGTGTCTTGCTTGAAGCCATTCTGAAGTGTGCCCAAACCTGGGGAGTTTGGCGAGCATTGCTAACTGGACCACTTCTTCTGGCTTAGGCAATTCCCCCTGCATTCTCCTCTGAAACAGGTCGAAAAGCTTTCCAAGGCGGTGCTCGCTGTCTGTCAACACCGATATGCGTTTAAACAATAAGGTAAACCAAAGATTGTCGAGTGCGTCGTTGAGGTCACCGCCTAGCCAACATCCACAATTTCGCACAATCATCGCCGTAGCGCGCGTCCCACTGCCGCCAAGCCCGCCAATCGCAAACGGCAAAGTGTGAGTAGTTTGAGACGATTGTGTCATGACTCGGCTCCGGCTTGGGGCGAGAATTGATGTTGGTAATTGCGGGTCATTGGAGCGACTCGAGATAGGTATCGAGACTATCATAGCGTGGTGCCCAGGCTATTCGCCGGTGGACCGTTCTCTGGCGATAATTATCCTGGATCAAAATCATCTCGATTTCCACGATTTGGATATCGATCATCTCCGTTCCATAAGCGCAGCCAGCTGACTCAATAACGCTCAGGGCGCGCCTATGCCACTCGACCCGCCAGCCGTCAATTATAAGCGCCCCATTCTCCTCGGGCGGAAGGTCTCTTGGGTCGGGTCCTGACAATAAAATCAATGCCGTAGATTCAATAAACGGGGTCTGAGTGGCGCGCTCCAACCGATCGCTCGCTGTGTGCAGGGCGGCTAGCATATCGTAAATCGGGATCATCGCCATGGCCAGCAATAGAGTGGCAGCCAGTGCCTCGATCACGCTAAATCCGTCACGTTTCATCATGATATGAAACCTACCGGGATTAGGCCGGCGGCAGCAACTGCATATCCAATCGCTATCCCCGGTGCGAAAGGCATTCGACCTGAATGGTCTCTTTGTGTGACGCCGATTGTAAAACCGACTACTGCAGTAACAACCGTGGCGCAGATCAATGCGTACGGAACTTGTTCCGGCGTTAGCCAAAGCCCGCATGCGCCTGCCAGTATCACATCGCCCTCGCCCAGAGACTTGCCTCGAGCCGGCCTGTAGGTAAGCATGGCGGCTACTATCAGAACGGCAGCGGAAATCACGCTCGCAATCAACGCGTTTATCACCTCATCGCGTATAATCGCTGAAATCAGGGCTCCTATCGCGATCAGGCTAGCGCCAGCATCGGGCAAAAGATGGCGACGTGCATCTATTGCTGCAGCAACGGCGCCAGCTCCCGCCGCTAGCGCGAATGCCATTGAAGAAATCATCCGATCGCTGGTGTTATTGTAAAATAAAAACGCTAATATTGCCGCTAGCGCCAGGCCTCCCGACAGCCCGCGCCTAGCGGGTGGAGTGCCTCGTGCTGACAGAAGGGTCAGCGCGGCACCGGCGCCAAAGAACACCGCTAGAATTGCACCCTCAGGCATCGCCATTGTCCAGTTTGCAATTCACCCTGAAAGGCCCTGACCAGAATGGGCATGAAACAGCATACTGGTTTCTTATGCTTGGCCATCATAAAAAATTCCTTGGGTTGAGTTCGCTCACTGGGGTCCCAGCGAGCGGCTTTCTGCCCATTTTGCGCGGTCCCGAACGAAATAAACCGACGTGCTTCTGGCTCATACATCGACGGCTTTACGGCTTGAATTTTGATCTTCAATCAGGGTCATGGGCCGTGGGCAAAACCATAGTCGCGGGGGGGGGGGCTCTTAGCGCAGCTGGCAACGCGGTGCGCACAGGTGTTGCGAAAGCGCGATTGGCTTCGTCACTATAAAGCTCCACCATGCGTTGGCGATCCGCGCGATTGCGCAATATGTACGGTGTCACCAGAACTAGAAGCACCGTTTGATCGGAATCGAACGATTCGGTACTGAAAAGTGTGCCTAATAAAGGCAATCGCTCCAGGCCCGGAACGCCGGTCGATCCGCGGTTCAATCGCCTTTCCATCAACCCGCCCAGCACCGCCGTCTGACCATCCTGAAGGGTGAGTTCCGATGTCAGGCTACGATTTGAAATGATCGGGCTGGCGATTGCCTGGTTGGGGTTGGATTGAGCGGCACTGACTTCCTGATTGATCACCAGATCTATCCGATCATCGCTGAACACTCTGGGCTCGACGCTTAACAGAACGCCTGTCGATCGAAATTGAATGGTTTGTAGAATGTCGGTCGATCCGGTTTGCTGGGTGGTGGCTGCCCGCTGGCTCGTAATTATCGGTACGTCCGTACCTACCTGCACCGAGGCTGAAGAGCCCGATCGCGTTACGATACGTGGGGTTGACAGTATATTGATATGAGAACGTGATGCGCGTGCCGCCGCGTTGAGATCGATATCACCGGAACGCAATACGGCGCTCAGCCCCCCGGATTCAAGCCCCAGCCCGTCGCGCGTGCGGACTTCAAGGTTTCCGCCAAATGTGTTGAGCAAAAACTCCAGACCGAAGCGCTCGTCCTCACTTAGCGTTACCTCGGCAATCGTAACTTCGATCAGCACTTCGGGAGCAGCCGTGTCCAGTGTTCGCAAAAGTTGTTCCAGTGGCCTGAATTCACTCAGCGTTCCATTGAAAATAATCCGGTTGCCCATTTCGTCAACCGTCAGGCTTCCCGGCGGTGGAGCCGGTGCGCCGTCCTCGAGCGGGCCAGACCGCTCACCCAGTACGCCACTTGCGATATCGGCGAGCGTTTGTGCATCACGCGAACGTACCTGATAGACGTGCGGCGTGCGCGCCTCGCTGGCTTGCGCTGCTGCATCAAGCCGTCTCGCCGTGTCGACCACATGACGCATAGAGGCAGCACTGTCGGCAAAGATCAGTATCTGATTTGTATGTTCGACCGGCAAAAGGGTGATCGGTCGGGGGGAATTGGCTCCGATAGTGATCAGATAGCCTTCGACTTGGAGAATGTCGCGAATAGCGCTCGCCAGGGCCTGGGCTTGCCAATTGCGGGGTGAAAGCGTCATCGCCTCGGCACCGGAGAAACGCAAATCATCCATCTGGTGAATAATCGCCAGCGCTGTATCGACATCATCCGACAGGCCGCTGAGCGTCAGCGCGCCGATATCACGTCGGGTCTGGATGCCCAGCCGCTGCCGGTCTGGGAAGCTTATTCTTAGAATTGCCTCCATCTCTGCCGCGTCAATGGCTTCGAGTTGGACAAATTGGGCAACAGGTCGGAGCGAAGCCGGCGCGCTGGTGCGGGCGCGGGAACGCACGAATTGTGGCGTTTCGGCTAGTAATTCCTCGCGTTCGACCACCTGGATGAGTCCGTCGCGATAGGTCAGAGCCAGCCCGTATTCGCTGATAGCAGCCTCGAACAGCTGGAAGAATGTCTCTGGATCCATATCTCGTACACTGCGTAGTGTGACGACATCAGTGCGTTCTGCGACGCCGGGGCCCAGTCCATAGGGTAATTCCAATACGTCCCCGAGCACAGTATTGACGAAAGAGGCCACGGTTTGCGCGGGAAGTGTTACATTGATGGACTGACCCTCAAGCCGAGGGCGCTCTGTCTCGTGAATGTTCGATCCGCGCGCTTGTGCCGAGAGCGTAGGAACCCGCCAGGCTTCGATGTCGGGGTTTTCAGATATGGCTTCGGATTCGATTTCGTTAGCGAGACTGTCCTCTGGTCCGATCTCGGGCGCAGGTTGCGCCAGTGTGCTTAGTCGAGCGTGAAAAAGCTCGCTATCACCAAGACTGGCGCACCCCGCCAACCCCGTCGCGGCAGCCAATACGCTTGCGACGCGGATAATTGTGATCATCTTTCAACCTTCCCCTGGCGGATCGAAAACGTATATCGAAAGTGTCTCGTTTCCGCGCCTCAGCAAGACATGCGAGGCACCGATTTCGCCTATCAGCCATCCATCGTAAAGCTCTTCGCCCTCTATGAGAAGCGCGCGTTCAGTAACAACGCCACCGGCGTAGAGGCGCCAGATCCCATCTTCACGCACCAATGCATTGATGGGCGGTGCCTGGATTCTGGCGCTTTCGCCGTCAACCTGAGCAGCAATAGCGGCTGACGTTTCCGGGTTATTATCATCAGCGTTAACAAGCGGTACAGCAGCTGGAAACAACCCTGTTTCTCTCAAACGTGCGCTTAGCGCGCTGATATCACTTTGCAATACCGGGCCGGGCCCGCCTGCTGATGCTGACGCTGCAATGGCCGGCGCAGGAGAGACGCGCGGTGCTACAGCCAGCCCGGCCAATCCAGCAACCACCGCGATCATGCTCGCTGCCGCAAGTCGGGCAAGGCTAAGTGGCATCATGAGTCCGGTTCCATCAGGGCAGGGGCGATGAAACTTACCGTGAAGCGCCGTGTTCGCGAATCCCAGTCCAGCCGCACGGCGCGCAACTCTCCGGATGCGCCAGCAGCCGCCTCGATAAAGGGTGCAAAGGCTCCGCCGCTATCACGCGCTGTGACCTCGGCTTCGAACAGGCGGGTGGCGGGCCCCGGCGCGCTGCGATCCAGCTGCCCGGTTTCCATCACCTGGACACGCGCATCGCGCAGACCAGCCGTTCGCGCCGCGGCTTCGAGGGCACCCTGTATCCGCGCCGCTGCAATGCCCTCGGTTGGCGCACGCCAGAACCGGGATTCCGCAGCATTTGTAAGTCGTTCTGCCTCGGCCGCCAGTGTTGCCCAGTCGCGTTGCTCCAGTGCTGCCTGACGGGCGCTAAGCTGCCGTTGGGCCCCGTTCAGGGCGAGGCGAGCCTGCTCATTGGCGTCGTTCAGGCTTGTCAGCGCATAGAGACCGCCAAGGCCAGCAAGCACGACAAGCCCGTATTGCGCCCGATCACTTATTGCGCCCAGCGCATTGCGCAAGGATGTGGAAAAAGATGACAGCGTGCCGCTCATTGAGTTTCCTCTGTATCTTCGGCGGGAGCTTCGGGAGCTTCGGGAGCTGTCAGATCCGCCTGCGCCTCCCAGGCGGCACTGTTGGCGGTGCGGTTCAGTCGGACATTGACGAGCGTCGGCTGTAATTCCAGTGCTTGCGCCAACGCCGCGGGATCAAGCGAGCCGCTGGCATCGATCAGGGCACGCACCCGGTCGGGCTCGATACGCAACTGGGTGATCCGCGTGTCTAGCGCGCCTGCTGCTTCGGCAATTTCCGCTGCCGGGGCCAGTGGATTGATCCGCTCCAGCGCCTCGCGATAAATGGCCAGTTGGGCACTGTGAGCGCGATAGCTGTCCAGCGCCCCAAAATCCCCGGCACTATTCTCGGTGAAAGCAGCCAGGGCATTCCGGGCCGTGGCCTGCTCCATCGACAATCGCAGCTGTGATCCAGCAGCATGCAATAGCGGCGTACCGATCAGCAACAAAACGAGGACCGCGGCATGAACCGGCTGAATGCGTGAGGTAATGTCCCGGATACGCTCGTTCAGCGGGCGCGGTCCGTTGTCGGCCTCGGCGGTGTCTGGAGCAGTGGACGCATGTGTGGCGCGGCGGAATCGCGCGGTCTCCGCCTCGTCCGGGCGGCGGGTCCAGAAACGGCTGGCGGCAAGTTCCCCATTCTGGCGGATCTGACCCTCATAACCATCACGGCGTTCCATTAGGACGAAGCCGTCGTCTGCGGTTCCGGCATTGGCGATTTTCCGGCTTCCGCCCAACGCCGGTTCCGGCATGAACCAGGCGCTCTCCTGCGCGCCAAGGTCGGTCAGTCGGGCCTGGTCCCACGACCAGACGGCAGCGTGCCGGTCTTGCCAAACCACATGCAGTCCGGGGTCTTCAAATGGCGCGCGGGTGCGGGCCATCAGGCTCATCGCGGCGCGCATCCGGTCGTCAATCGGGCCGGGCGGACGTTCAATGCGCTCGAAGTGAAGCAGGGCACGACTGATGACGATCATCTCACCCAGGAAGAGGGCACGCAGGAAGGCTTTGCGCGTCCGCGGTTCAAGCCCTCCCGGGCTAATTCGACGGCGGTTCGGGGACGGGAAATACCTCGAGTTCGTCTGCATCCGTGAGACCGAATTCCTGCTCAACTCTCACTCCTCCTATCACGAAATCGAAAGTGGTCTGATAGGGCGATGCAATATCCCCTGGTGTGAGCCTGATTTGGGCGGCCAAGACTAAGCCTGCCTGCGGCTCGTGGGTCAAGATCAAAAACTCAGAGCCCAAGGGTCCGTAGCCAAATTCTCCCTGGTTCACTGCGTCCCATCCATCCAGTCCTAAATCCGCAAAATTCGAGACGGCGGGCGCAAAGGCCTGTCGCAGGCGCGCCAGACCCGGCGCATCGGAAAATAACAGATTCTGGACATGGTCAGGCAAAAAGGCAGGATGGCTGGATGCGCCCGGCGTGATGGTAAAGTATAGATCCATCAGCCGCGGATCTTCTGCGCACAGAGGAAAGACGTCCCAGCCAGGCACCGCGCAAATTTCACGCGCCAGTCGCAAGGGCGCATTCGCCGGTTCACGACCTTCGGGGTAATCGGCGCGCTCGGCGCCCCCCAGTCGCCTGAGATCGTCGCCATCGGCATAATCGCCCAGCCTTGCGGCCAACCGCGAGGCCTCGGCGGGATCCAGCCCGGCCTGTTCCAGAAAAAGGCGGGCCTTTCGCGGGTCATCGGGGTCCAGCCCGATCAGGCCCTGTGACGAGATCAGCCGGATGATGATTGTGCGGCCATTGATCTCGATCCGGCGCGGCTCACCACGCGCGTTGATCGCATCGCCAACCTCTATCAGACCGCCCTCGAAAATGTCGGGGTTGGCGACGCCGCCATAATTGACCGTTGTGTCGTCGCGCGGCGCGGTCAGCAAGACATAGAGAGCTGTGACCTGGGCTGAGCGCAAATCACCTTCCAGCCGCGTTTGCGATAACAGCTCGGCCGCCCCGTCAGAGCTGACCCTCTGCACGGCATAGGCTCCGGCCAGTATCAACGCCAGCGCGGCAATCGCCGCCAGCGCCAGGATGAAGACATATCCGTCACGTCCGGCGGGGTGGGGTAGGGATATCCTCACAGGACGAGATCGAAGTCGCGCGTTCGCAGCGTCAGCCCGGTGGTCCGCGACGGTGCAGCGGCCAGAACGGCGTTTTCGCCGTCAAACACCAGGATCGCCGCGGGTATCGGGCGGTAATAAAGCGGGTCAGGATCAAATCCGTCTTCGGGCGGCCATACAGCGTATTCCTCCCCGGCCGGATCGCGATAAGCCAGGCGCGCGCCGTCCGGCACAGCCACATTGATCAGCGTCTCGCCATTCTCGCGGTAAATCAGGCGTACGGCGCCATCAGTTTCCGCAATTTCCAGTTCGAAGGTAGACGGCGCGGCGGCCCGGCCGACGATTCCAGCGAGGGTCAGGCCGCGGGCCAGCGTTGCATTTCCTGTGAATACATTGTCGCCGTCATGATAATCTGGCACCGTGGCATCCAGCGCCCGTGTGACCGGTATCAGCGCCAGCGTTCGCGCGGTGTGGGCGCGCGTTGCCGCTTCGATCCGCGTTGCATGCCCGGTGGCGGCTGACAATGTATCCATCAGTACCAGCGTGATCAGTGCGGCAATGACCAGCGCGACAAGCGCTTCGATGAGGGTGAATCCGCTGCGCATCAGGTCTGGAAAACTCCTTGCGCAAAATGTATAACGTCAGGTGTGCCTTGTGCAAGATGGCGGGACACGCTTGCGACCATCACGACGTGCGGCAGACCTGCAAAGAGGATAACAACATGGACGCCCAACCGGACACGGCAGATTCCCCCGAAACGGCCCGCCAGCCGTCGCACCGGTCTGGTTATTCGCTGATTGAAGTGCTGATCGCCGTGGCGATCGTGGCGCTGCTCGCCGCCCTGATTGCGCCGCGCCTGTTTGGCCAGCTGGATTCCTCCCAGATCACCGCCGCGCGAACCCAGATCCGTATGATCGAGACCGCGCTGGATTCCTACCGCCTTGATGTCGGCCGCTATCCGGCGCCGGAAGAAGGTCTGGCCGCGCTTTCCGTGCCGCCGCCCGATCTCGTTGACCGCTGGAACGGTCCGTATCTCGATGGCGGCTCACCGACCGATCCATGGGGCGCGAATTTCCTTTATAGACCACACGAATCGCTTTCGCGGCGCGGCATTGTCTACAGTTATGGGAATGACGGTGAACCGGGCGGTGAGGGGCTGGCCGCAGATCTTTATTCCCGCGGCAATGACCCGAATGACCGACCAGATGTCGGCGCAGGAAACTAGTCACGATTCCCCTGGCCTCGCCGGACGCGGCAAGGCTGGCTATTCTCTGCTGGAAGTCCTGCTGGCCGTCAGCCTGATTGCCCTGGCGGGAGGATTGGCCGTTCCCTCCCTGCTAACCAGCCTGGAGAGACGCGAGGCCCGACTGGCCCTCTCGGCACTGGAAACCGGTATGACCAGCCTGCGCTATCGCGCCGTACTTGACGCCGCCCCGCTCGAAATTGCACCCGATGATATCAATCGCCGCTTTCCCGATCTGCCCGACGGCTGGCGCGTCACGGCTGATGCGCCGCTGCATGTCTCGGCGGGCGGGTTGTGCGATGGGGAGGCGGTGTTGACCCTGACTTCGCCGGACAGACGGCTCTGGCGACGCCGACCGACTGCGCCCGATTGCGCACTGGAACGGGCCTGACTTTTCCCCTGCGTTATGGCGCGGCGAACGAAGCGAAGGTCCGGGGTATCTCGTGCATCGTCAGATCACCCGGATCCGCGCCGGCGCGGCCCTGTGATGACGGGAATAGAGGCGCTCGCGCAGCGGGCTTCGAAGCGCTTTCCAATTCGCCCCGGTTGAAAACGCTTGGAAATTTCCCCTCATGCTTGTGCGGCGGGGTCTCGACTGTTGCCACGGAACCACGCCCGGGCACAATTACAGAATTGTCGAAATTCAAACCCGAATCGCCATATCTCATTGTTTTTAAATAGTATTACTGAAACGGCAAAGGCTCGATCTTCACACCAACGCATCGGAATGCGCCTTGAATGTGAATTTCACGCCCTCTCGCGGCCATGATTCACCTTGACACTCCCGGTGTTAAACCGTCTAACATGCCCATTACGTCATGAAGTCTCTGACATGTTCTGCGCTTTGCGGGGCTAAGGGGCGTCACAAGGTGAAGGTCGGGTGCAGGCTTTTCGTTTGTTCCTTCTCTGCCGAGGCGGTCATGTTGGAAACGTCGTGGCGTGTCATGGCCATGGCAATAATGTAAATCTAGAGGGGGGATATCCCTATGACTACGACTAAACTTCTTTCTGGTGTAGCGCTGGCTGCACTTCTCTCAGGTGCCGCTCTGGCACAGGACAATTTTACGGCGGCGACCGGCGATCTGCGGACCGACCGTGATTTCGCTTCCGAATACGATGGCGATATTGGTGCCGAAGCAATTTTTACTCACGATTCGGACCACGCTGATTATGATGCGCTCGGCGCAACGGCTGTAGTCGATATCACCATCACCGCTACCGGTGGGCTCGTGTTGGGCGAAATTGCCGATGACGCGGACTTCGGAGACGCCGGTGCCCCCGCATGTACCATGACCGTTCAGTCGGGTGGTGGCATCGGGAGCACGTCTGTAACCTATCGCAGCACAGGCACATTCCGCGATTGCGCGGGTGATAACACGTTCAGCCTTCAGATGAACCGTTTGGCAGCGAATGCGGGCCAAGATTCGGGCGCCACAGTGGCTGTAACCTGCAATAGCGATTGCGGTACCTTCGTTAGCGAGTCGGACAGCTTCACGCTGATTGACGAAACTAGCGCCTTCCCGCCGGCATCTCGTGTTGTCACAGCCGGTGGAACCGTGACAATTGATGTTGATGGTATCGGTCCAGTCGGTCCGCACGCGCTCGGCAATGTATCTT